>CAVZMC010000089.1:0-60475 GCA_963776125.1 uncultured Acidobacteriaceae bacterium | reverse complement strand
CGACCGACATCGACAGCTTCTGGATCGGTTCCGTCCTGGTTATCTTGCTGACCGGTTTGTACACCTCGTTGGGCGGTATGCGCGCGGTGGCCTATAACGACGCGGTGCAGACGTTCGTCCTGATTCTGGGTTCGGCTTCGCTCACCATCTACGGATTGGTGAAGCTGGGCGGGATCAGCGAACTTCGCTACTGGTGCGGTTCCGACATGTTCAATCTCTGGAAGCCGCTCATTCCGGCGGGGGTGCAGGGCACCTGGTCGCCGGTGATCGAGACCAACGCCGCCGGCCAACTGGTAAAACAAGCCTGGTATTTCAACGGCAATTATCCCTGGCTGGGCATGCTGTTTTGTGCTCCCATCATCGGCCTGTGGTATTGGTGCACCGATCAATACATTGTGCAGCGCGCGTTGGGCGCGCCGAATGAGACCGTGGCCCGCCGCGGCGCCATCTTCGCGGCATTTCTGAAGCTGGCTCCGGTTTACCTGTTCATTGTCCCGGGCATGGTCTGTTTTGCTCTAGCCAAGAGCGGTAAGATTCCTGAGTTGGCCGCCATCCTCGGACCGAACGGCCACGCCATCCCGGCCGCGGCCCAGGGTGCGTTCCCGCTATTGGTGCAGTATCTTTTGCCTCCGGGGTTGCGCGGTCTGGTGGTTGCCGGACTGCTCTCCGCTTTGATGGGTTCACTGGCGGGAGTATTCAACGCCTGCTCCACGCTATTTACCGTCGATCTCTACCAGAAGTGGAAGCCGGCCTCCAGCCAGCATCAAATCGTGCGCACCGGCCGGATTGCCACCGCCGGAATGGTGCTGGTCGCGCTGGCCTGGATTCCGGTGATCAAGAACGCGCATGGCCTTTACGACTATTTGCAGCAGGTTCAAGGCTATCTGGCTCCGCCTATTTTTGTGGTGTTTTTCTTCGGCGTATTCTGGAAGCGCCTGAACGCCATGGGCGCGCTGTGGGCCATGATCGTGGGTTTCATGTTAGGCATTTTCCGTCTGCTTGTGGATACGCCCGTGACCCTCGGCCTGCCAGGATTTCAGTCCGGATACGCCCCGGGTTCGTTCCTCTGGATCGTCAACAATTTCTACTTCCAATATTTCAGCGTGCTCATCACGTTGGTGTCGATCCTGGTCATGGTGGTAGTGAGCTACATGACCGCCGAGCCGGACTACGCGGCCATTCAGAACCTGACTTTCGCCACGACCACGCAAGCCGATAAGGACTACACCCGCGCCGGTTGGGATTGGCGTGAAGTGGCTGGATCGACATTGGTGCTATGCTGCATCCTTGGATCGTACCTGTATTTCAGGGGCTAACGTTCAACGTGCAAGAAGAGGAACAAACAATGGCCGAGAAATCTCCGCAGAATTTTGCCAATCACACCCGCCTCGATCCTCCCTTTCATTTTTTCTTGCTTCCCGTCTTTGCCATTTCCTGGATCGTGAGCGTAGTAGTGCTGGTGCGGCATCCCTGCTTTTACTCCGCCTGGGGAGTGGTTTTGGCCACGGCTGCCGTGACCGCAGTTCTCAGGATACGGATCTACTCCCTGAAGGTGCAGGACCGTATCATTCGGCTGGAGGAGAGGTTGCGTCTGGCAACGCTATTGCCCGAGTCCCAGCGCCCGCAGATCGCCAAGTTAACCGAGGACCAATTAATTGGTTTGCGCTTCGCTCCCGATCAGGAAGTAGCGGCTCTGGTACAACGTACCTTGTCCGAGAACCTCTCTCGCACCGACATCAAGAAAGCCGTGCAGAATTGGCGGCCCGATTATTGGCGGGTCTAAAAGCTGCGAGAGGCGATCGGCGGGCGCGCGCTGGCTTGTGCTACCTTGAGCCATGATCGTCGGCACTGGCATCGACCTGGCGGAAGTTCCGCGCATTGCGCATAGCATCCAGCGGTTTGGCGACCGCTTTCTGCATCGCATTTTCACTGAAGCGGAAATCCGTTATTGCGAATCGAAGGCCAACCGGGTTGAGCGTTACGCTGCCCGATTCGCCGCCAAGGAGGCCGGCATGAAGGCGCTGGGCACGGGCTGGAACCACGGCGTGCGCTGGCGCGACGTGGAAGTCTGCCGCCAGCCCGGAGGACGCCCCACCATTGCCTTTCATGGCAAGGCCGCCGAGTTCGCCGCCAGGCTCGGCGCGGCGCATGTGGCTCTTTCTCTATCGCACACGCCGGAGACGGCGATTGCACAGGTGATCCTGGAGAGCTGAGAAAGAACGGGACAGCACTGCGGCCTTAAAACAGCCTCACGCTTCTACTGGACCGGAATATTGAAATTCGCCGGCGAGGGCCTTTGCTCCGGCATCTGGTCGTAGTAGCCATTCCGGGTGCGTGCCGTCACCCCCGTCTTCTCTACCCTCACCGCAATGGTGTGGTACTGATTCGGCTTGTCGGGCGGAGGAGCATTGAACGATAGCACGTAAAAACTCTGCGCATCCGCCGCGCAGGTTGCAATGGCAGTCGTCAGGTCATTGCTGGAATTGAGCACCAGCCCTCCACTCTGAACCGCGAGCACCTGCAGACCCAGGTAGCCGGGCAGCGATTGGGTGGGCTGGCTGACCCCCTTCACAAATTCCTTGTAATACGTAGTCTGGGTTGAAGCAGCATCGGCCAGCCCCAAGGGGTCGACACTATAAAGCGTAACCTGGGCCTGCCTAAGCTGGGCGGAAATCCCCACAATGGAATCGAAAAGCCGATGCTCTTGTTTGGGCGAGAATATAAGATTCGGCCCCGAGAGCAACGGCCATCCCGGACTGATCCAAATCATCAGTTTCCTTCCCGGTTTGGTTTTCTCCGCGTCAACTAGCTGGATGAGGGCGTTGAGCGACAAGTTAAGGCGATCCTCCGCGCCGTAAACGCCCTGGGATCGGCGCTCAGTCCGCAGCGCACTCGCCTGTTGGTCGAATTGGGCCGCCAAGGCATTCCCGTCGCGAGTCGCGCCGTTCTGCGTTTGCAGCCCGGCGTCGGAAAAAATGGCCAACGACACCGGCTGCGGCAACTTGCCGCCATTTTGCAGCAGAAAGGCTTTGAGTTGGTCGTGCGCGCGGGTGACGGCCACGAAGGAGGCGTTGACGGTGTCGATGACTACGATGATTTCGGTTGCCGGTCCGGCCGCGTCGCTCTCCGCGGCCTGAAAGGATACGATTTTCTGCGGATGCTTATCGTCAAGAATGACGAAGTCTCCCTCTTGCAAGCCGCGCACCAGCGCACCGGATTTGTCCGTGACGCGAACGTCGAGGCTGATCTGCGGACCCACGCTGCCTGGCGCTGGTGCTTCGTTGCTCGGCCTAGGTTGGAGTTGGGGGGGAGAAGTGGTTTGTGCCCATGCGGCCGAGAGCGGCAAAAGAAGTGGGACAAGAAGCAGTCGCAAGAAACGGCGCATATTAGAACTACCTCGCTCTGGAGTCCGCACCCTGTGGAGTGCGCGACGGCCCAGCCAGACAGAGTTTAGGACCGCGCGCTCTAGGAAGCAATGGCCATCGCTGCGCTAGTTCCTAGGGGCGGAGCCAAAGCCGGGTGACCCGGATCACAACTAGGGGTGACCCAAAGTATCGCCCTTTTCTCGCACACCGCTCAGTATTCATCCTGTAGAGGCCAGCAGCCCCTACGTACAAGGCAAGTCGGAAGGACCTCCAGGAGGTGACCCATGACAGCCTTGAGCCTTTTCTTAATCGCTCTCGCTATAGTTGTAGGCGGGGTTGTTCTCGTTCGTTCCATTCCAGTTCTGAGTACGTATGTCACCTTCCGCGGCAAACGGCTCATCACCTGTCCAGAAACCCACAAGATAGAGGCGGTCGACGTGGCCGCGAGAAAGGCAGCTCTAACCGCAGTGTTCGGCGAGCCTACGCTGCGTTTGGACCGCTGCTCCCGCTGGCCCGAGCGCCAAGATTGCGGGCAGGAATGCTTACAGCAAGTGGAGACGGATCCCGACAACTGCCTGCTGTGGAACGTTGTGTCCAACTGGTATGAAGGACAAGACTGCGTTTACTGCCACAAACGCTTTGGCCGGCTTCAGCACTTGGATCATGCCCCGGCGTTGCTTGCGCCGGATGGCACCACGGCGGAGTGGAACGAGTTCCGGCCCGAACAGCTTCCCGATGTCTTCTCGGCGTTCCAGCCTGTCTGCTGGAACTGTCACATCGCGCAAACGTTCCGGCATGTGCATCCGGAGTTGGTGACCGACAGGCACCGGGCAGTTCACGTCGCGAGATAACGGGCGACGGGCGCGTTACAAAATCGAGCGAGAATCAGTTCGGGTGGGCCAGTGGCCTTTCCCTGGACTCATCAGTTTTGTCGCGTCCTGCCAGATCGAACAGTCCTATCGCCAAGAAGACAAACGAGAGCCACCAGAGGAAGTACCCGATCCTGAGGTCTGACCGGTCGGACCAAAAGAGAAAATACCAGTACACGTTCAGGACGAAGGCGACGGCGGCCACCCACGCGGACGCGCGCGATAGAGACGGCGATCCGCGCCATACCACCCACGGCGAGCCGAATAGGAAGAGCAGCGTCGTTACCGCACTCGCAGTGGCAAGCACCGCAGTGTACCAAGTGTCGAAATTGAAAGTCTCATACGGCCACACAGCGGTGAACGCCACGCGGAAGGCTTGCCACCCCGGCAGCCCGTCGGGGAGCGTTACACCATCCTTGGTGACTGGAAGGAACCACGCTGCCGCGTGCACCAGCCACGCACCCAAAATCACAAGATGTGGTCGCTTCATTTCGGTCCGAGCCTTCCAAACAGGCGGCATTATACAGCTGGGATGCTGATGACTGGCCCAGCGTGAAACTGGCCTGCTACAAGCCCACACGGATGTGGTCGATATTGCTCAGATCAAACTCACCCGATTCACTACAGTGAACAGCGTAGGGGCTAGATCGATGACCGCCCCGACGAGAATGAGGATAGTTCATGAAGGTACTTAAGTTGCTTGCGTTAGCTGCTGTTGCTGCAATCTGCTTTGCCGTAACTGCGCCCAAGACCGAGGCTCAAGTAGTAATCAGCATCGGAGCCGCGCCGGACTGTCCCTACGGTTACTACGACGCCGCGCCGTACGACTGCGCTCCCTACGGCTATTACGGCTCGGAATGGTTTTCGAGTGGCGTTTTCATTGGCACCGGCCCATGGTTTCATGGCGCCGACAACTTCCGCGGCCACGTCAACAACCGTCTCCATCCCGAGCACGGTTATAGCGGCCCCAAGCCGAACCGTGGCGACAAGCCCCAGCCGGGAATGCGTCTCGACAAGGTTTCCCACTTCAAAGGAAACGAACAGCGCGATGGCCGTGGCCACGTAGTTGGCAAACACTCTTGAGGGGGCCCCGTCCAAGCGGAGCTTGGGCGGGGATTTTCGGCAGGGAGTGGCGTCTCAAGGCTACCGAGGAATCGACGGGAGATGCTCGCCACCCAGAGCACCTTTCCGTCATTCATTCGCCCATCACCAAGAGTGTAAATCTCTGTGGAAAACAAGTGGTAAAATAAGGCGAATGGAAAGCGTACGATAATTCCTCCACAATGGAGGCAAAACAAAATGGCTGACCGTAAACAATTCCTTCGCGATGTCGAGACCGATCCCGAGCTCACAAAAATACTGGAAACCTCCAAAGCAAAAGAAGTCACTGAAGACGAATTGCGCAAGCAAAGAATCAGCTTTGCATTTGGAAATGCACCGTTTAGTTCCGAAGGGCGCATAACCAAAGACAGCGTCAGAATGGCCTCGGAGAATATCAAACTGCTGCCGTAGGGCATCGGCCTTCCTCTATTACGATCTCTTAGCTGAAGATGTCTGTCAGAAAAAAAGACGACCCCGCCCTCTATTCAAGAATTGAAGAGCAAAACCTTCTCCGGCAATATGACCTTCTATCCAATTGCATCGAAATTGGTCTCAAGAAGGGCATTGAGGCTTTCGACAAGTACACGCTGTGGGCGTTGAACTACGCGGCGGTGTCCAACATTTGTCAGTTAGGCGGCCGTTACCGGGAAGGGCCGATCAGAGTCGGGAATCACGTGCCGCCGCATTTCAATGATGTACCCAGGCTCATGGATGCGTTCTTTTCTCTCATCCACGAGAATTGGACCATCGTGGACCATCCGACCGCTCTGGCCGCATTTACTCTGTGGAATCTCAACTGGATTCATCCGTTTATAGAAGGCAACGGCAGAACCGCCAGGGCCGCTTGTTACTACTTGATCTGCATGAAACAGGGAAGGATTTTAGGTGGAAGGAAAACCGTTCCAGAACGCATCCGCGAGAACCGACAGCCTTACATCGCCGGACTGCAAGCCGCCGACCGCGCCTACGAGATTGGGCAGTACGATGTCACGGAATTGGCGACCTACTTAGGGGCATTGTTGAAGGGCCAGCTCTCCGAGCCCTGACGGAAATCACCCTAATTCCCAGCTTTCCCCAGCCCCCAAGGGCCCCAAAGTCAAGCGACGATCTCCCTCGTGCCAGCCCTACGCCGACGCTCGGACTCCCTGTATTCGGCAGGCGCGCTTTCGACCTCTTTGGCCGGAAGCCCCTTAAGCCACGCGACAACATCGCGAGAATATCGGACGAGGGAGGCACCGGTCGCTCGCCAACAGTACTGAGGCTTGTTCTTCATGTCGTACTTCCAAGCGAGCACTTGAAAGTATAGGAGGTAAAGGGGCGGCCATGCAGGTCGCCGATTTCACGGACAACATCCTTTTGGCGCAAGGGGTGAGTCACATTAGGGTCCTGCGTCTTGACGATAGTCAATGGCCCGGCCGCGGAGCCCGCCTTCTCGACACCAACTACGAAATCAGCCTTTTCGATCTTCTTGGTGGACTCCAACTTAACGGTAAACACCGACATGAGACGCCCAGAATCCAGACCCGCGTTATCGACCTCTTTGCTTGTATTGGCTAGTTCGCCAAGAAACTGGCGAACAGCGGCGGCCGAGCCTTTTTCTCGATCCGCTCCTTGGGATATGTACTGAAGGGCGTCTATAGGCGATTTAAGACCCAAGGGCAATAACTGCCAGGAGATTTCTTTCCCAAGGTTAATCTGGAACGAGTCGTACAGGAGATCTCTGAAATTCACGATGCTTGTTTGAGCTAGGGAATACAAAATCACGCTGAAGCCTGATGCATTGTAGAAATGGACCGAATTGTCGCGGTATGTGCTCAATCGTTCCAGATTCTTGCGGGTGGGCAAAGCAGGCAGGGTCTTTGGAAAGTAAGTCTCCGCCTTCGCCAAGGCATCACGCCAAGAAAGCGTCCGTAGGGCTCGCCCCTTCTTTTGAGATAAAAAATAGACTTTCCGTTTCTTGACAGCAGGGCCTTTAGGATAAGCTCCCAGCTATTGAGCAGTAGTATCACGCAGCACTCGTCGCGGTATGCGAAGCGTGGCTTGTTGTAGATTTCGATCGCGGCCAACATAGCCGCCTTCGCGTTCCGCACGAGGTGGCGATATGAGCCTCTGTAGTTCACTAAAGTTGATTTTATCTCATGAATTGCCAACAATCTCACCATTCACCCCGCAATTCCACCCAAACACTGTTGAAACCGCCTCACTTGCCCAGCCCTATGCTCTAATATTCCAAGCCGATGCCGTCCACCCGCACCAAACTGCGCCGCCGCCTTAAAGGCTTCTACCGCGACCTGCGCGGAGCCCGCGAAGTCATCCGCGCCATGGTCTCGACCGACCATCCATTTCTCGCGCACATTATTCCTATCCGGCGCTGCAATCTGGCTTGCACCTATTGCAACGAGTTCGATGATTTCTCGAAGCCCGTGCCGCTCGACGAAATGTTCCGCAGAATCGACAAGCTGGGCGAGCTGGGCACTTCCGCCGTCACCATCAGCGGCGGCGAGCCGCTGCTGCATCCTGAGCTTGACGACGTGATCCGGCGGATTCGCAAGAACGGCATGATCTCCGGCCTCATTACCAACGGATATCTGCTCGTCCCAGAGCGCATCGAGCGGCTGAACCGTGCCGGCCTGGAGTGGCTGCAGATTTCGATCGATAACGTCACTCCCGACGACGTTTCCAAGAAGAGCCTGAAAGTTCTCGACAAGAAGCTGGAACTGCTTGCCGAGTACGCCGACTTCCACGTGAACATCAACTCCGTGGTCGGCGGCGGAGTGTGCAATCCGCAGGACGCGCTCGACATCGGCAAACGCGCGCTGGGCCTAGGATTCACCTCGACCATCGGCATTATTCACGACGGCAGCGGCCAGCTGCAGCCGCTCACCGACGAAGAAAAGCGCATCTATCACGAGATGAAGGCGATGGAGAAGAGCAGCTTCACCCGCATCAACGCCTTCCAGGACAACATTGCGCAAGGGCGTCCGAATCAGTGGCGCTGCCGCGCCGGCGCGCGCTATCTCTATATCTGCGAGAACGGCCTGGTGCACTACTGCTCACAGCAGCGCGGCTACCCCGCCACGCCGCTGGAGAAATATTCGCTGGCGGATATTCGGCGTGAGTATGTGACCGAGAAATCCTGCGCGCCGCATTGCACGGTGTCGTGCGTGCATCAAGTTTCGGCGCTGGATTCGTGGCGTGCGCCGCAGCATCCGGCGGCTGTGGGGTCGAGCGCGGGCTTGGTTCAGATTGACTAACTACTTCATTGTCATGCAGAGCGAAGCGAAGCATCCCTATAACCAGCCGAATGCCTGAAGGTAGGGATTCCTCGCTACGCTCGGAATTACAGATTCGTGAGTCTCTCTCACCTCGATTTTTCGCATACCCCTCTGAGACATTCACGCATGCCCTAACATTGCGGCCAAAGTTGTTGTAAACTTTGCCGCGAAATTCGAGTGAGGGAGGAACCGAGATGAACCGCACTCTGCTCGTTGCTCTATTCACGGCGCTGGTCGCCACTGCCTGCAATTCCAAATCGGCCGATCCGGCCAACACCGCCGCTGCCGGCGCTCCCGCCAGCAAAACCACCTGGGTGCGCTACGATGATCCCAGCGAACATGCCTTCTCCATTGAAGTGCCGCAAGGCTGGAAAGTGCAGGGCGGCGCCTATCGTTTCGGCTACTTCGACGTGCGCATTACGGTGGACATGCGCTCGCCCGATGGCAACATCGTGGTGCGCTTCGACGATGCCAACATTCCTCCCTACGCGTTGCCCGGCCCGAACAAGCCGGCAGTGGGCAAACCCTACAACAAGCCCCAACAATTTCAGATGATGGTGGAGAAATACCGCGACGCGCAGTCGTTCGCGCAGACCTACGGGCAGTCGCGCTTCAAGAGCGTCTGCACGACCCTGACGCCGCAGACCGGGAGCTGGAAGCCAACCATGCCGCCGGGGATGCAACAGCCCCCGCCCGACCAAACGAGCCAGGCATCGCTGGATTTCACTTGCGCCAGCAGCGCTGGGCCGAAGCTGGCCAGCGTGTTCGTGCGCACAAATCTATATTCGAAATCGGCCTTTTGGCAGGCCGACCCGGTGCTGAGCGCGATCACCTCGCCTGACCTCATGGCCACAGCGCAATCGGTGCTGCAACACGCGCTGAGCACGTTCCAGATTTATCCGCAGTGGCAGGCGCACCAGAACCAGATGACGCAAGAAGGCCTCGCCATGATCCAGCGCGACTACCAAACCTTCCTGGCGCAGACGCGGGCGACCATGCAGAACTTTAGCAACTCGATGAACCAGCAGGTTTCCGGCTTCGAAGCGCAACAGAACGCGCAGGCGGCGCAGGTGGCATCCTGGGGAAACACTTTGACGGGGCTGACGAACGTCAGCGATCCGCTGACCGGGCAACAATTTCAGATGTGGACCGGGCCGGGCGCCAACTATTACGTCAATGGTTTGGGCCAGCAGTACAACGGAAACACTTCGCCGGGACCGGATTACCATCAGGTGACGCCGCAGCCGTAGGGGCCTCAACCATACGGATACAGGCCCCGATGCGAGCCTCTTATTTGCTATGAGAACGCGGCTGCCAAGCCCGACCCTGCCAGTTTGAACAGGAGATATAGCACCGCGATGATGGTGATCGCAGTTGAGCGCTTCACCTTGCTGTTGCAGGCGAAGCCGATGCCCATCAGGATAATGCTCCAAATGACGAATACATCGAGCGCGGTCGCCATGCCGTAGAGGAACTGGTTGCCGGCTGGATCCATGAAATAAGCTGGATTGGTCGCGGCGGGATTCTTGATATTGAAGCTTTCCTTGTCGACTCCAGCGAAGATCGAACCGATGGCGAGAAGCGCGGAGATTACGCTAGGCAGGCTGCCATAGACCACAATGGCAAAGGCCTTCCCGAACGATGTGTCGCCGCCCGCAATCTTGAAAACTACCCACAGCACGACGGTGATGACCAAGAAGGCAAACAGATTGAGCGCGGGAATGGCATACATCACATAGCGGGTGACGGCGGCGCCAATCTCGACCTGCCGCTGCTGCGTGGCGGGCGGAAGCTGCTCAAAGCGCGCAGCGGCGCGCGGAGAAATTGCTGTCTGGTTGCGAACCACTTGCTCGAAGCCGACCTGGCGGCCGACCGTCAAGGCAAAAGCCAATCCGACAATCGACAGCAGCAGCCACGGCGCCCACCAACTGCCATTGCGTCGAATGTCGGTGAAGGTCTTGCTGGGCGCAATGAAAGTGTCGACGATGCGCGCGCCTTCCGAAAGTGGCTCAGGCGTCGGAACTGGATTAGGGACAACTGGCAATGCAGCCATAGAGAACCTCCGTTCAAACCGAAGCGGAATTGTAGTCTCGGCTGGGGGCGGAAACAAGCTTTGGCGCGGGGGCAAGTAGAGCGTAGCCAGCTACGTCTCTACGGAGACGCGACTTCCGGCGTGGCCTCCAGCAGGCTGCGCGTATAGGGATGTCGCGGGCGCTGCGTGACTTGCTCCGTGCTCGCCAAGCTCCACCAGCTTCCCGCGGTACATTACCGCGATGCGCGTGGCCAGATAACGCACCACTGGCATGGAGTGGGAGATGAACAGATAAGTCAGTCCGAACTCACGCTGCAGCTGCGCCAGCAGGTTCACAATTTGTGCGCCCACGCTGACGTCGAGCGCGGAGACGGGCTCATCCGCGACGATGAACTTTGGGCGCAGAGCCAACGCCCGCGCAATGCCCACGCGCTGACGTTGGCCTCCGCTGAATTCATGGGGAAAGCGGCGCAGCGCGGATTCGTCAAGGCCCACGGCGCGAAGAAGCTCAACGACCTTGGCACGCCCATCCTTTGGAGCGCCATCGTTCTTATGAATAATCAACGGCTCGGCGATGACATCTTCGACCCGCATGCGGGGATCGAGCGAGCCGAAGGGATCCTGGAAGATAATCTGCATGTCGCGGCGCAAGCGGCGCATTTCGGAATGACTGGCGGCAAAAAGGTCACGGCCTTCGAAGCGGATGGTGCCGGAAGTCGGCTCGATCAAGCGCAGCGCGAGGCGTCCCAATGTGCTCTTGCCCGATCCCGATTCACCGACCAGGCCGAGGGTTTCACCGGAGTGAATATCGAGCGAAACGTCGTCCACGGCGCGTACTTCACCCTTGGCTCCTCCGCCAAACGTGGATTCGCCCAGCGGATAGATTTTCGTCAGGTTGCGGATTTCCAATAAAGGCATGAGCGGCGCCAGCGAAATTCTACGATATCGGGCTTCTCCCCAATGCGCGAACATCGGCCTGGAACCGTGGCATGCAACAAAATGGCTTGGCCGAGTGTCTAAGATGAGAGGGGAGGGCCGTCTGCACGAACTTCGCTTCACGCCACTCCCCATATTTCGCATTCCCGGGCGTTTCCTGAGGTTTTTTGGGCTGCCGGCATGCGTGAAGTGATTGCCCGCCAACGATCGCACGTTACGGCCGCCGCAGCCTATCTCCTGGCTGCGATGTTCCTCGCTGCGCTCTCGGCTCACGCGCAAGTCACAATCTCCATTGCCGCGCCCGCCGCTATCACCGGGCCCTATAAGCTGAGCGGCACAGTGGTCAACTCCGTGACTGGGGAACCGGTGCGGCGGGCGCTGGCCACCATCCACCTGGGGCGCAATCAATCCGCGCTGACCGATAGCGACGGCCGTTTTGAGTTCGAGAACCTGCCGGAAGGCCACACTTCGATCGACGTGCAAAAGCCCGGGTTCTTTTCGGGAGAACAAGTCAACCGACACCACCAAGGCTTGATTCGGGTCGGACCGGATGCGGACCCGATGGTGATCAAGCTCTATCCTGAGGGAGTCATCTTCGGCCGCGTGGAGGGTGACGGCGAGTCGCTGGAACACCAGCAGGTGCGAGTTCTCGAATCGGAGATCGAGAATGGCCGCCGGGTGTGGCGCTCCCGCGGTCAGAGGCAAATCGACGACGAAGGGCGCTATCGCATCGCCAACCTCACTCCCGGGTCTTACTATCTGGCTGCTGGGCCGGGGCGGCGCTTTCTCCAGGCTGCCGGTGCAAGGGAAGAAAGCTATGCCGAGGTTTTCTATCCCGGCGTGGCGGCGATGCAAGCCGCGACAAGCATTGAGATCGTTCCCGGCCGCCAAGTCGAGGCAAATCTTTCCCTCAGGCGGGAGACCCTGTTTCAAGTTTCAGGCACGGTGGTTGGCTGGGTGCCGAGCCAGGGGGTTGGCCTCAACTTGGAAAACCAAGAGGGCGAGGATGTGCCGGTAGAGCGGCGCTTTGACTCGCAAACCGGGAAGTTCCAGGTTCAGGTCCCGGCCGGCATCTATACACTGCATCTCACTCGTTACGTTGCGAATGGCGCCCCGGAGTCCGCTGACATTCCTCTGACGGTTACGGGCAACGTTGCCGGCCTTCGCGCAGTGCTCGCGCCACGGCCTTCCATCCCGGTGGTCATTACTACGGAAGCGGTCAATCCTCCGCCGGCAGGTCAGATTCGTACGGGGAATGCTCCCCCGGCCTACCTCGGCCTGCTTTCAACCACTCCTTCACTCTCGCCTAAGGAATATTCGTCGATGCCGGTTGGGAACGGGAAGAGCCAGGCCTTGGCGGTGCCGAATATTGCGCCAGGCACCTATTCCGCCGAAATCACTGCCTCCTATCCCTGGTACGTGGCTTCGGCGCTGTGCGGCGCTACCGATCTGCTGCGGGAGGATCTCACGGTTCCGGAAGGCGGCGGCCTCCCACCGATCGAAATCGTGCTGCGCAACGACAGCGCAACCCTGAGCGGGACGATTTCTGAGAATGGCGAACCTGCTGAGGGCACGGTTTTGCTGATCGCCGTGCACGGCACGCCGAAAGTTTCCGACACTTTCGGGCAAAGCTCGTTTCAATTCCACAACGTCGCTCCCGGTGATTATGCGGTGTTAGCTCTTGATCGCGTCGATCAACTGGAGTACGCCAATCCCGCTGCCCTGCAGCCCTATCTGGCACAGGCCAGCCATGTAACGTTGACTGCGAATGGCAAGGCAGAGATCACGTTGAACCTGGTTCATGTGTGGCAATGAAAAACCCGCGCACAACACCGGGCGGTCGGACTGAGGTTCGCCGCATGAGGATCAAGGCCATATGCGGGATCGCTGGCTGTTTCTTCGCGCTCACCGCCTGGGCGCAGCAGACGACCGTTCCGCCGAAACCAGCAGCGCCGGGCTTTCGCGTAAGTGGCTACGTCGTAAGTGCTGCAACCGGGCAGGCTCTGGCGCGTGCGCTGGTGAACCTCCTGCCCACCGAGCAGCACGCGCCTCCGCAGAGCGTCGAGTCCGATGACAGCGGGAATTTCCGTTTTGCCAGTGTCACTTCAGGAAAGTGGCAGCTGATAGCGCAGGCCCCCGGCTTCGTGCGGCAGAGCTTCAACGAGCATGGGATGTTCTCTTCGGCGGTGGCGGTGGGGCCCGAACTGGAATCAGAAAACCTGGTTTTCCGCCTGCGGCCGGACGCCGTAATTTCCGGTGTCATCACCGACGAAGCGGGCGACCCTATTCGCGAAGCAGAAATCACGCTGTTCCGCAGCGGCATGGAAGAGGGAACTCGCCGGACCATAACCCAGGAACGGACAGGCACGGATGACCTGGGCCATTATCGCTTCGCGCATCTTCCTCCCGGCACTTACTTCATCGCCGTCTCGGCAATCCCGTGGTACGCGCAACGCCCCGGGTCCGACCCTGCGGAAGGCACGCCGCCCTCGCCACTGGATGTGACTTATCCCATAACGCTGCAGGACGGCACTACCGATCCTGACCAGGCGACCCCGCTGGCACTCAAGCCGGGCGATCATGCCGTTGCCGATGTGACCCTGAGCGCTGTCCCAGCGCTTCATGTGCGAATCGCGGGGGCGCCACACGACTTGCAGCAGGGCTTCAACACTCAATTGTCGGAGCGGTTGTTCGACGGCGTCAGCCTTCCGGTGGAGAGCTCGTCCTCGGAGGTCGGAGATAGCATTGAGCTGGATGGCGTCCCGCCGGGCCGGTTTGAGATGACGCTGGAGACCCAAGGCCAAGCGCCTGGGAATTCGCGGCAGACGATCAATATTGCCGATGACTCGGAGATTACAGTCGCGGCGTCTTCATCCTTCATCCCGGTCAGCGGCGCGGCGCAACTGGATGGCGCTCTCGCGCCCTCGGGAACATCCATCATCCTGCGAGATTCCACGACCGGGAACGACGAGGCGGCTCCCGTAGGAGACAAAGGCAGGTTTGTCGTTGATGGTGGCCTGGCGCCCGGATCCTACCAAGTTTTCGTGAGCACGCCCGAAAACGTCGCCGAGGTCCAAGGGGTTGCTGCGTCAGGGGCGAAGGTGACCGGGGAACACGTTGAAATCAGCGGCGGAGTGCCGGTACAACTGGCGGTAATGCTCACGCGGCATTGGGCTCGCATCGATGGGGTCGCTTTGCGCGACGGCAAGCCGCTGGCGGGCGTGATGGTTATGCTGGTGCCCCAGGATTTGGAGAATAATCCGCTCCTGGTTCGCCGCGATCAAAGCGACAGCGATGGGACTTTTTCCTTGTACCGTGTGCTTCCCGGGCGCTATGTGGTTCTAGCGCTTTCGAAAGGCTGGGATATGGAATGGATGAAAGCCAGCGAGATCAAGCCCTATCTGGCAGGCGGAGAGGTTGTGCAAATCACCGGCGAAGGGCGGGTGAAAATCAAGGTCAAAGTGCAGTGAGCCCCGGCTTTTCTGTTGCTACTGCATGGCGATTAGCGGCACCGCCAGAATTGCGGCTAACATGCCCAGGGTCTTCCACCGGGTGAATCGCTCTTTGAGCAGCAAACGCGCGAGCACCACCGTGACTGCGGGATAGAGCGAGCTGATGACCACCGCCGCATCGAGGCGTCCGGTCTGCGCGGCGCGGATGAAGACGAAGCTGCCGGTTACGTCGATGAGGCCGGCAAAGACTCCCAGGCCGACGCCGGCCGGGGTGAGGGCGGGAGCGACGCCCCGAAAATTGCGCTGGAGCAAGACAATCGCCGCGGTGACCGCGAAGGAACAGACGCGGGCCAGACCGGCAATCCATAGCGCCGATTCGTTGCCCGCCTGCTTAAGGCAAAGAACGAATCCGGCGAATCCAAGGCCGGCCAGCACGGCCAATCCGAGGCCTTTGGGCCGATCTCCATTTTCTGGGCGGGAGATCAGCCATATGCCGACGAGGGCGAGGGCGAAGCCGGCGATGGGGAATCCGCCTGGGAGCCCTTGCGAGAGGATAGTCACGATGGCTGGAATGGCCGCGGTCAGAATCGCGGACACAGGGGCGGCCAGTCCCATGCGAGCGGTGGCGAGGGCGCGATAGAAAATCGCCAAGGACGAGCCTGCCAGGAATCCCGCGGCCAGCGACCACTCCACGCTGGTTTTCGAAGGGAAGGCGGCATGGTTCAGCAGCGCTAGCGAGATCATCAAGATGGCGCCGCTGGCATGGACGATGCTGGTGAACAGAAAAGCATTGGAGCGGCGGACGGCGTATCCGCCGACAAAATCGCTGGTCCCCCAGGCGAAGACCGCGACGAGGCTGTAGCCTGTCGGGACGAGTTGGGTGGTCGAAACCATGCAAGTTTTCCGGAGCACGAGGGTAGCACGCGATTAAGATGGTCGCCGAGGGCTTATGAAGGAAGACATGCTTGAGAACGTATCCTCCTGACATCATGGGCGAAGATATGACGGGGAAGGTGGTCGTTATCACCGGCGCGACGTCGGGCATTGGGCAAGCGGCGGCGGAGATTCTCGCGGGGATGGGCGCGCGTATCGTGCAAGTGGCGCGCGACCGGGCGCACGGCGAGGCGGCCATGCGTCGCCTGCAAGCTTGCGCGCCGGGCATGACCCACGCGATCTACTATGCCGATCTTTCGCGACTCGCCGAATTGACGCGGGTAGCGGCAGAGATTGCCGGCGCGGAGACGCGCATCGATGTGCTCATGAACAATGCGGGGGCCATGTTTGGCCGGCAGCAATTGACGGAAGATGGGATGGAGATGTCTTTTGCGCTGAATCACATGGCATATTTCATCCTGACCTATGGCCTGCGTGAGCGGCTTGTCGCGTCGGCGCCAGCTCGCATCGTCTCTACGGCCTCGGATGCCCACGAATCGGCGACGCTGGACTTCGACGATTTGCAGTCAGCCAAGGCCTACGGCGACACAAATTTCCTGGACTGGATGCGCTTTGGCGGCCCCGGCTTCAAGGTGTATGCGCGATCTAAGCTGTGCAATATTCTCTTTACCCGCGAACTGGCGCGGCGGTTGGCGGGCACGGGCGTAACCGCCAATTGTGCCCATCCGGGCTTCGTGGCGACTCGCTTCGGAGATCGGAGTGGGGGGCTGATTTCTTTCAGCATCGGGATTGCGAAGCGCTTCGCCTTGACGCCGCAGCAAGGGGCGGAGACGTTGGTGTACCTGGCGTCGTCGCCTAAGGTGAGTGGCGTGAGTGGGGAATATTTCGATAAGTGCCGTCCGAAAAAACCGTCCGAGGCGGCGCAGGATGACGCAGCGGCGCGAAGTCTATGGGAGAAGACAGAGAAGCTTGCGGGCTTGGCGTGGTAGTGTGGAGCAGACACATCTGCTCGCATCTTGATATCGTTGTAGGTGTTGCCCTCGATTCTCACCGAGGCCCGCCTCTGCGAGGATAGCTCCGACAAGTAAGAACCCAAGCTTCAAAAGCAGCGGACAAGGGTGTCCGCTCCATAGGTTCACCGGCCTAGGCTTAATGGCCCCCTTCGCGTGGTAGAATTCGGCTAGTTTGTGCGTGAGTGGAGCCCAGGTTGATAGAACTTGCACCCTCAATTTTGGCGGCGGATTTCTCCCGTCTGGCGGAGCAAGTGCGGGCCGCAAGCGAAGGCGGGGCTACGATCATCCATGTGGATATCATGGATGGGCACTTTGTCCCCAATCTGACGGTTGGGCCGCCGGTGGTAAAGTCCCTGCGGCGGGCGACCGAGCTGCCGCTCGACTGCCATCTGATGATCGAGAATCCGGATGAATTCATTCCTGCGTTTGCCGACGCTGGGGCGGACTGGATCTCGGTGCATCAGGAAGCGGACGTGCACCTGGACCGGACTTTGCATCTGATAAGAAGTCATCACTGCCTGGCCGGGGTGGTGATCAATCCCGCGACCCCGGTGCAGACGCTCACCGAAGTGCTGGACATTGTCGACTATGTGCTGGTCATGTCGGTGAACCCGGGCTTTGGGGCGCAGGAGTTCATTCCTGGAGCGGTGCATAAGATACGGCGACTGGCGGAGTTACGTGCCGAACGCGGGCTGAATTACCGGATTGAAGTCGATGGTGGAATTGCTCAGGACACGGTGGCCGAAGTGGTGCGGGCGGGAGCAGAAATTTTGGTGGCGGGCAACGCGGTGTTCGGGCACGGCGATCCAAAGACTGACGCGCAAGCGCTGCTGAAAGCGGCGATCGAGGCCACTTTGCAGAGAGTGTGACGATCAGTCGGCCGTCCTCAGTCTTCAGGCAGAGCCGGCGGACGGTGGCTTTTTCTGAAGACTAACGACCGAAGACTGACGACTGCAGACAGACGACTCATTCGAGGTTTCCCTAATGTCACGTCGTATTCCGGTTCTTCTTCTGTTGGGCGTATTGGCGTTTAGCACGGCCTGCACCAACAAGAAAGTCGTCAACCCGCTGGCCGCCGTGGGCTCCAAACAGCCGGACAAGGTGCTGTTCGACCGGGCCATGGACGCGCTCAAGCACAACAAGTTTGACGTGGCGCGGCTGACGCTGCAAACGCTGATCAACACCTATCCAGACTCCGAGTTTGTGGCCCGCGCCAAGCTGGGCGTGGCGGATTCGTGGTACGTCGAGGGTGGGACCGCCGCTTTGGCCCAGGCGGAACTCGAATACAGCGATTTCAAGACCTTTTTCCCCAACATGCCGGAGGCTGCCGAGGCGCAGCTGAAGATTGCCAACATCCACTATCAGCAGATGGAGAAGCCAGACCGGGATTACACGCATGCCATGCGAGCGCAGGAAGAATATCGCAATCTCATCCTGCAATTTCCGGATAGCAAGCTGGTTCCGGTAGCCAAGCAACGCCTGCTGGAGGTGCAGGAAGTGCTGGCCGAGCGCGAATTCCAGGTGGGACGTTTCTATTATCTGAAGCAGTCGTACGGCGCCGGAGTCGCGCGTTTGCAGAGTGTGGTGAACGAGTATCCGCTGTACAGCAAAGCAGATGAAGCGCTCTATCTGCTGGGACAGTCGTACGAAGGCATGATTACCTTGATGCGCCAGCGGCAGGCGGGCGAGACGGTTAAAGCTGCTTTTATTGCAGACGCCACCAAGAACGCGGCCGCCGCATACGACCAAATCTTGACTCGTTACCCGTTGATGAGCCGAGCCGACGACGCCAAGGCCCGACTGGAAGCTATGCACCAACCGGTGCCGCGCCCGACCAAAGCCGCCGTGGCGGAGAACAAAGCCGAAGAAGACAGCCGCCGCGAAAGCAGTATGGTAACCAAGGTGCTGCGCGGATTCAGCAAGCATCCCGACGTAGCATCGGCGTCGCGCGTTGGCGATCCGACCCTGGTCGATCCCGAGCCGGTAAGCGCTTCCGCGATCGTGCAAGAAGTGTCGCGCGCCATTGTGGGGAGTACTACGGCGGGCGGAAAGAACCAAGCCACGGTGGAAACAACGGGTACCGGCGCGCCTCCCCCTAACCAGCCAGCGCCTCATTCCGGGGACGCATCTCTGGAGGTCTTGCCCAGTCCGGGAGTTCCCGCCGGAACGGCAACCGATAACGTCCCCTCCAGCACGCCGCCAGCGGCGAATGAGCTGAAGCCCAATGCCACGCCGGACGCGAACGAATTGAAGCCCAATGCCACCCCGGACCCCAATGAGCTGAAGCCCAGCGCTCCCGATGACAATGCCCCGGCTTTGCCACCTCCACCGCAGGTCAACGAGATTCAAGCCGGTTCGACCAGCGGCAGCCAAGGAAGCGCCGGCGCCGCGAAATCCGGAGACTCCGCTTCTTCCGACGATCAGCTAGCGGACGACGCTTCCATCTCTTCTAGTAAGCACAAGAAAAAGAAGGGATTAAAGAAGATCATCCCGCTCTAAAAAGACCGTTTGCGGTTCCTGGCGAGGCGGGCTGGATGACGCGAAGACCTTGGCCGTCTGGCAATAGCAAAGAAGTTGCCGCTTCGCTCTAGCGGGTGCTGTCCGCTGGTAACGTGTTTACTGCTTAATCCTCATTGACTTACCGCCCGTGACAAGTTAACTTCGCGCTATCTCCCCAGAGGACTTCGCTTGGCGCGGAAAATACTGCTGGCCGATGACAGCGTGACTGCCCAGAACATGGGCCGCCGTATCCTTACCGAAGCCGGTTACGAGGTCATCACCGTCAACAACGGGTCGGCAGCGCTCAAGAAGATCGCCGAACAAAAACCCGATCTCGCGATTCTCGATGTTTACATGCCGGGTTACGGCGGCCTGGAAGTATGCCAGAGGATGAAGGAAGGGACGGAGACTTTGGCCATCCCGGTCCTGTTAACTGTCGGCAAGCTGGAGCCTTTCCGGGCCGACGAAGCGCGCCGCGTACACGCCGACGCGCACTTGGTAAAGCCTTTCGAAGCCAGTGAACTGCTAGCCGCGCTTAACAAACTCGAGGACAAGATCGTACCGCAGGCGGAAGGCTGGGAGGGAAGAAATTCCTCCGCCGGACGGAGAGCGAGTTCCGCGCGGGGCGCGGACTTTGGCGATAGCGAGACGGGATGGAAAAGCCGCCTCGTCATACCTGCCACACCCAAGCCGGAAGAAAAAGCCGCGCCTAGCCCGGAAGGGGCAAAGACTCCGCCGGCCTCCGTGGCTCCTGTCACTGCCTTCCGTAACTTTGAGCACCCGCACGAAGCGATCGAGGATGTCCGGCCCATGGACGCGCCGGGGACTGCCGCATCAATCTACAACGGAACGCTGCAAGACATCACGCCGGAGGAGGTCGCTGCCATTGCGGCTGCGGCGGCAGCCTTTGGGGAGAAGAGCCATCAATCGAGAGCCGACGTGGAAGAACAAGTCGCGAGCCCGGCGCCGTTAGCCGAGGCCAGCAACCGGCCCGCAGACGTGGAAGCCCGCGAGTCGGCCACGGAAGCGGCGCAGGCCGAGCGAGAGTCCATCGGGGCGTCTGCCGCTTGGGCTACGCCTGAACGGGACGAACAAAGCCTGGCCGGGAGCGCCGAAGAATATGCGGCGATGGAGCGCGTGGCGGATGCGGATGTCGTGGCGGCATTGAACGCTTTGGCGCCGCGGGCCGCCGAACCGCGCGCCGATGAAGACGTCGCGATTCCGGAAGAGGTTTCAGTCGCAGTCGGCGCCAGCGCGATGAACGGATCCAGATCGAGCGGGCCGAGATGGGTAGCGGAGGAAGTCCCGCTCGAGGAGGGCGAAGCTTCTTTCATCCTGGAACGCGAGATGCACAAGGTTTTTGCGGCGCTGGCCGGGGTGGAGGCCGATGCTCGCTCCGGCGGCATGAGCGTAGAGGGAGATGCAAGTTCCGCCGCGCCTGGGGATGTATCGCCCGCGGCTCGTGCTGAGGCTGCCCCATCACCCGAAGAAGCTCATTTTCCACCCGAATCTTTGGCGGATTCAGCGGCCAATCCGGAAGCGGCGATTTCTGCCGGTGCGGAAGGCGTCCACCCGGAAGCCGAGAATACCGAAGCTCCAGAGTCGGAGTCCGCGCCGGTGGAGGCTGTGACTGCGAGCGTGGAGAGCGGCAACGAACCAGAAGCGGCTCCTGAAATCACCATGCCGCCTTCGGCACCCGGTTGGAGCAAGGAACACGTCCGGGCGCAGGCGGAAACCCCGGTCGAAGCTGTGGCGGCCGAGAAAAATGCCAGCGAGCCTGAATTCGCGGCAGCATCCGCCGAGACGACGCCGGCACTGACGTCCGAGACAACGAACAACGAGCCTACGGCCCCCTCCACGAATGGCGAGACGGAGGCAGAGTCCAAACCAGAAGCTGCCTATGCGGCTGCGGCAACGGTTAGCGCTGGATTTCGATCTATCAATCCTATCGGTGCAAGCCGCTCGACTGAAACCAAAACCCCGCCGGAAGAAAACGCAGGTACGGCTGCTTCCGCAGCCCCCGCCCAGGACGCGCCGGAGCGCGAAGCAGAACTGGCGGCGGCGTGGGCGCAATGGAGACAGATACGGGAATCGATCGGCAGTAAGCCTAGCTCCCAGGCTGCGGATCGCGTCGCGGACGCGGACGCCGAATTCTCCGCGCAACTGAATCGCAGCCATTCGCAGGAGCCGTCATCCGCGCCGGACTCGTCGGCGGCCGACGCAGAGCCCTCCGATCCCAAGGCGATTGCCAACATCGTGGACAGCATGCTCGCCGAACTCCGGCCCAAGCTGGTGGAAGAAATTGCTAAGAAGATGGGCAAAGAGCCGAAGTAAACAAAGTTACGCGTCGAGACACCCCTCTCGTTCTCCCCCAAGTCATTGACCCGCGCTGGGCCGATAAGGCTCGGTCGAGGCCGCTTCAGATGGCACGTCACTATGGCAGCCCGCCACAGATCGAACCAGTTGATTTGCGACATCAACGTCACTGGCTTCTTGAGCGTGATGGTCGCGCTGCTTGCATTGTTTATGGCCGATACGCAGCCACATTCGCATCGCCTGGGGCCCCCGGTCGATCTTGCGAAGGTCAAGCATGCCATCCCCGTGCGAGCCGCATTGCGAGACGATGCGGTGATTGTTTCCATTATGCGCGATGGGGAAATCTATTGAAGGAACGATCAAGTAACGGCGGAGCAGCTACCATCCGCGATTCCTGGCATTCTTGGCCCTAGTCCGAATGCGGAGAGAAGAGTATTCATCAACGCTGACGCCCGCTGCAAATATCGTTCGGTGCTTGATGTCGTCGACCAGCTTCACTCCGCCGGGGTAACAAATCTCACCTTTCTGGTGGCTGAACGCAATCCACGCGCCCGTCCTTATAGTTTGTGCGCGCTGCCCGGTTTGACCGCTGTTTCCCCGCAGCCTGTTGCATCACAGATCAGCCTTTAGCCTCCGCTGTTAGCCTTAGGCTAGGGCAATACAAAAAGTAGTACCATGAATATCCCGCATGTAGTGCAGGATATTCATGGTATTCCGCTGGCGGAATTTGTTGGGGCAAAATGAATGGGGGCTCGTTCGCATAGCCGTCCAGTTGAAATGCGCGTATCCCAGATCACAGACTCGCTCTTGTCGTTGTGTTAAAAGTCGCCGTCGTATCTAAAAAAGAAGATCGGCAAGGAGGAGAGTCATGTTCGGAGGTCTGCTTTTCATCGTGTGTGTCATCCTGCAGTTTCATTATCACGACGCCATTCCGTGGTACATCTGGGTGCTTGCCCTCATCGCGCAGTGTGTTGCGTTCGGCGAACCAGCGATGAAAGCTGCTTCGAAAAAGAGCTGAGTTTGTATCGGCGGATGGTTTGACTCCGGGCCAGTGAATGGAATCGCGATTTATCAACAGCTACCGAGTGAGCGCAACGTAAAGTGATGTGCACAAACAGCCCGCCAATATTTGGCTGGCTGGTGGACTCGCGTTCTTTGCGACTAGGAGCTGATGCAGGCCATCCGGAGGTGTTGAAATGACAAATGGTGGTAACGATGTATCACAATGCAAAGTCGCAAGATCGGCAGGGCTCTTGTATCTCCTTTACATAATAATTTTTGCTTTTTCTTCCTTTGTTCAACAAAAACCTATCGTATGGGGAGATGCTGCGGCAACGGCCAGAAATATCATGGCTTCTGAGCGGTTATTCCGTATCGGTTTCATGAGCGAAGTGGTTGCCGCATTGCTTTTTCTTTTGGCGGCCTGGGCTTTATACGTGTTGTTAAGACCGGTCAATAAGAACGTCGCTTTACTGTTTCTGCTTTTAAACGCGGCGGGTGTCGCTATAGAGTGCTGCAGCACGCTGATTCATTTTGCTGCCGTGCCAATCTTGCGCGGCGGTGATTACCTGAAAGTATTCCAAACGGATCAACTGCAAGCTCTGACGCTGCTATTCCTGAGTCTGAGCGGCAGTGGCAACATTATCACGACGCTGTTTTATGGCGTTTGGCTTTTTCCTCTTGGTTATCTAGTCCTTAAGTCGGGCTTCCTTCCGAGAATCCTGGGGATACTGCTAATCGTTGATGGCGCAGCCCTTCTGGTCTGCTTCTTGCAGTTGTGCCTTTTCCCCGCTTACCAAAAACTGACCTATCCGCTGTATCCGGTCATGTTCATTGCAGAATTTGGATTTTCTTTGTGGCTATTGATCAGGGGTGTAAAGGGCCAGAGGGAATCATTAACGGCCTGAGGCTTTGAGCGAGCTTTCAGCCCCTGGGCCGCATCCGCAGGCCCCACGTTGACAATACGTATACCGAGCACCGCGATCGAGGTTGATGGACCGCCGGTTGTGTATATAATCCTCGGCATTTGCCGCGCCGCTCACTCGGAACGCTCACTTGACGGAGGCGTCATCGCAACTGTGAATGCTCAATCTTGCTTCACCGCTTCGGCCGCGCCTCTTGCCCAGGTTCATGTGAAAAGGGCACACCTTTTCTGCGGCGCGACGTTTCGCCCATCAAATCACGGTCAATGCACGGGCAGCGATGCAAATTACGTCTGCCCGCAGGGCATGATGGGCCTTTGCGGTGACTATCTCAAGAATCAAGAGATTCTGTCTTGCAAGCAAGCGAAATGACTCCGGCTTCCACTTGCTATGTTGAAACCGCAAGGGCGGTGCCCGTGTGGTTGAGCGAAGCGTCTCGACGTGCTTGAAGAATACGAATTGGAAGAGAACCGCGGTGAACTGTGCAAACGATAGAAGCCGGGTTTTTAGCTTGTTAGTCGAAATTTCTCACCAGGCGATTCCGTAAGGATATCTTCGAGCCTGCGTCCGAGCCAATCCTGCAAACGAGATTTCTGATTCGAGGGAAGAGCCACGAATCGCAGCCCCGCCCGCCCATGGTTGCACCAGAGAACCACGCATTGTGTTGTGAACTCGGTGGTCTCACCGGGAAGCGTAAATCGGGCTCTCACCTGATTTTCCGGCGCAAGGTCCAAGGCCGTGATGATAGACATGCCATCTTCACTGATGTTTACACCTTGGCAGAATGTGTACTCCTGCGCGCCTTCGCCCTGAACCAGAACAGGCGTGAGAACCGAGCAGCGAAAATAGCGGCGGCGTTCGCGAAGAATGAGCCCAGAGGCCGCGTTGAATGCGCGATTGATCGAATCGCTCGAAAGCGGCCTTTGGAGCACGAAATTGCTGCCTGCCTCGAACGCGGCTTCGCTTTGGTCCTTGCTGGAGACGATTGCAAACAACACGGTGGTGGAATTGGAAGGGGATAGGCGGACGCATTTTACGACGTCTCGTGCGTCCCGACCCATGTCCAAGTCAACCACGACGACCTCGAATTTCCGCAGGTTCAGCAGCCGAAGCGCACTCGAAACGTCTGTACACGCGTCTGTGAACGTCGCCAGCCGCTGCAGAGAGCCGGTCAATTGTTCGACCGTTGTGGGTTCATTTGAAACGACCAGCGCATACAACTGTGTGGCAGGCTGAACACCCACACCTGTCATGCTCATCCTCCTTCGCCCTAGGCGACCGGGAAATTTAACAGAATATGCTTAATGATCTCCCACGAAGCACCGGGGCACTAACTAAGAAAGTGCCTCGCGTATTAGTTGTGGGCCGAGATTCTTAGCAGTATCAATGCTTCTACAAGGCACGCGCTTTGGAACCTGCGCCGTGTTTTTGTTACAAAATTCGAACGCACCCTGCCTTTATCGTGGCAACGACAATTTCCAATCGCGGTTATTGTGCAGGCAAGCAACCTAGGGACGTGTATGAAGGTGCTCCAAGACCATCAGGCATTTGCGGCGTCCTTTAATAGGGTGACGGCGGCCTGAGCTAGCCGATTGCGTACCACGACAATCAGGCGGTATGTGCCGTTTGACCATATTTTTCCTTGGCCTGTAAGATCAATCTTCACCCTTCTGCCGGAAAGAGGCTGCCGAGTTTGCTCGGCCTGGACGGCCGAGGGCGGCCGTCCCTATGTGGTTTTCGCTTGGACGACTGTTGCCACACAACGTGTCCAAACCCCATGTCCCACGACCTACCCAAAGCCTACGAGCCGGGCGCGATTGAGACGCGCTGGGCGGAATACTGGGTCAAGGAAAAGCTATTCTCCCAGCCCACGCCGCCACCGACCGCTCCCGGAGAGAAGAACCGTCCGGTGTTCACGCTGCTGCTGCCGCCGCCGAATGTGACCGGCTCGCTGCATATGGGGCACATGTTCGAGCAAACGCAGATGGACATCATCGTGCGCTGGCACCGTATGCGCGGATTCACCACGCAGTGGCTGCCGGGCACCGATCACGCCGGCATTGCCACGCAGCTGATGGTCGAGCGGCAACTGGCCACCGAAGGCAAGAAACGCGCCGACCTGGGCCGCGAGAAGTTTGTCGAGCGAGTGTGGGAGTGGAAGCGGCACTACGGCGGAAGAATCCAGGAGCAGATGAAGCGGCTGGGCGCGTCGGTCGATTGGGATCGTGAATATTTCACCATGGACGAAAACCTTTCGCGCGCGGTGCGCGAGGTTTTTGTCCGGCTGTACGAAGAAGGGCTGATTTACCGCGCCAAGTACATCGTCAACTGGTGCCCGCGGTGCGGCACGGCGATTTCGGATCTCGAAGTCAAGCATGAGGACGTGCTGGGCAAGCTGTGGGAGATTCGCTATCCGGTGGTGGGCACGCCGTCTGATAAGCCGGAATTCATCACCGTCGCGACCACGCGGCCGGAGACCATGCTCGGCGACACAGCCGTCGCGGTTAATGAAAAAGACGAGCGCTACAAGCATCTGCATGGCAAGAAAGTTCTGCTGCCTCTGATGAATCGCGAGATTCCGATCATCACCGACGAACTGGCGCAGCCCGAGTTTGGCACCGGCGCAGTGAAAGTGACGCCGGCGCATGACCCGAACGACTTTCAGGCCGGCCTGCGGCACAACCTGCCGCAGATCGACGTCATGGATGAGCACGCGCGGATGAATGCGAACGCCGGAAGCTACTCGGGCCTGGACAGATATGCCGCGCGCAAGCGGGTGCTTGAAGATCTGGCCGCCGGTAACTTTCTGGTCGGCGAAAAAGATCACACACTAGCGCTGGGCAAATGCGACCGCTGCGGGACGGTGGTCGAGCCGCGGCTCTCGACGCAGTGGTTCGTGAAAATCAAGCCCATGGCGGAGCGCGCGGCGCGGGCGGTCGAGTCGGGCGAGATCACAATCGTACCTGAAAACTACCGCACGATCTTTCTGAACTGGATGGAAGACATCCACGACTGGTGCATCTCGCGGCAGTTGTGGTGGGGACATCGCATTCCGGCGTGGCATTGCGCGTGTGGAGAGATTATTGTTGGCCGTGAAGCGCCAGCGAAGTGCGCGAGGTGCGGCGGCGCGATGACGCAGGATACCGACGTGCTTGACACCTGGTTCTCCTCAGGATTGCTGCCCTTTACCACGCTGGGCTGGCCGGAGAAGACGCGCGATCTGGAAGTGTTTTATCCCAACGCGCTGATGATTACCGGCTTTGACATTCTGTTTTTCTGGCTAGCGCGCATGATCATGTTCGGCTGCCACTTCATGCAGGGGCACGAGCAGGATGCGGCGATCAAGGCGGTGAGCGGCGACGGCGCGGCGAAGAACGACAGCGTGCCGTTCCGGCATGTCTACATCCACATGCTGGTGCGCGACGCCGACCGGCAGAAGATGTCGAAGACCAAAGGCAACGTCGTGGATCCTCTGGATGTGATCGAGCGTTTCGGCACCGACGCCACGCGATTTACTTTGGCCGCGATGGCGGCTCCGGGAACTGATGTGGCGTTTAACGAGAGCCGGACCGAGGGCTATCGGAACTTTGCCAACAAGATTTGGAATGCGGCGCGGTTCATGTTCATGAATGTGGAGCGCATTAGGCCGGATCTCACTGAGGAGTCGAGAAGGGTCGCCGAAGCCATCGAGCGGCTAGACAGACTTGGCCCACATTTGGAAGATAAGTGGATTCTTTCGCGGTTCAACCGGACCGCGAAGGATGTGAACGAGGCGCTGGCGACATTTCGTTTCCATGAAGCGGCAAATCGCACCTACGATTTCTTTTGGGGAGATCTCTGTGACTGGTATATCGAACTAATCAAGCCCAGGCTGGCTCCAGAAGCCGAAGAGGCGACGGCCAAACTCGCCTGCTTTCAGTTATGGACGCTCTTCGAATCTTCCATTCGGCTGCTCCATCCGGTGATGCCGTTTATCACGGAAGAAATCTGGCAAGCGATGTACGATGGCAAGGCTCCGCTGAAGTCGATTGCGCTGGCCCAGTTTCCCCAGGCCGACGAGGCGCAGATTGATCTGGCGGCTGAAACAAGGATGCTGGTTCTTCAGGACCTGATCGTCAGCGTACGGAACCTGCGGGCAGAGTTGAAGGTTGAGCCGAAGATCAGGGTGCCGATTCAAGTATTCGCGCATGATGCGGAGACGAAGACGCTTATCGCAGAGAATCGCGAGGCGATTCGGCGGCTGGCAGGAGTCGAGAGCATCATCGAAGTGGACCAGTTCGCCGCCAGCCAGGCTCCTTCGCGCAGCACGGCGCGCTTCGATGTGCGCGTTATCTATGAGAAGAAGATCGACCTTGCCGCGGAAATCGCGCGACTGAAGAAAGAGTTGGAGCGCCTTGAGAAAGAACTTGCCACTTGCCAGAGTAAATTGACCAATGAGAAATTTCTGGCCAAGGCACCGGCCGATGTCGTGGAAGGCATTCGCAAGCGTGCCAAGGAGTTGGGGATTCTGATAGCTAAGATCAAGAGTAAGCTGGAAGAACTGGGGGCTTGAGGCGGGCAGGCGGTCTTCGACCTGCATGGACAGCCCCCTTCGGCTTCGCTCAGGGCAGGCCACGGCGGCTGTCGCCACGGGAGTTAAGTCATGGACTGGAATAGCCGGCGCATTACCGCGATGATTGAGAATGCGTTGCTTGAGGACCGGGCCACGCGCGATGCGACCAGCTATGCTTGCATCGATCCCAACCAGCTGGCGACTGCGACCATTCTGGTGAAGCAGGATTGCATTCTAGCCGGCCTGGGCTTGGTGCCGCGCATTTTGGACGTCTACGCCGCGCTCGATGGCGCGGTGACTTCGCATTATGAAGTCATCAGCCATCCCGAGGCGTTTGATGGGGTGCGCATGCATGTCGGGCAGCCGGCCGCGGTCATTCGGCACAATGCGCGCGTGATCCTTTCGTGCGAGCGCGTGATTTTGAATTTTTTGCAACGGCTCAGCGGGATCGCCACGCTAACCCGCAAGTTTGTCGAAGAAGTATCGGGAACCAAGGCGGAGATTCTAGATACGCGCAAGACCGTCCCCGGCCTGCGCATGCTCGACAAATATGCGGTGCGCTGCGGCGGGGGGCACAATCACAGGCTTGATCTTTCCGACGGCGTGCTGATCAAGAACAATCACATCGCGCTGGCGGGCGGCATTGTGCCGGCGCTCGAGCGCGCGCACCGCAACCGGCGCGGCGAGCAGCCGATCGAAGTGGAAGTGAAATCGCCGCGCGAGTTGGAAGAAGCGCTGGAATACGGCGCCGAGGCCATCCTGCTCGACAATATGTCGGTCGAGGACGTTCGGCGTGCGGTGGAACGTTGCACGAAACTGGACCGCGAGGTCCCACTGGAGTGTTCGGGAGGGATAACGCTGGGGAACGTTCGCGCCTATGCGGAGACGGGCGTGGATTTCATTTCCGTCGGGGCTTTGACGCATTCGGCGCCGGCGGTTGATTTGAGTTTGCGGATTGTGCCGGCTTAGGCGGCCCGCCAATTGTAGTTTCCGCGTCCTTCGCGCATAATTCCCGCATTAAGAACATATCCACAAGCCGCAGATCACGGACAGGAACGCCCGCGCCACGCGCGGACGCGCCGCAGAAGACCGACCACCGTCTGGGGAAGATTATCCAACTATTGGTCGACCATGCCACGGTGGTGGCAAGCGGCAGCAAGATCGCCGAGGAAATCGGCGGCAGCCGTTCGGAAGTGTGGCGGCTGATCGAACAACTCCGCAGTATGGGAGTTGAGATTGCCGGACATCCCGCGAGCGGTTATCGGCTGCGCGCTGTGCCTGATTTGTTGTTGCCGGATATGCTGTCACCTTTGCTGCGGGGAACCATTTTTGGCCAGCAGGTTCACCACTATTTCAAGATTGGCTCGACCAACAACGCCGCCATGGAAGCGGCCGCTGCGGGCGCTTCCGAAGGCAGCGTTTTTCTCGCCGAACAACAGACGGCCGGGCGCGGGCGGGGCGGGCACTCATGGGAGTCCACGCAGTCCGGAATCTATTGCTCGGTCGTACTGCGTCCGCCGTTGCCGCCGTCGCAGGCGGTGATTCTCTCCCTGGCTGCCGGCCTGGCGGTGCAGGCGGCGATTCAACAAATCGATTCGCGAGTTGCGGTCGACTTGAAATGGCCCAATGACCTGTTGATTGCCGGCAAGAAATTCTGCGGCATCCTGACGGAAATGAATGCCGAGGCCACGCGCGTGCGTCACCTGGTGGTTGGAATTGGAATTAACGCGAACCAGAAAACTTTCCCGGCGGACTTGCAGCCGATTGCCACGTCCTTGCGAATGGCGACCGGCAACGATTGGTCGCGATTGGAGCTGTGCGCGGCCCTGCTAAAATCGTTGGACCGGGAGTATCGGGCATTCTTCTCGCAGTCTGAAGCCCGCCAATCGATTCAGCGGCGTTTCGAAGAGCACTCGTCCTCGGCGCGCGGCCACAAGGTGCGGGTCGAGGAGAATGGCGAATTTGAAGGCGTGACCGACGGTTTGGATGGCGATGGCTTCTTGCGGGTTCGAGTCGGGCAAGCGGTGCGAACGGTGCTGAGTGGGACAGTGCGGCTGCTGTGATCTGTCGGCGGCCGAAACGATTTCCATGCTTTTAGTTCTCGATGTGGGCAACACGAACACGGTGCTGGGCGTCTTTGCGCAAGAGGCGAAAGCGCCGGCGGCGCATAACGGCGGCGCCACGGACCAGTCGCGCCACTATGAGCGCTTGCTGGCGAATTGGCGCGTGGCGACCATTGCCACGCAGACGGTGGACGAATACGGCGTACTCTTCCGCAACTTGTTCGCCATGGCCAGCCTCGAAGCCAAGGAAATTCGCGGGATTGTGATTTCGTCGGTAGTTCCGCCACTCGATTCCACCCTGCGCGAAGTCTGCGAGCGTTACTTCAACACCAAGCCGCTGTTCGTCGAGCCGGGGGTGAAGACGGGCATGCCCGTGCTCTACGAAAATCCAGCGGAAGTGGGCGCGGATCGCATTGTCAATGCTGTCGCGGCGTTTATGAAGTATGGCGGACCGTGCATTGTGGTGGACTTCGGCACGGCGACCACGTTCGACTGCGTCTCCGCCAAGGGTGAATATCAGGGCGGAGTGATCTGCCCGGGCATTGGAATCTCCGCCGACGCGTTGTTTGAGCGCACCGCGCGCCTGCCCCGCGTGGACATGCGCAAACCAGCAGCCATTATTGGTACGACGACGGTCGGGAGCTTGCAGTCCGGTCTTTACTACGGCTATCTAGGTCTGGTGGATGGAATTCTCGAACTGCTATTGAAAGAGCTGGGCGAGGATACAAGCGTGGTCGCGACCGGCGGGCTGGCTTCGCTGATTGGAACGGGATCGAAATATATCACGCAAGTGGATGACTTTCTCACGCTGGAAGGGCTGCGGATCATCTGGGAGCGGAATGTGGCTGCCAAGCCGCCGCGCGAGCCTGCGCCGGCCAAGCTGCAGTTGCCGAGCACTCCCGTGGCGGAGCGCCCTACACCCAAAGCTTGGCCCGGCAAGCCGCGGTCCCGCTGAACTGCCGTGGAGAACTACTTCAGCTATTTCACGGAAATTGAGGAGCACTTTCAGCGGCGCCGTAGTGGGATTCTGCTGCTCTCCACCTTGGACTGGGCCCTGATTGAAACCTGGAAGGACGCGGGTATTCCGCTGGCGGCCGTGCTGCGCGGCATTGATGCCGCGTTTGAGCGCTACGAGAAGCGCCCGTCGAAACGCAAAGTGAACAGCCTGGCCTACTGCGCGCAAGCGGTGCTGGCCGCCGCCGAAGAAATGAAAGAAGCGGCCGTCGGCGGGACACGCGCCGGGGGTGCAGCTGAAAAACCGGCTGGGTTTCAAGCCGCCGAGATTGCCGCCTATCTCCGCCGCAACGCACAGCAGCTTGACGCCGCGAAATTGCCAGAGGAACAAGGAATCTCTGGACGTGTGATCGCCAGGGAGACCGTAGCGACCCTGCGCGACCTGGCAGCCGATCTGGACAGCCGAAAAGATCTGCCACGGCTCGAGGATCTGGAACGGCGGCTGACTGTATTGGAAGAAAAATTGTTCGCCGTGCTGCTGGCAGCTACGGGTGATGAAGAGATCGTTGCCGTGCGCGCCGAAGCGGATCGCGCCATGGCGCCTTACCGAAGAAAAATGCCGGCTTCACAAATCGATCAGCTCCAGAAACAATACGTGCACAAGAGGCTGCTGGAGAAATATGGGTTGCCGCGGTTAAGTTTGTTCTACATGTAGCCGATTCACCACCGCCGGCGTGGTTGCAACCCTGTGGCCTCTGTGCTCCCTGTGGTTAAATCGTTCCTTGAATCTCACGATCGAAAAACTCGTGTATGGCGGCGATGGACTGGCTCGCTTGCCGGCGGATGAGCACGGCTTCGGCAAGGCAGTGTTCGTGCCTTTTGTTCTGCCGGGCGAAACCGTCGAAGCTACGTTGACCGAAGAGAAGCCTGGATTCGCGCGGGCGCGTGCGGATCGAATTCTGCAACCCTCCGCCGAGCGGATTGAGCCGCGCTGCCCTTATTTTCAGCGCTGCGGCGGCTGCCACTATCAGCACGCCAGCTATGAGCATCAACTTGCCATCAAGGCGGGCATACTAAAGGAAAATCTTCGCCGCATCGCCAAGCTTGAACTGGACAAGGAACTCATCGTCCATCCCTCGCCGCCGTGGAACTACCGCAACCGCAGCCGCTTCAAGGTCGAGACCACGCCAGAATTCGCGCTGGGTTACTTCAAATTCAATTCGCATGCGCTCTTGCCGGTCGAGGAATGTCCAATCAGTTCACCTTTGATCAATCGCGCAATCGCGGCGTTCTGGGAATGGGGACGCGCCGCTCAGGCTGCCAGCGTACTGCGGGAGGTCGAACTTTTCGCCAACGCGGACGACTCGCAACTACTCGTCGAAGCGTATTGCGCGCCGGGAATCTCGGCAGCAGATGCACAACAATTGGTCGAACGAATTCAGAATGCCATTCCGCAAGTGACGGGCGCGATCGTGTTCCAGAACGTAGCGGCGAGTCCATCAAGACGCGGCGGTACGAAGGAATGGATTGCGGTTGCGGGAAAGCCGGAAATCGACTACCGGACGGACCAGGCCTCCTACCGCGTGAGCGCCGGCGCGTTCTTCCAGGTGAACCGTTACTTGGTGGATGAACTGGTGAAACTGGTTACCGAAACCGGCAACGGAGAGGTTGCGCTCGACCTCTACGCCGGCGCCGGGCTCTTCTCGTCGGTTCTGGCGCGGAGATTTGCACAGGTAATCGCGGTAGAAGCGTCACAGATTTCCCATGCCGACCTGGTCCACAATTCTCCCGCGAATGTAAAAGCAGTGCGCGCGACCAGTGAACAGTATCTGCAAAGAGCGGTTCGTAAGTTGCGGGCGGATTGGGTAGTGGTGGACCCGCCGCGCGCTGGATTGGGCGCCCAAGTCACGCGCGATCTGGTGGAGTCAAGCGTGCCTCGCATCGTTTATGTGTCGTGCGATCCTGCTACCCTGGCCCGCGACCTCGGTCGCTTGATGGGCGCCGGCTATCGCGTGGAACAGGCTCACCTGGTGGATTTGTTTCCGCAAACCTACCACCTGGAAAGCGTGTTCCATTTGGTTCGGTAACGCGGTCCGGAAAACTCAAGCATAGGACGCGTTTTTCTCCGAGTCCAACTCGCCGCCAATTTCCGCATTCGCCTATTTTATCCCGCGGCACTCCAATGGATCCTCTGCCCAGCACCGCCGCGCGGTCTCGGTTAAGCAGGCGCCAGCCTTTGCTCTGGGCGGCCACCGCTTTTGCCGCTGGCATTGCCGCGGGCGCTTATTTGTGGCGGCCGGCGGTGTGGTGGCTGGCGGCAGCGGCGCTCCTCGCCGCTTTTGGAGCATATTTAGTCCGGCGGCGAGCTTGGGCAGCTTGCACTCTCGCCTTCGGCGCGCTCTTTGCCGCGGGAGCCTTGACCATCCAGGTTAGAAGTCCCGTCAAAACGGGCGACACCGGCCTGCCGCAGTCCGCAGCTGCCCGCGAAGTCGTGATCACCGGCCATGTCACGAGAGAGAGCGATCTTCTGCAAGCGGGCTTCGGTGAGGCGCGGCAGATCCTAGATATCGAAGCGGAAGAAGTATCTGTTGACGGTGAGAGGTTTGCGGTGCGGTCGGGCCTGCGCATCGGTGTCTACACGAAGGAAGCACGGAGCGATTCTGAGAACAAGACTGAGCCCCCGCGTGTTTTCCACTACGGCGATCGAGTGCGTTTTCCGTCCAAGCTCGATGCTCCGCGTAACTTCCGCGATCCCGGCGCCTTCGACTACCGCGGATATCTAAGCGAGGAAGGGATCAGCGCGCTAGGCTCGACGAAAGCCGATGAAGTGGAAGTCCTGCCCGGCTTCTCCGGCAGCCGCTGGGAACTCTGGCGTACGCGCATTCGTCGCAGCATCGTGAAGAAGATCCAGGAGCTATGGCCGGCCGATGAAGCAGCCCTGGTGGTCGCCATGCTGCTCGGCGAGGAGTCGTTCCTCGGCCGCGCCTTGCGCGAAGACTTCCAGCGCTCCGGCACCTATCACGTGCTGGTCGTTTCCGGATTGAAAGTCGGTATTCTGGCTTTGGTGGCGTTTTGGCTGCTGCGCCGAATGCGTCTGAGCGATCTGCCAGCTACCCTGATCACAATTCTGCTCGCCGTGGGCTATGCCTTGCTCACCGACGCGGGCACGCCCGTCTGGCGAGCGACCTTTATGCTGGCTCTTTATCTTTGCGCGAGGTTGCTCTACCGGGAAAGATCGGCGCTCAACACCATCGGCGCGGCAGCATTGGTGCTTCTGATCGTCGATCCGGCGCAACTGCTGAACGCGAGTTTCCAGCTCAGCTTCTTATGCGTGCTGATCATCGCGGGAGTCGGCCTGCCGCTTTTGCAGCGCACCATTCAACCCTTCTTGCGTGGTTTGCGGCATCTGGATTCGACCAGCTATGACGTGTCATTGCTGCCCCGCATGGCGCAGATGAGGCTCGACCTGCGCATGATTGGCGGCGTTTTGTCCCGCTTCACGGGCAAGCGTTTTACCTTGCGGGCAATCGAAGTTTCCGCGCGCGGCCTGCTCATCGCTTGCGAATTCCTCGTGATCTCCGCCGTGCTGCAGGCGGGGCTGGCATTGCCCATGGCGTACTACTTTCACCGCGCGACAATTGTTTCGCTGCCCGCCAACATTTTGGCGGTGCCGCTCACCGAAATAGTCATGATCGCCGCCATCGCGGCCGTCAGCATGGCTTACATTTCCTTGCATCTGGCCAAAATTCCGGCGCTGCTGGCAGGCTTGGCGTTGCACGCGGTCGATGGAACCGTGCGCAGGCTGGGCGGATTGCGCATCGCCGACGCCCGCGTGCCCACCCCTGGATTGATCGTCATTCTCGTTGGGACGGCCGCGCTCATTCTGGCCATGGTTCTGATACGCCGCCGTCCATGGCTTGCAGGCGCAGGTTTGGTTGCGCTGGCCGGAAGCGCTTTCTGGATTTGCGCCGTCCCGCCGCGTCCGTTGCTTCAGCCGGGGCAACTGGAAGTGACGGCCATCGACGTCGACCAGGGCGATTCGATCCTTGTTGTGTTACCCCAAGGCCGCACTATGCTCGTGGATGCCGGAGGAATGCCGCAATGGATGCACTCGGAGTTGGATATTGGAGAAGACGTCGTTTCCCCGTACTTATGGTCGCGCGAAATCAGCCGTCTCGATGTCGTGGTTGTCACTCACGCCCACGCTGATCACATTGGCGGAATGCGCGCCATTCTGGATAACTTTCGTCCCCGCGAGCTGTGGTTGGGCGTCGACTCGCCGTCTCCAGAGTTGCAAGCCGTGTTGCGCGAAGCCAGGGCGCTAGGCGTTCGCATCGTTTCGCATCAGGAAGGTGACAACTTCGAGCTGGGTGGGACGTCCATCCGCGTGCTTGCGCCGGCGCTCGACCCCACAAGCCGCACCTGGCGGCCTAATGACGACTGCATCGTCATGAAAATCAGTTACGGCGAGACCTCGGCTCTACTGGAAGGCGACGCCGAACGCGCTACCGAACGCCGCATCGCCGGCGAGCAGCCCCAAGCCGACCTGCTCAAGGTCGCTCACCACGGCAGCGCCACTTCCACCATACCCGAACTGCTCGCCGCGGTGCATCCACGGTATGCCGTGATTTCCGTGGGAGCGCGCAATGTGTACGGGCACCCTCGACCCGAGGTGCTGAATCGGCTGGGAGAATCCAAAGTAGCGACCTATCGCACCGATCTCGACGGCGCCGTCACCTTTTATCTCGACGGAAAAAGCGTTAGTCCCCGTTCGGGGGATCTTCGCTAGGGTCGCCAATCTCGATGTCGGAATCGTCGTCCCCGGGCGCGCGCCGGTAGTCTTCAATGAGCTGGCGCGCCTTTGCGGCGTCTTCCGCGCGCACCATAATGATTGTGCCACCGACTCCCGGCAAAATATCCTGCGGCGCGTCGAGCGAGGTCGCATCGGTCTCAATGCCTTGCGACTCAAGCAAGCCGCGAACAACCATAGCTTCAGACTCTTGTTCGGCGTCGAATACTCGCACCAGCTTCTCGTTCGGCTCGGGGCGCCGCCCTGCTTCATCGCTTCCGGTAGAGCGCTTATCGAACGCGTCAGCCATCGGGATCGTCCCTCCGCCTTGCATTGTAGCCCTCGGCGGCTGTCGTTGGCACTGGATGGTAACTGAAGGTCAACATCGTAGGGCAGTTGCGTTGCATTTCGCCGTCCCGTGACAATCGACAAATGCAACCGCCCGGCCGGCGCACCGCTCGAGTCGCTTTTCGCATCGAATAAGGGTGGGCAGGCTGCGCGGGGAGCCGCGCTGGAGTAGGGGGATGGAGAATCGCTGGCAGGCCGAGTTTGACAACTCGAATGAAACCGTCGAGGAAGCCCGGAAAATTCGCCGCCTGCAAGTGATGATCAGTATGGTCATGTCGGTCATCGGCCAGGACCCGAAACTCACCTTGGAAGAGGCCGCCGAATTGGCAGCGAGCGCGCGCAGAGCCGCGCTCGCCATGTTCCCCGACAAGCAGCTAGCCTTCGATATTCTCTACAAACCGCGATTGCAGCGCCTTATGAACGAGCGCTTCCGGCTGCAATAATGTTTCCCCGTTTTATTCGTTTCGTTCGCGATCAGCCATCAACTTTGCCTTCCGTTGACCCCAAGTTCAGACGCAACTAAACTCCTTTGCGGCGAGGTGTCTCATGAGCCGTTTCGTCCTATTGCTGGCGCTTATTTCACTTTTGTCTCTGTTCGTCCGGGCGGAGGAAGGTGAGCATCACGAAGACTTGACCTCCGAACAGCTCGGGATGGTGCACTTTTCCACTTCCTGCGCCGCGCCCGCGCAGGAATCGTTCACCCGAGGCGTGGCGTTGCTGCACTCGTTTTGGTACGAAGAGGCGGAGAAGTCCTTTCAGGAAACGGCGACCGCCGATCCACGGTGCGCCATGGCTCACTGGGGTGTGGCCATGAGCCTGTGGCATCAGCTCTGGAATCAGCCCGATCAGGCAACCATCAAGCGGGGCGAGGCTGAGATCAAACAAGCCAAGTCGCTACACGCGAAAAGCAATCGGGAACGCGATTACATTGCCGCCGCCGGTGCGTTCTATGGAGGCTCTGGGAAGCGCAGCTTTGAAACCAGGGCGGCGGCCTATTCCCGCGCCATGGAGCGCGTCTGTCGGCGCTATCCTCAAGACCACGAAGCCGCCGCATTCTATGCGTTGTCCTTGATTCGTTCGGACCGAAAGAAAGCGGCTTCGATTTTGGAAACGCTCTTCGCTGCCGAACCCAACCATCCGGGCGTAGCCCACTACCTGATTCACACCTTCGATGCGCCCGATATGGCCCAACTGGGTCTGCCCGCCGCACGACACTACGCGCAGATCGCGCCTATGGCCCCGCACGCGGTACACATGCCATCGCACATTTTCGCCCGGCTTGGCCTGTGGCAGGAGGATATCAATTCCAATCTTGCCTCGATTGCGGCGACGGAAAAGGCTGAATCCATGCACATGAGTGGCGAAGGCCATCAATTTCACGCTATGGATTTCCTGGTTTACGCTTATTTGCAGAGTGGGCGTGAAGCGGCGGCACAGCAGTTGATTGAGAAAATCAAGACCATGCCCGCGATGAAGGACATGTACGGCATGGGCTTCGATCCCGCGATTTCCGCTTTGGCTGCATTTGAGGCAAGCTACGCGCTCGAAATGCATCACTGGGCGGATGCAGCCAACCTCGTGCCCGTTGCGGGCGCGGAACTCACGGACAATTCGATAACCCATTGGGCTCGTGCCATTGGAGCGGCCCGCGCTCACGACCCGGCCGCGGCGCGCGCAGAGGTGGAAGAGATCGAGACGATTCGCACGAAATTGCTGAAGCAGAAGAAGCCGCAGTTTATGGTGGACGCGGTTGACCGCGATCGCCAAATTGCGTTGGCCTGGACGGAGTATGCAGAAGGCAAAAACGAAGATGCCATCAAGCTGATGCGCACTCAAGCCGACAAAGATACAGGCGCTTTCGAAGCCAGCGACGAAATCCCCGCCCGCGAGATGCTCGCCGACATGTTGCTGGAGACGAATCGCCCAGACGAGGCACTGACAGAATACCGAGCGGATTTGAAGGCGAATCCGGGTCGATTTGATGGATTGTTCGGCGCCGCCCGGGCTGCGGAAATGGCCGGCAAGCATGACCAGGCCAAGACGTATTACGTTCAACTTGTGCAGCAGTGTGACGGATCTGTTTCAGACCGCCCCGAGCTAACTCGAGCAAAAGCCGCGCTAAGCGATCACGAAAATAGCGTTCTTATTTCGCCGCATTCTTAATCGTTTCCCCGCCTTTCATCACGAACACCACCTTTTCCATTACCGTGATGTCCGTCAGCGGATCGCCGTCGACGGCGACGATGTCCGCGAATTTCCCCGGCTCCAAACTTCCAATGTCTTTCGAGCGTTCCGTCAACTCAGCACCGTTGATGGTCGCCGCTTGCAACGCTTCAATTGGCGTCATGCCGCCGCGCACCAACGCGCCAAATTCCTTGGAAACCACATCGGGATCGTCGTCCACTCCATAAGCGATTTTCAAATGATGTTCCAACGCCCGATGGAATGCCGGTCCTTGTTCCTTCAAAATGGCCACGCCCTTGGCGAGACTGACCGGATCGCGCCCCTGAGAGAGCCCGGTTTCCATGTCATGCTGAAAGCAATACAAAGTCGGCACCAGCCATGTGCCGTGCTCTTGCATAAGTTTCGCGCCTTCTTCGTCCAGCATAGTGCCGTGCTCAATCGAATCCACTCCGGCGCGCACGGCCGCTTTAATGCCTTCCGCTCCCTCGGCGTGAACCATCACTCGTTTCCCGGCACGATGCGCCACTTCTACTGCTCTTGCCATCTGCTCCTGGCTGAGTTCCTGTACCCGATAGTCGCTGATCGGATCCATTACGCCGCCCGTCCCCATTAGCTTGATCCAGTCCGCTCCGAATTTGATGTCTCGGCGCACCACCCGTTCAACATCGTCTGCCGTATCCGCGATGTTGGGCCGTGGCGCCAGCCCCGCATCGGGCGCCAGCACATCAATATCGCCATGACCTCCGGTGAGGGAGACGAATTGCCCGGCCGAAACCATCCTCGGTCCGCGGATCAGCCCTTGCTCAATGCTGTCCCTTAGAGCCAGTTGCGCATACGAAGGATCGTCTTCGCCAGCCTCGCGTAGTGCGGTGAATCCGTGATCGAGCCAGACCTGTAGGTTGCGTACCCCCCAGATCGCCTTTTGCGCCGAGGACATACGCAGGCCGGAAGTCGAACTCTGGTCTTTGGGATTGCCCAGCACATGCGCGTGACAGTCAATCAACCCCGGAACCACCGTGTATTTGGACAAATCGATAATCGCCACACCCGGGGGTGCGGAATCGGCGATGCCGACAATTCGGTCTTTCAGTACGACAATGTACTTGTTTGTGACAACATTGCCCGTTCGCACATCGATCAACCGCCCCGCACGAACCGCAATCATCGGCCCGGCAACTTGTTGCGCCAACATCCAACCGGCCGAAAAAACTAGTACGGCCACTAGCCCTATACCCTTCTGGAATAAATGGGTCTTCATTCCTGTTCCTTTCGCTTGCAAAGCTACATTAGCAACAACTATGGTTTTCCGCAGGACCTGGTCACCGCATCCAAATCCGCTTGGCCACCAATGCGGCAATGACGGCCAACGCTCCCAACAGCGCCCGGTATTCGCGATGTCTCCGGTACAGGTCCCAGGAGAATCGACCTCGGGTGCCTTCATAGGCAGTCAAGCGAGGAACTAGAAGAGGTACGTGGCCCGCGTAGTTCTCGAATTGCGGAAAACGTTCGCGCAAGAATTTTTCTTCCGCCCGGATGACGGGAATGTAGATTGCAATAAAGAGCGCGATGACGGCGAGGGCAATCCACCAGCTTCGAGCGGCCAGCGTAAATCCAGCGGCGAGGATGAGAGAGCCAAGATAGAGCGGATTGCGCGTGTGAGCGTAGGGACCGGACGTGGCGAGCTGCTCGTTTTTCTGCACGTGCCCGGAAGCCAGCCCACGGAGCAACAATCCGAGGATCGCAACTACCGCTCCAATTAGAATCGAGGCCGGGGTCGGTTTCGCCAGCCAGATGTAAAGCGCGGCAAACGCGAAGCCCAGCGGAACTCGGATGATGCGCGCGAGTCTTGACCAGCGCAAAGACCAGCTAGCCATGACAACTCCGCAAGAGTTGGCGTGCTGCGGCCACAACCTGGTCTGCGCTAATCTCCAAAAGACCTTTCTCGGGCTGCGCGTACCGCGCGTGCGAAGTGACGCTCGACGGGCTGCGCAGCACGATACTGCGGCCTCCGTAAGGGCCATTGCGCGCGGGATTGGTAGGGCCGAAGATGGCGACCACCGGGATGCCCAAAGCCGCGGCCATATGCAGCGGGCCGGTGTCACCCCCAATGAACAGGCGGGCGCGGCGCGTGAGCGCGATCAATTGCGCGAGCGAGCAATCGATTCCTTTGGCCGCTCCGCCGCTGGCCGACTCCAACGCGGAGACCAGATTCTTCTCATCGGGCCCGAAATTAGTTATTGATCGCAATCCTTCCGCGGCAAGTTGCCGGGCCACTTCGCCGTACCGTTCTGCCGGCCACCGCTTGGCGCCCCAGCCCGCGCCGGGATTCAACAGAACAAAATCTCCAATGCCATCTTCGCGCAGCCAGCGCTCAACCGTTTCCTCAGCGGCAGGGTCGCGCGGGAATTCCACGGCCGGCAAAGCCAAACTGTGGCCGGCGACGGCCTCGGCCAACGACAAATTCTGCTCCACCACATGCGCTCCTCGAGCAATCACCTGCCGTGTATACAGCATGCTCGCCACATTCTCGCGAGGCTCGGCCACGCCGTACACAATCGGCGCCCGTGACCATCTTGCAATCAGCGCGGAGCGCGCCGCGCCCTGGAAATCCACCGCAACCTGGTAGTTCTGGGCGCGCAATTCGCTGAACGCGGCTGCCAGCTCCTGCCAGGTTTGCAGTGAGAACGGAGCCTCTCGCCACTTGGCGGTCGTCACCGCGTGGATGCGGTCCACCAGCGGCCGCTGCGCCGAGCGCGGCCCGGAGCGCGGAGTCGGCAGCGTGCACAACAATTCCGCCCAGCGCTCCTCGATGACCCACCCCAGCATCGCTGCGGGAAAGGCCTGGCGTAGCGCGGTTGCGGCGGGGAGCGCGTGAATGATGTCGCCCATCGAACCCAGGCGAACGATCAGCAACGGCTGCATGGTATCTGGCGTCACGGAATGTTCGACTGACTCTCGTTTCGCGGCGCACATTAGCGGGGCCGCGTGCCCAGCCGCGTGCGGATGATCTCGCTCGCCGAGTGATTCTTAGGATCTCCCACAATTTCCACTCGGCCTCCGCACTCGACCACGACATCGCGCTCTGGCACGGTGAGCGCAGTATAGTCGGTGCCCTTGGCGTGAATGTCGGGGCGAATTTCCCGAATCAATGCGCGGACATCTGCCTCGGGAAAAATCACCACCGCATCCACGTCCGTCAGCGCTGCCAGGATTTCGGCGCGCTCTTCGGCCGGCATTAGCGGGCGGCCTTCGCCTTTGAGGGCACGCACGGAATCGTCCGAGTTGATGGCTACAATCAAACGCCCGCCCAGCTGCTTGGCGGCATGCAGATAGCGCACGTGGCCGACGTGCAACAGATCGAAGCAGCCATTGGCCAAGGTGACGGAATCTCCAGCCCCACGCCAATCCGCCACACACTGCCGCAAATCCCCGCGCTCGACGATCTTGCTGTGGCTTTGTTTGCTCAATGGGATCTTGCCGCCGGCGGGCCCTGGTCAAGCGCGTTCATCAACTCTTGCGGGGAAACCGTCGCTGTGCCCCGCTTCATCACCACAATCCCGCCGGCATAGTTCGCCAGATGCGCGGCTTCTTCCGTGCTAGCGCCGGCCGCCAAAGCCGCGGTAAAAGTTGCAATCACGGTATCGCCCGCGCCGGTGACGTCGGCGACTTGGTCGGAGCCGAAACTCGGTATATCCACCGGCTTGTGCCGCCCGTTGAAGGCCACCATGCCGTCGCGCCCGCGAGTGATGACCAGCGACTGCAGCTTCATGCGCGCCATGATTTCTTCCCCGGCCAAGCGAAACCGCGACCAGTCCTGCCCGATGCACAATCCGAGCGCTTCCTCCACTTCCGGCTCGTTCGGCGTGGCCGCGGCCACTCCGGAATACTGCAGCATGCGATGTCTTGAGTCGAGTACCACAGGAACGCCTTTCAATCCGCCTTTTTCCCGGATGGCATTCAAGATGGCGGGCGTGGCTGCCCCATAACCGTAATCCGAAATCAGAAGCACATCCGAAGCCCGAACATATTCCCGCGCCGCCAGCACCAGCTCGCGCTTCAGGTGTGAATTGGGCTCGGATTCCGGCTCGCGGTCCACGCGCACCACCTGCTGCCGCCAGGCATGCGTCATCCCGGCTAGAATGCGGGTCTTGGTAATCGTGCTGTAGCTCTTGTCTTTCAAGATTCCGCTCAGCGGAATGCGCTGGTGGCGAAAGCCGCGCAACAGCAGGCGCCCCGGCTCGTCGTCGCCCACCACGCCCACCGGAAGCACGTTGACCCCCAGGCTGGCAAGATTGTTCACTGCATTCGCGCCGCCCCCCGGAGCCACCGTACGCTCGCGATGTTTCAGAATCAGCACCGGCGCCTCGCGCGAAACCCGTGAAATCTCGCCGAAAATAAATTCGTCGGCCACCAGGTCGCCGGCCACGGTGACGGTCACCTTGGGAAAGGACTCGATAATCTTCCTAAGGCGTTCCGTCTCTTTCGTCTTCGTCGTTTTGGATTGTGTGTTCATCGGGGCAAGTGGATTTTCTCATGCCGCGCCCTCCGTTCCTTCACCACGCGCAGGAGGGTATCCACAGCGTTAGGTGCTTCCACCAGCTTCATGGTCACGGGCACGACCGCCAGCGGCTGGAGCGCGGAACGATGGGAGCCCAGGTTAATGGCATCTTTCTCGGTGGTGACAAATCCTCCACCCTCGCCCGCTCGGCACAAGTCTAGAAGTTCGCGAATATCCCCTTCCGTATAGGAATGGTGATCGCGATAAAAAGCCTCCGCGACCGGCTGAATCCCCGCCGTTTGCAGTTGCCGGAAAAACTGTTGTGGCCGGGCAATTCCGCAAAACGCCACCGGCCGCGGCGGAACGCATTCCGGCGAAATCCCACGGCGGACGTGCCATACCAGCTTACCCTCCACCGGAAACGATTGCGAAGAAGCTCCGCTGACCATCACCACCGCGTCGGCGCGGCGCAGGGAACTCAGGGGCTCGCGCAGGCGCCCGCGGGGAAGCAGCCGATCGCGTGCGTCGTCCGGCGTGACCAAGACGATATCGAAGTCGCGGGCCAGCGCGCGATGTTGAAAGCCGTCGTCCAGAATATGCCACTCCGGGCCGAATTCCTTCTCCGCAAACCAGCCCGCCTGATATCGATCTTCTCCCACAATGACCGGAACTCCCAGGCGGCGGGCCATGAGCAGCGGCTCATCGCCAAATTCTCTCGCCGAGCCTGCCTGGTCCACCAGCGCCACTCCGCGTGTCTGTCGCCCGTAGCCGCGGGAAAGAATGTCGAACTGAACGCCGCGCGCTTTCAGCAGCTCTCCCAACAACAACACGAACGGAGTCTTCCCCGCGCCGCCCACACAGAGATTGCCCACACTAACCACAGGTCCATGCAAGCGGCGGGTGCGGAGAACTCCTCGGCTGTAAAGCGCATTCCGCCCCCGTACCGCCGCGCCAAAGATGGACCCCAGAAGGGTAAAGCGAGAAGGACTCATGACGGCGAATCGGTGCAACTGCCATCCCTTTCCGGCATCGAAAGCGGATGCTCCAGCAGAACTTGCAGGGCATCCAGAGTGCGTTGGGTTGCCCCCGTTTGGGCGCTTAGCGCTTCGGTTGCGCGCTGGCTCAGCGCTTTCCGCTTCGCTCCGTCGGAAGCGAGTTCCAAAAATGCCGGCGCAAGCTCCGCGGCCTCAACCACGCGCACCGCGTCGCGGCTTTGAAAAGACTCTACAATGTCGCGGAAGTTTCCCGTGTGCTTGCCCACCATGATTGGAACTCCATGTTGTGCTGGTTCGAGAATATTGTGCCCGCCCCGTTCCACCAAGCTTCCTCCCACAAAAGCCATATCGCCAAGAGCGTAAATTGCCGCCAGTTCGCCAATACTATCCAGCAGCAACACTCCCCCGGCCAGCGCCTCTCCATTCCACCGCGACCTTCGCCAGAAGCGCACGGCGGAAACCTCGAGCAATCGCGCAACTTCCGCGAAACGCTCAGGCCGGCGCGGCGCCAGCACCATAACCGCGCCTGCATGGCGAACCAGTACCTCCTGAAAGGCGCTCACCAGCAGCTCTTCCTCGCCCTCAACGGTACTGCCACACACAATCACGGGGCCAGCTCCCGCCCGCTGAAAGCTGCCGCGCAGGCTGTCGACAATCGGCAGTGCCGCGGGCATGGGAGCATCGAATTTCAAATTACCGCTGACCCGAACCCGGCTCCCAGGTGTGCCGATCTCCACCAGCCGCCTCCGGTCTGGCTCAGTCTGCGCCAGAAAGAGGTCCACCTGCCGCAGTACCCGAACCAGCAAGAAGCGCCAGCGCCGGTAACCGGGCCAGGAGCGGTCCGAGATGCGAGCATTCACGACCGCCACGCGCGCACCGCCGGCGTGAGACAGCCGCAAGAAGTTCGGCCAAAACTCGGTTTCCGCAATCACGATTAATTCCGGCCGCAGCCGCCGCAAATACGGCCGAATGGCAAACCCCAAATCCAGTGGAAAATAGAAAACCGCATCCTCGCCAAACCGGGCTCGCGCCAGCTTTTGCCCCGTGTCCGTCGTAGTCGAGACCACCACCCGATGGGTAGGAAACCGTCGGCGCAATTCAACGACCAGGCCGGCAATGGCAAGAACCTCGCCCACGGAGACCGCATGCACCCATATTGCCGGCATCGAGGTCACCGCCAGCCGCTCCGGAACCCTTCCCAGGCGCTCGCCCAGTCCTACCCGGTATTTGCCATGGCGCCACCCCTGCAGCAGCCAGTAAGGCAGGCTCACCAGCAGACCCAGCGCCAGCAGCGTACTGTACAACCAGTACATGAGGAATGGACATTCTACTCGGCGTGGCGCCTCCGCAGGCACCATGGCTCTGGAAGACTGCATCCTATAATCAACCACCTATGAGCTGTGATCGAAAAGCCAGCTGCAATCGAAAAACCCGCGCGTCCATTCGAGTCCGCGTAACAATTGTCAGCTTCCTGGCGCTATCCGTGTTTTGTCTGGCGGCGAAGCAGTTCGTGATGCCCGACCCGCACCCGGCGAAAACTTATCCGGCTCATGACCAGCACAGCGATGAAGCGGTGACTGTTGCCCTCGATCCCTATGACATTCCGGAAAAGGCCAACATTTTCTCCGTCCGGTACGAGGAGATTGGCATGTTGCCAGTCTTTTTGGTGGTAACCAACGACGGCGACCAGCCGGTTTTGCTGGCCGACATGAAAGCGCAATGGGTCACCGCGGATCGCAGCAAGCTTTCGCCTGTGACGCCCGACGACATAGAGCGCAGACTCTCCCATCCCAAGGCTAGCCCTGGACGCTATCCTCTCCCCTTTCCCACCAAGAAGGTCGGGGGCGGTGTGCGCGAGCAGGCGCGCGAGGAAATTGAAAACGCCCAGTTCGGCGCCAAAGCGGTAGAACCCCACGGCACACAGGCGGGCTTTCTATTCTTCGATGTGCAAGGGATTTCTAGACCGTTGGCGGGCGCCCACTTCTATCTCACCGGCGTGCGGAATGCCAAGGGAAGCGAACTGATGTATTTCGACGTGCCGCTGGAGAAATAGCTGACCGCCCTTCAAGCTTTGCGGGCCAAATTCTCAACGCGTGTTTTCGTACCACTGCCGCCAGGCGGCAGACCCCGCCCCAAAGTCTTGCCCAGAAATGTCGCGCAGGGCTTGCACCGCCCAGGTCCGCTGCTGCGTGGTCATAAGTGGATCGTCAAGCCAATTCACCATGCTGGCGGCCGCGATCATGCGCTGTTTGTTGGTGTACATGCCAGCCTGCGCCAAGCCGCAAGCCGCCCGTTCCTGCACGACCGGTGAAGGGTCGTTGCGAAAGCGATCAAGCAGCATGGGGACCGTTTCATCGCTGGCCAGGAGCGCCAGTCCGCTGACTGCCGCAGCACGAACGTCGGCGTCCGGGTCCGATAGATACGCCTCGATGATTTTGGCGGTATGCGCCGGGTCCACACCGCGATTGCCAAGCGCTCCCAGCGTCCACAGCGCCCAAACCCGCTGACGGGGATCTCCCACCGCCCGCTCCAGCGTGTTTAGCCCGGTCGCGTTCCACGGAACCCCGTCCAGGGCGAGATCCGCCTGGATGGCGGCTTCCCGCGCGTGCATGTCGCGGGAGTTTAAGGCGACGGTGAGCAGTTGATTCGCTGTCGCTGTGCGTTGCGTTTTCCCAATCCATCTCTCGGACCGCGCGAGGACTTGATCGGACGCTGCCCCGTCGCCATGTGCGGCGCGCTCGAGGAGTTGTTCCGCCTCGGATTGCAGGGCGGAATCGGAGGCTGATGCAGGTTCAGCCGTCACGGTGCCGTCACTTGGCCGAGCCAGGAAGGACAAGACCTTTTTGCCGACAATCTGCGCGCCCAAGACCAGCAGCGCAACAATCAGGACGAGGGCAATAAACCAGAGAACGACGGGCAGATTCCCGGACTGCCATGATCTTGCTGGCTTCGGTTGGGCGGCGGCGCTCGCCTTATCCACTGCTGTAACTTGAGGCGACAATGGATTGGAAGACACGCCAAAAATGTTAGGGTGGCCGGCACCTCATCACAAGTTACCTTTGGCATACCATCAACACAACCACGACCCCGCGCGTTCCTCTCAACTTTCTAGAACTCTACGTGCAGGCGGAAAGTGGGGACCAGGACCGGCCCACGGTCGCGGTTGTAACCGGGGTTGTTTATGTGCTGCACTCCGGGTGCGACATAAATTCCGCGCCAAAGGTGTGCCGTGTAATACGACTCGACAATATTCTCCCGCCCGTAGTTCAGGCCGCCATCGCCCAGCAGGAAACCGAGCCCGCCACCCGCCAAGTATGTTTGGTGATATTTGTTGATGCCGTTCGACACGAACGCGATGCCGGCGCGGTCTTGCTTACGATGCCATTGCGCTCCATTCACGCCCAGACCACCAGCGAAGGTCGAATCAATCTCGGTGTAAGCAAACGACTCGGTCTTTCCGTTGTCCCATCCCCAACGTGCAAACGCCGTGAGGTTCAGGGTGAGATTCTGTTCCAGATTGACGCCGAAGCCATACTTGCGGGTGACGCGCCAGGGGTGGCCGGTGATTTCCGGAGTCGGGACCAGGCCTTCCTCAAACTGCTCAATCGCATCACGGTAGATGCCCATGTTGGCGTAGTTGGTATACGCCAACAGCCGGACGACGCCCGGTTTTTTCGGCACCACCCCATGGCGTAATTCATATTCCCAATTTTCCGCGTGCACTTGCCATGGCCGCCACACTAGGTCGATTCCGTTCGCGACCTTTGGCATGAGCCCTTCCGCGAAGCGGAACCCCCAATTCCTGTCCTCGTAGTCCGCCACCAGGCCTACAGTGTAGCCGCGCGTATCGGCGGCATAGTCCCAGGCGCCGTTGTTGTCAATCGACCAGTTGGTGAATTGAAGATGGGTGTCGGAGCCGACCGAATTCACGTCAAAAAAATCCGGCATACTGAACTTGCCGAAGCGAATCTCCAGGCGCCGTCGCGGCAACTCGCCGAACAACGAGAGAGAACTGCGCTGATTCTCGACCTTATCCTTGCTCAACGCAAAAACTTTGTGAATCATGGCGCGCGCCAGGTACGGCTCCTTGCTTAGCAACGGATTACGCACGATGTCGAGATCCGTATTTCCCGCCAGGCCGAGGCCGGTGCTGAGCGCCGAACCACCGGCTTCTTCGATGTCCACCAAAACCTCGGTGGAATCGTTGAGTTCGACGCCGGTATATAGCGTCAGGACCCGCGAAGTGGCTTTATCAAAGCTGGAGCGAAGACTATTCGGTCCGCTGTAGTCGGCGTGAAAATCAGGATGAGCCTGGAAGATGAAGTTCGCCTGCCCGGAGAGCCAAAAGCGCTCTCCCGGAAATGCGGCAGCATCGATTCGGGATCGGCAGCGGCATCGCTCGGGGAGCTGGCCGGATCGGCGGGGGCATCGCTTGGCGAGCTGGCCGGATCGGCAACCGGATTCTGATCGGCGGCCTGGGCAAATACCGACCGCCCGAAACCGGCAAGGATCAAGAGGAGAATTCCGCCTCCCAGGAACGCGGTTCGGTATACGCGAATTATGCTCGGAATGATCACGGGATTCGAATCTGGGACCGGCTGCCGGCATGCCTTGGGCAACCTGGCATTGGTATACATGATATATCGTTAACTATAGTTAACTTAAGTGTTCGTGTAAATTTGAAGCCAATCCTCCTACCCCCAGCCGGGACACCGTAAACCTTGCCCTTGACACCGGCTGCGAAAACTTTTCAGCCTACGCCGATTCGATTACAGGACAGTTAAAATCGGCCGCACCTCTGCTCTTCATCATTAGGGGTTGCAAAGATCCGACGTGATTTTGTATCATACTCCCCTATAGTATAGTCAAGGGTGAAAAATGGCTCACACCGTGCGAGACAAAGAAAAACTAGTCTTGCGAATTCGTCGTATCCGAGGACAGATCGAAGCGGTCTGGAGCGGCGCTCTGACCACCGATCAAGAGTGCTCCGACGTCCTGCAATTGATCACCGCTGCGCGCGGCGCGCTAAACGGCCTAATGGCGGAACTGGTGGAAGATCACGTTCGCTTCCACGTGGTTGATCCTAAGCAAAAGCCAAGCTCCGAGCAGGCTTTGGCGGTCGATGAGCTGGTGGACATCATTCGCGCGTATCTCAAATAATCTCCGCCGCCGAAAAGTTAAGGACGGCCCGGAGCCCCCCGAGGTCGTCCTTAAACCCTCCCGGTTAGAAGGGCGTACTTGTATGAACCTACTGCAAGCCTGTTGCGGGATTGTTTCCAGTTTGTGAATTTCAGGTAAATTCGGCGTCGGCTTGGGGATGCGGTTTCGCCAAATGGTGGTTACCCTTTTGCATCGGCCCACCACTTCCCAGCTAAGTCGTGTTGCTACTATACTTACGACTTTCGTCGCCAGACACATGGCTCGCAAAGTCGAAAAGTCTCGCGCTCTACACCAGCGCGCCGAGCAGTTCATTCCCGGAGGAGTGAACTCCCCCGTGCGCGCCTTCGGCGCGGTGGGCGGCGATCCACCCTTCATTGTGATCGCGGGCAACGGGTCGCACGTCTTGGACGCCGACGACAACGAGTACATCGACTACATCGGCTCCTGGGGACCGCTGATCCTGGGCCACGCCGCTCCGGAAGTCATCGCGGCGATCACGGCGGCGGCGCAAAACGGCGTCAGTTTCGGCGCTTCCACGCCCTCGGAAGCCGACCTGGCGGAAATCGTGGTTTCCGCATTTCCCCACATGCAAAAAGTGCGTTTCGTAAGTTCAGGCACCGAAGCCACCATGTCGGCCATTCGCCTGGCTCGCGCTTTTACGAAGCGCAAATACATTCTGAAATTCGAGGGCTGCTATCACGGCCACGTGGACGCGCTACTGGTGAAAGCCGGTTCTGGCCTGGCCACGCTTGGAATCCCTGGCTCCGCCGGCGTGCCCGAGGAGTTCACCCAGTTCACCATCGCTCTGCCATTCAATGACACCGACGCGGTCGAACGCGCATTCGCAAAATTCAAGCACCAGATTGCCTGCGTGATCGTCGAACCAGTGGTGGGCAACATGGGCTGCGTGCCGGGCAATGGCGGCTATCTGGCGGCCTTGCGCCTGATCACGCAGCGGGAAAGAGCCGTGCTCATCTTCGACGAAGTGATGACCGGATTTCGGGTGGCGTTTCGGCGGAGCGCAAGAACTGTACGGCATTCGCCCCGATCTCACCACGATCGGCAAGATCATCGGTGGCGGACTTGCCGGTGGGCGCGTATGGCGGTGCCGATCGGAACTGATGGATATGGTCGCGCCACTTGGTCCCATGTATCAAGCGGGAACGCTTTCCGGAAATCCCCTGGCCATGGCGGCGGGAATTGCGACTCTGAGCCATTTGCGTGACCACAAGAATGAGATTTATCCGCGGCTCGGACAAACTGAGCGCGAGAGCTGGTGCGGGGAGTGGACGTGGCCGCTCAGGAGGCCGGCGTCGCGGTTTTCGCTAACCGGGTGGGTTCGATGTTCACCTGGTTCTTTACCCCGGATCCGGTGACCGATTGGACTTCGGCTGCGAAATCCGACACCAAGGCCTTTGGCCGTTTCTTCCGCGCCATGCTCGATAACGGCGTTTATCTGCCGCCCTCGCAATTTGAGGCGGCTTTCCTAAGCACGGCCCACACGGAAGAAGACATCCAGACGCACCATCGCGGCCGCGAAGCTGGCGTTTGCGCCGGGCACGCCAGGGCCGTGTCGAACCGGCGCCCCCCGGTCGCGGCGATGCTGAGTCTGGGCCGGCATTCCGCCTGCGCCAGCTCATCATTTCTGGAATCGTCAGAAACTCATACCCTTCCGCCTTATAGCGGCTGATCAACCGATCTGTTGCGGTGACCGTATGCGACCGGTCGGCACCCATCTGGAGGTGTCCGCCGTCGTGCAGCAGAATCACATCCCCGCCACGCACTCTCCGATTCGTCACTTTGCCGTTCGATGTACTCCGCTGACGGCGCATTCCAGTCGTAGCCCGTGACGTTCCACATCACCGGCTGCAGCCCGATCCGCCGCGCGATGCGCAAAACGGCGGGCCGTCGTCCGCCGAAAGGAGGACGAAACAAATTGGAGTGCTCTCCCATAGCGTCAGTCAGACGCCCGCTGACAGGTCTCAAGTTCACTTCTTACTTCCGCCACGCTCTTGAAGATCAGCAAAGGATGATTAAACGTGTGGTTTCCGATGACGTGTCCGGCTTTCGCCACCTCGCGAACGATATCGGGCCGCTGCTGCACGTAGTGGCCGATGAGAAAAAACGTCGCTTGCACTTCGTGCTTGTGGCCAGAATCTCCAATAGGCGAAAGGTGTGCGGATCATTGGGGCCATCATCGTAGGTGAGCGCCAGTTGCTTCGATCCGCGCCCTGACCCAGTAAAAGTTCTCCCGTACCACTGTCGCCGTCGGAGCCATCGACTGATAGCCAGCCGCGGCGGACGGCGGTAACGTACCGCCGACGGCGAGCGCAGGACCGAGCATGGATGGATTCTAGCCGATTGCAGTTTCCATTGCCGATCGCGCGACTCATTGAAGTTCGCATTGGAAATTATCACTGTTTTAAAAATCCCTGTTAACTCTTCCCTCAATTGCGAGCCTGGCCGCTGCCGGGATATCCTGCCAAGCGAAGCCCAAATTTCCCTCAGACCCATGGCCAATCTTTTTGAGCTGCCCCGCTACATTGCAGTCGAAGGTCCCATACGAGTTGGCAAGAGCACGCTGGCGCGGGTTCTGGCCGAGCGTCTGAACGCGCAGCGCGTCATGGAAGCCGAGGACAACCCATTTCTGCGCGCTTTCTACGAAGGCGAACGTGGCGCCGCCTTTCAGGCGCAGTTTGCCTTCCTGATTCGCGCGCTTTGAGCAGCTGCGCGCGCTCGACCTCGGCCCGCGCTCGCAGCAGAACCGTGGTCACGGATTTTATCTTCGAGAAAGACAAGCTCTTCGCCTGCCTGAACCTGACCGACCAGGAACTCGAGACTTACAATCGCTATTACAACTATTTCCGCGAGCAGCTGCCCACGCCCGACCTCGTGATCTATCTGCAAGCCACGCCTGAGGTCCTGCAAGAAGCGGCTGAAGAAGAAAAACGCGCCCGGAGAAAAGGCGATCAACGAAGACTATCTGGAAGAAGTGGTCAAAGCCTACGAGCACTTTTTCTTTCACTACACTTCGTCCGACCTGCTGATCGTGAACACCTCGGAGATCGACTTCGTCGAGCGCAACGAAGATTTGCAGGAGCTGCTGCGCAAAGTCTCCGCGCCCATCAAGGGCACGCAGTATTTCCTGCCGCTGGGCAGCCAGGAAGCGGCCAGCGCCTAAAGAGCTCTTTCAGTCCTCAAACTCAAGCTCGTGGTCATCGTCGCCACCCTTTGCATCCGGCCATCCGCCCCCAAACAATGAGAACTTGCCAGCCCGCTGCGGAGTTATTACAATTGTAATAACGAGGAAGATGTACCATGGTCGAGCTCAAGGTTCGCAAGTTCGGCAATTCGCTGGGAGTGGTGCTTCCTAAGGAGGTCATCCACCGTTTGGGCACGAAAGACGGCGAGAAACTTTTTCTGATTGAGGCTGCGGAGGGTGGTTACCGGCTCACGCCCTACGATCCGGCATTCGAGAAGAAAATGAAGAAGGCCGAAGCCATCATGAGCCGCTACCGCAACACTCTGCAAGCCCTGGCAAAGTGAAAGGCAAGGAACCAATCTGGATCGAGGAGCGCGATGTCCTCGCGATTCACGACCGCCTGTTGGCCGCCCACGGTGGCGCTCCGGGATTGCGCGATGCGGGACTTCTGCAATCTGCCCTAGCGCGTCCCCGCCAGCACCATGCATATGCCGACCGGCCTGACATGATTGAGATGGCGGCGCTATACACGGCGGGCATTGTCCGCAACCATCCGTTCGTCGATGGCAACAAACGGGCCGGCTTCGTCGTAGGTGTTCTCTTCCTTGAGCTCAACGAGTTCAGCTTCATCGCGAGCGAGGAGCATGCCACTCAGGCCGTCTTGGGCCTTGCGGCCGGCACGCTCGATGAGGCGGCATACACGGCCTGGCTGAGGGCGAACAGCAAACGCGGAAGAAGCCGATGAAGACGGCACAATGAAGAACTGACGACGGGGCGATAGCTGGCCATACTGTAGTCCTACCGTAAGGTAAGACGATGATAAAGTGTCTTACATACACAGATGCCTGGCCTCGGCGCCCCCGTGCGCAAATTCATTTTCCCCACGAAGCCGCTTTGTGGGTCTAAAATACGTCTAGTGTGGACAGGTTCCATCCGCCACGGCGGAGGGGCACTGGAGGAAATCATGAGTCTCACCCCAATCGGCGAACCTCGCCCGAAAATTACTGTCGCTTCCCTGCAAGAAAAGAAACTCCGGCACGAGCCCATCGCGTGTCTGACCGCCTGCGACTATCCGAGTGCGCGGCTGGTGGATGAAGCCGGCATCGACATCGTTCTGGTCGGCGACTCGCTGGCCCAAACTATGCTCGGCTACGAGAACACGCTCTCGATCACCATGGAGGAAATGCTGCACCACGCGCGCGCCGTCCGCCGCGGCGTGCGGCAGGCGCTGCTGGTGGTTGATATGCCGTATGGTTCCTATCACATCGATGCCAACGACGCGGTTCGCAACGCGGCACGTTTCGTCAAGGAAGCCGGAGTCGAGGCCGTAAAACTTGAAGGTGGCGAAAAACGCGTGGACTTGATCCGCCGCATCATCGACGCGGAGATTCCCGTCGCCGGCCATATTGGCCTTACGCCGCAATCTGTCAATGTCATGAGCGGCTACAAGGTCCAGGGCAAATCATTGTCGGACGTTGAGCGCCTCATGCGCGATGCCGTCGCGCTCGACCGCGCCGGGGTGGCTTGCATTTTCCTGGAAGGAATGCCGCGCGAAGTGGCGGCCATGATCTCCGCCGAAGTGCACACTCCCACCATCGGCATCGGCGCCGGGCCGGAATGCGACGGGCAGGTACTGGTGTTTCATGACATCCTGAACTTGACCTTTGGCCAGACGGCTAAATTCGTGCGCCGCTACGGAGACGCGGCTGCGCTCATCACCGACGCGGTGCAGCGTTTCCGCGCCGATGTGCGCTCGCGGCAGTATCCGTCCGACAACGAGGCTTATCATCTGCCCAAGGATACACAAGCCGCGCTGGAGACCGTGCTTGACCGCAAGCGCGCGCTGCGCCGTTGATCCCAACCGGAGAAGGATTTTTGCGCTACTGGCCCGCACTCGTAGCCGCGCTGCTGCTCGCTTCCTGCTCCTCTCCAAAGACGAACCCGGAAGCGGCCGCGCAAGCCAGTCCTGCCGCGCGCATCCAGGCCATCCCGGACGCAAAGCCGGAGATGTACGGCAACATGAAAGACATGAAGAATTGGCGCAACCCGTACTTGATCATTCGCAAGGACGCCGTCGGGCTGTTGGATATGAACGACAACGAAGAAATAACTCTAAAATCGGAAGAGGTCACGAAGGCGCTCGCCGATCTGCCGTCCTCGGCTTGGCCGTACGGCCGCGTGGTCGCGGTACAAGAACTGGGCGTCGCGGCTTCCGAGTCAGAGAAGGTTGAGATTCGCCGCACCAAAGGTATTGTCGCCGGAACTCTGGAAGAACTGCACGTAGTCATTCGTTGGGTGCCCTCGACCTGAGAACATTGGCTGGGCAAACGCTTCCATGAAAATCTGCTCCACCATCGCCGAGATGCGCGCACTCTGCCGCGCTCTACGCCATGACGGCAAGGCGCTAGGTTTCGTACCGACCATGGGGGCGTTACACGAAGGCCATCTTTCCCTGATGCGCGCCGCTCGCGCGCAGTGCGATGCGGTCGCAGCCTCCATCTTCGTAAATCCGGCGCAGTTCGCCCCGAACGAAGACTTCGCCAAGTACCCACGCAGTTTCGAACAAGATTGCGAGCTGCTAAGAGAAGAAGGCGTCGACTTGCTCTTCGCGCCTTCGGTCGAAGAAATGTATCCCGCCGGAGCGGTCACCTATGTGACCGTGGAAGGAATGAGCGATAAACTGTGCGGTAAGTCGCGGCCCGGCCATTTCCGCGGCGTGACCACGGTCGTCGCCAAACTCTTCCACATCGTCGAGCCTGACTTGGCATTTTTTGGCCAGAAGGACGCCGCCCAGGTCGCGATCATCCGCCGCATGGTGAGCGATTTGAATCTGCCGGTGGAACTCGCCGTCTGCCCCATCGTCCGCGAGCCGGATGGCTTGGCGATGAGCTCACGCAACGCCTATCTCGATCCGCAACAGCGAAAATCGGCGCTGGTGCTTCACCGCTCACTCCTGGCCGTGCAAGAACTGTTCGGCCAGGGTGAACGAAATACCGCTCGACTGATAGCGGCCGGACGAGAAATATTCTCCGCCGAGCCCGCCGCGCGGCTCGACTACTTTGAAATCGTGGACCCGGAGACGCTCGACGCCGTGGCCGATGTCGACAAACCGGCGCTGGTGGCTGTGGCTGCATTCAGTGGGGCAGCGCGCTTGATCGACAACTTGGTGCTGCCGGGATAGTCCGCATGAAACCAACAAGATGGGCGAATCTCTTGATCGTACTGGCCTCGGCAGCGTTGCTCGGGCAGCCGCAGTTCCTATCGTCTTCTGGTGAACGATGTGGCCCTATTACCGCGGCGGATTTGGTTGATGGGCAAGCTCCCGCGTTCAAGGCCTATGAAGCGACTCAATCCGCTCCAACTCCGAATCCGAGTCTTAACCTTGGCAGCAATCCTATTGCTAGAACTACCGAACGGTCCTGCGCGATGAGGTTAACAAAGGCCCGAATTTCGCTGGCCATTACAGAGTGGCGATCTGGGGTTGTGGATCCTCTTGTGCGATGTTCGCCGTAGTTAATCTGAAAACAGGACGGGTGATCACTGCGAATGGCATTGAGAGCGTGAGCGGCGTGTCTCTCGCCGCGGATGATTTTCAGCCGAACACAAACAGTGACAGCTTGGGTTTTCGTTACAAGAAGGACAGTAGGCTGTTCGTGCTTGTTGGAGTCTTGAACGAGGACGAGTCAAGAAGGGGAGCGTTCTATTTTCTGTTGAGGGGTGAACAACTAGTGCCGATACACGTCACGATCGCGAAGCTACATTGCAAGGAAGGTCGTTAATCGTTGTCGATGTGGAGAGGCGAATGCGCTACCTGATTTGCTGGTACGCTGCAGCCAGATTATTGGAAGATTCTTGGACCGGAAACAAACTTGTTCGCCGCAATGAGGTAGCGCAAAGGCCGTTCCGCGGCCTTGGTAATTCCGACGCGCGCCGTCACCAGCACCTTGCGCGGACAAAAGCCGTCGTCGACGACGAAAAGGTCGGAAGCCACGTTGGTTAGATCCTTTCCGTTGTCCCGCTCCCGCGTGATGCCGAACGCCTCGGCCAAGCGCCCCGGTCCGCTGGTTAAATTACGCAGGCTGCGCGGTCCGTCGAGTGCAACTCCCCGCCGCCGCGCCATCTCTTCCATTCCGGCCAGCGGCTCCAAGGCCCGGAACAACACCGCGCCGGCCACGCCTTCCGGCTGACACGAGACATTGAAGCAGTAGTGGTTGCCGTAGATGAAATAGACGTAGACATAGCCGGGAGGGCCGAACATGACCGCATTGCGCGCGGTTGGGCCGCGATAAGAGTGTGCCGCCGGATCATTCTTGCCGAGGTAGGCTTCGACCTCGACAATCCGTGCCAGCAAGGCTTTAGGCTCCCGCCGCACCAACACCTTGCCCAGCAAGTCGCGGCTCACCCGGCGAGGGTCGCGATCATAGAAACTGCGCGGCAAGGGATCGCGCAACTTGGCCACGGGCTTCATGGACGACGCCCCATGTCGTCCGGGCTAGGCCGCGCCCTTCATCGCCGTCTTCAGATACTCCAACACTTCCTCCGCGTGCCCTTGCGGCTTCACTTTGTGGAAGATGTGCTTCACCTTGCCGTCGGGGCCAATAATGAAGGTTGTTCGCGCCACCCCCATCACTTTCTTCCCATACATGTTCTTTTCCTGCATCATACCGTAGAGGTTGCACACTTTTTTGTCGGCATCGGCGAGCAGGGTGAACGGCAAAGTGTATTTTTCCTCGAACTTCTTCTGCGCCTTGGGAGTGTCGGGGGAAATGCCCAGGATGACCGCGCCGGTTTTTTCGATCTTCCTGTAGGCATCGCGGAACTCGCAGGCCTCGACGGTACAACCGGGAGTATCGGCGCGCGGATAGAAATAGAGGACTACGTAGCTACCGCGAAAATCCTTGAGTGACACTTCTTTACCATTCTGATCGGGCAAAGTGAACGAGGGGGCGATATCATTGATAGCGACATCCATGGCAGGAACTCCTCAGGCAACGTTATATCGCAACTCCCGGCGAGCCGTCATCCTGGCCGCGCTGGCGGTCACGCTGGCGCAAAGCGCGTCCACGCAGGTTGCGAGCCGCGCTAAAGTCGACAAGGGACCGCGGGCCGTGGGCCTGCTGGAACTCGCGCCTAACGGCGGCGCACGCCTGATTCCGGTCGTCATCATGATTGACGGCCAGTTCTATGACGCAAGCGCGTACAAGGCGCAACCGGTGCCGATGGCGCTCTATGTCGGAACCGTCTACGAGGCCGAGCGCGCGGGGACTTCCCTAGGTTTGTTCACCGTGAGTAGCGCGCTGCTGATGCCCAACCAGACGTGGCTGGGTCAAGGGACGTGGCTGCCGGCGGGATCGGCTCCGCCGAAGACCTCGCAAAAAGCCGAGGACGAGCCGCGCGGCATAGATGATGACCGGGATAAGCCGCCGGTGCTGGTGCGGTGTTCCCGCCGGAAAAGCCCAAACCGGCCGAACCGGCGCCGCAACCGGCTGCACCCCCTGCACCGTCGGCGCCCGCCAATTCCGCTCCGGCTGCGCCAAACGCGTCGGCGCCGAGCACACCGGCATCGGCCCCTGCTTCCTCCGCGCCGGCGACTCCGCCGGCGGGCGGCGCCCGGTATGCGCCGATCTGAGTGGTCGGGACGCTGGTGTATTCCGGCGGAATGGTGGCGGTGAACTGAGTCGGGTTCGCCAAGGCGGCGATCGTGGCCGGATTGTTCGGATTGAAGACCTGGTCCGTCGCGAAGGTCCAGGTGCCTTTGATACCGCTCGGCGCGTCGTCACCGAACGGAATGTGGCTGACATCCACTCCAAACTTGATGGCGTGTTTTGATTTCAGCCAGGATACGTCGTCTTTGTATTCCTGGCGTTTCTCTACACCGAGTTCGGCATAATCCTGGCCGTAGACGAAGCTCGGGAAACTATAGACCGTCCCAAGATAGCCGAGTCTTTGCGTGGAGAAGTCGCCGAGAGTCGTGAAGTTCGGCGTTCCTGGCGGCCGCAACTGGTAGGAAGAGTACGCATCCTGGAAGTGGATCTCATTTACCAGGGAGGGCGTCGGCGTCCAGGTGTGACCGAGCACAAGAGCATGCCGCGGGAAATTGCCGTCGTAGCAGTTGGCTTCGCTCGCGTTGCTGCATCCCTGCCAGGTAAGCAAATTCCATTCCTGAGACCAGCGCCCAAACAAGTGCTGGTTCGCGCTGATCTGGTAATCCATGCGGATGTTTAACATCTGGTCGTTGAGCGGCTGGCTGAACACGCCTTCGTTGGCCGAATAGAATGGATGACCCGACGTGCCCGTGAAGATGGTAAACGCCTGGTCGGTATTGGTCCGTTCGAAGGCCACAAAGAACTGGAGCCGATTCTTGATAATGGGCCCGCCGAAATCGCCGCCAAACTGGTTGCGCAGAAACGGCGCCTTCCCTACCCCTTCCGACAGCTCCGCGGCCTTTTGAAACTCGTTATCCCGATTCAGAAACTTGTCGCGGAAGTACTCGAAGGCGTCGCCATGAAACGCGTTGGTGCCGCTCTTGGTCACCACCGTTACGACTCCGCCCATGGCCAGCCCCTGCTCAGCCTTGAACTGATTGGTATTGACCTTGAACTCCTCCACGCCGCCTTCGGGGAAATTCTGGCGCGGCTCGCCTTGCTCGGCCCAGGTGTTGCTCACGCCGTCAACCGTGAATCCGTTGGCATAGAACCGGTCGCCGCCGCCGATCTGCACGTTGTTGTAAAACGTGCGCGAGGCGTTTTGGGTGGTGCCCGGCATGAGGAGTGCGAGATTCAGGTACTGGCGAGTGTTCACGGGAAGTGTGTCGATCTGCTGGGTGGTCACCACGCCCGATACTTCACCTTTGCTGGTGTCGATGGGTGGAGCTTCGCCGGATACTGTGATGGTCTCCTGCACGCTGCCCACCGTAAGCGCGATGTCGCGGTCGACGTGCAGGCTGATAGTCAAAACAATTCCGGTGACGACCTCGGGCTTGAAACCGGCGGCTTCGGTCTTGATCGAGTAGCGTCCGGGTGGAAGCGCGACGAAGCGGTAGCGCCCGTCGGTATCCGTGGTGGTGGTGCGTATGAACCCGCTGTCCTCGTTGGTCAGTGTGACAGTGATGCCGACGATAGGGGCGGCGCTTTGATCTTTCACCAGCCCCGTGATCTCGCCGTCGCTGGCTTGTGCGGCCAGAGTGCCGGCCGTGCACAGCGCCAGAATAGTGATTGCGATACATCTTCCAAAAGACATACAAGCCCCCTTTTTGAAATGGACCGCGCGACGCGGCAGCGGTGTTGAAGCGATTTCTATCAGTTTAACCACAGAGTCGCGCCCAAAGGAAGCGGAGTCTCACCGCCATGACCGCTCCTTTCAGTCGCGGCTCTGTAAATTAGTCGCGGCTCGGAAAATTTACTGGCCGCCCGTTGGCTCCGCGGCGCCCGCCGGCCGGGCCGGTTCGGATTCGGTAGACGGCAGGTTCGGCCGCTGGCGCTCGACCCGCCAGGTCACCTTACCGCCCTGCTCCCGCTCCGTGCGCCGGATGCGGAGCTTTCCACTCGCGAGATACTCAAGATGCACGCGATCGAAGGCCAGCCCGGCCGACGCCATCAGCTTCATGTAGTCACCATGCGCGGTCTCATCGGGCGCTTCCGTGTAGCCCGAGTCCCACGTGATATCGGGCACGATACCTCCCACGCCGCCGTTACCGGCCGCCACGGCTGCCGCGGCGCCGGCTGCTCCTGCCACGCCACCCGCACCCCCGGCGCCCCTGCCCCGCCCCGTCCGCCGCCACCCTTCAGACTCATGTAAATGCGGATTCCGTTTACCAGAGGCTGCTGCATGTTGCGCGGCTGCCAGCGCTGACCGAAGCGCTGATAGCGCGCGTTCATGCGAGTCTCGAGATCGAGAAGCCCAGGCACGTTGCGCTCCGCCTCGACGATGCGGTCGCGGATTTCATAGGTGAGTTTCGGACTGTAGGGATGCTGTTCGTCGCGGAGGTAAGCCAGGCTGGTGAACCAGCCCCGCGGAATCCACCAGGTCCGCCCATTATTTGCGCCTTGGCGGTTGG
>CAVZMC010000088.1:0-30656 GCA_963776125.1 uncultured Acidobacteriaceae bacterium | reverse complement strand
GTCTTATTGCTATATCCGTACGAGACATCAAAGAACTATGGAACATGCCGGTGGTGTTCCTGTGGCTGCTGCTGCTCATGGCGGCGGAATGGCTGCTGCGGCGCAAGTGGGGTGTGGTATGAGACCGGCGCTGCTGTGGGTGCTGATGGCCGCCCTATCCGCGCATGCCAGCGTCTACTACGTCACGGTGGCGGGACTTGGGCGGCGAACCGGACTACGAGCAGCGGTTTACCGCGAACGCCAGGGATCTGGATAAATTATTCAAGGAATCCGGCAGCGGCGCACACGTTTATACCTTGACCGGTACTCAGGCTACGAAGGCACATCTCACGGAGACGCTCACTTCGATCGCCCACGATGCAAAGCCGGAGGATGACTTTGTGCTTATGCTGATCGGGCACGGATCCTACGATGGCACCGACTACAAGTTCAACCTGGTGGGTCCTGATATCACGGCGGCGGAACTCGCCAGCCTCTGCGATCGTATTCCCGCCAGGCGCCAGCTGATTGTCAACGCCACCAGCTCCAGCGGCGGATCGGTGGCCGCTCTCGAAAAACCAGGGCGAGGGGTGATTGCCGCCACCAAGAACGGCACGGAGAAAAATGCGACCGTGTTCGCACGCTACTGGGTTGAGGCGCTCCAGGACCCCACGGCCGACCTGGATAAAAGCGATTCGATCAGTGCGATGGAGGCATTTGAATATGCCCAACGCAAGACCGCCGCCTTCTATGAATCGCAAAAGCGCCTGGCGACGGAACATCCCGTCTTTGAGGACACGGGACAGGAACGAACCCGTCCGCGAGCCGTCAAAGAGTGAAGGAGTGCTGCTGGCAAGCTTCACCGTGCTGCGCATCGGCGCTGCCCAGAAGCAAGCGAACGATCCCGCCAAGCAGGCGCTGCTGGCGAAGAAAGAAGATCTGGAACAAAAAATCGACGCGCTCAAATATCAGAAGGCGGCCATGGATCCAGCCGACTATAAGCAGCAGCTGACGGCGGCGCTGGTGGCAGCTGGCGCAAGTGCAACAGGAACTTGATAAATGAACTGGCAGCAAAAATCCGGGGCGTTGCTGGTGATGGTGCTCGGAAGTATGAGCCATTGCCACGCCGCGAACTCGCCGGATGCCTGCCACGCCCTCCGCAAACACGGTCAGCAGGCAGAAGCGAAAGCCTGCTATGAGTCGCTGGTGCGCAGCAACTCTGCCTACTTGCGGGCGGAAGGCTACTGGGGGCTGGAGCAGTATGACCAGGCAAACGAGGAGTTTCGCATCGCCACAGCGCCGCCCGACAGCGACCCTCTCTACAAGGTGCGATGGGGAATGCTGCTGCACCAGCGATTCAACAACACCGATGCGGTGGGCCTCTTCCAGGAGGCGCTGCAAAAAGATCCCAAAAATGCGCAAGCCTATCTAGGACTCGCGATCGTCAGCGCGGACGGATTTGACGGTAAAGCCCCGGACTATGCCAGCCGGGCCCTGGTGCTTGATCCCAAGCTGGTGGAAGCGCATGAATTCGCCGCCAACCTTGCGCTGGAAGATGCGGATACAGAACACGCCATCGCTGCAGGCCGATGAGGCACTCCGCTTGTCCTCCGACGCCCTGAACGCGATGGCGATTCACGCGGCGGTCGAGTTGCTGGCGGATCGCTCTCCCGACCTGTGGTTGGACAAGATACGCAAAGTGAACCCCGGCTACGGAGAGGGCTACGCCCACGTGGCTCATTATCTTGAGCTCAACTACCGCTTTGAAGATGCGATCGTCTACTACCGCAAGGCGATCGAGGCCGATCCCCGGTATTGGCCCGCCCGTTCTCAACTGGGCGTCGGGCCTGATGCGCCTGGGTCAGGAAGATGAGCCATTCAAGCAACTGGAGATGTGCTACAACAACGGTTACCGTGACGCTGAGACCGTGAACAGCTTGCGCCTTCTGGATAGCTACAAGAACTTCGTCACCTACAAAGAGAACGGCACCATCCTGCGGCTGCGCAAGAATGAAGCGGAGTTGTTGCACCCTTACTTTGAAGCTGAGCTGCAACGCATCATCGCCACCTACGACAAGAAATACAAGATGAAGCTCACGGGTCCGGTGCAGGTTGAGGTCTATCCCGACCATGAGGACTTTGCCGTGCGCACCATGGGCATGCCCGGCCTGGGCGCGCTCGGGGTCACCTTCGGGCAGGTGGTGGCCATGGACAGCCCCTCGGCACGCAAGCCGGGCGACTTTAACTGGGGCAGCACGCTGTGGCACGAGATGAGCCATGTCTACATCCTCACGGCCACCAACCGCCGGGTGCCGCGCTGGTTCACCGAAGGCCTTGCGGTGCATGAGGAGACCCAGGTATCGCCGGAGTGGGGTGACCGCGTGTCGCCGGAGATCCTGGTCGCCATCCGGGATAAGAAGTTGCTGCCGGTGGCCAAGTTGGACCGCGGCTTTATCTTTCCCGAATATCCGGCGCAGGTGGTTGTGTCTTATTTCGAGGCAGGCAGCATTTGCGACTACATCCAGAGCCACTGGGGCGAAGGCAAGTTGCTCGACATGGTCCATTCGTATGCGCAACGCAAAACCACTCCGGAAGTGATTCAGGACGGATCTTGGCGTTTCGCCGGAAGAGTTCGATAAGCAATACCTGCAGTGGCTAAACCAGCGCTATGGAGCGATGGCTGCCAACTTTGATGAATGGCGCAAGGCGCTGGAGCAACTGGTCGAGGCGGCCAAACAGAAGCAGTACGACGCCGTGATCCAAGCAGGGCGAAGCGGTCCGCCGCATGTATCCCGAGTACATCGGGGACGCGAACGCGTATGAATTCCTTGCCGTCAGCAGACCTGGCCAAGGGCGATAAGAAGGCCGCGGCAGCAGTGCTGACGGACTATGAAAAGATGGGCGGCGAGGATCCTTCGACTCCTCAAGAAGCTGGCTTCGCTCGAAGAAGAGCTGGGCCAACCGAAAGAGGCTGCTGCGACGCTGGACCGCATCAACTATATCTACCCGGTCCACGATGAAGATCTGCATCGCCACCTGGGTGACTTGTGGTTTGCGCAAGCGAACTACCCGGGAGCGATCCGCGAGTACACCGCGGTGGTGGCGCTCAACCCGCTAGACAAAGCCGGAGCGCAGTTTAATCTTGCGCAGGCGTACTACGCATCAGGACAGCGCGACAAAGCCGAGGAAAGCGTGCTCGCCGCACTGGAAGCCGCGCCGGGGTATCGCCCGGCGCAGAAGTTGCTGTTGGAAATTGAACACCCGGAACAGAAGGACGCACCCAAAACGAACTAGCGGAGCACGGATGGAGATCGTGTCGAAAGGTTGAGCAACACGAACATGGGTGAACCGCAGATCCCTCGCACTCCGCTTCCTGTGGAGCTCATGGATTCCGACAACGTCTTCTTGCGCAAGGCGAAGTTGTCGAGCCGTCGATCCGGAGTTCGCTAGTGGCGAGATGTGGGGCGCCCATTCTGCGGTGCTCCCGAGACGAAATCAAGTAGTGGGCCAGTCTTAGCGAAACCGCGTAGTCGAGAGGAAGGAAATTGCCGATGGTAACGATCCCTGAACTTAGCCAGGACGCAGCCCAACTGCAACATCGCATCGAACGGTTTTATGCGGTCCGTGACGGCATCCTTGCCCAGGTGCGCCAGGTCATCGTCGGCCAGGATGATGTGCTCGATCAGATCCTCACCGCGCTGTTTGTCGGTGGGCATTGCCTGATCACCGGCCTGCCCGGTACGGCCAAGACGCTGATGGTGCGCACCATCGCGGAGACGCTGGGCCTGAGTTTCCGGCGCATCCAGTTCACGCCGGACCTGATGCCCTCCGACATTACCGGCACCGACATCATTGAGGAAGATCTCACCACCGGGCATCGTAAGTGGACCTTCGTCCAGGGCCCGATCTTTGGCAACGTGGTGCTGGCCGACGAGATCAACCGCACCCCGCCCAAGACCCAGGCCGCATTGCTCGAAGCCATGCAGGAACGCTCCTGCACCGTGCGCGGCCACGTCTATTCGCTGCCCGCGCCCTTCTTCGTGCTGGCCACCCAGAACCCGATTGAGCTCGAAGGCACCTATCCTCTGCCCGAAGCGCAGCTGGACCGGTTCCTCTTCAACACCATCCTCGACTACCTCAGCGCCAGCGACGAACTCAAGGTGGTGGACCTTACCACGACGACCAAGGTGGCAAAAGTCGAACCCGTCACCACGTGCCCAGGAGTTACTCGACTTCCAGCAACTGGTCCGCATGGTGCCGATCGGTGAACCGGTGGCGAAGTACGTCGTCAACCTGGTGCGCGCGACGCGATACAAGAACGAGAACGCGCCCGACTTCGTAAAGAAGTATGTCAACTACGGCGGCAGCATTCGTGCCGCGCAGTTCATTGTGCTGGCGGCAAAAGCGCGCGCACTCTCCCGCCGCCGCTACCACGTCACCTACGACGACGTCACCTCGCTCGCCATCCCGGTATTGCGCCATCGCATCCTGCTCAACTTTCATGCTGAGTCGGAGCGCGTCGACGCGGATGAAATTCTCCGCCGCCTGATCGAACACATGCCGCCACCGAAGGAGGCCTGATGCTGCAGCGCTTTCTCGATCCCGGTGTGCTCGCCAGTATCAGCAGCCTGGACCTGCTCGCCAAGACGGTGGTGGATGGCTTCGTCGCCGGTCTCCATCGCTCTCCGGATTTTGGCTTCAGTCAGGAGTTCGCCGAGTACCGCGCCTATACGCCCGGGGACGACCTGCGCCATGTCGATTGGAATCTATTTGCCCGCACCGAGCGCTGCTACCTGAAGCGCTATCGCGGCGACACCAACAGCCAGCTCACCATCCTGCTCGACGCCAGCAATTCCATGGACTACACCGCGAGCCCAGCCAGGCCGAGCAAGATGGACTATGCCCGCTTTGCCGCCGCCTCGCTCTTCTATCTCGCCATTCACAATCAGCGCGATGCAGCCGGACTGATTGTCTTTGACGATGAGGTGCGCAACTACATCCGGCCCTCCACCCGGCAAGGGCAGCTGCACCGGCTGTTAGCCGGGCTGGAACAGGCCGAGCCGCGCGCCCGCACCGACTTTACCAAGCCGCTGCTGCACTTCCAGAATCTTTTGCATCGCCGCGGCATCGTGATCATGTTCTCCGATTTCTATGAGGACCCGGCCGCCATCGTGCGCACCATTGAACCGCTTGCGCTACCACGGCAACGAGGTGGTGCTGTTCCATGTGCTCGATCCGAAGGAGATACGGCCGGAGCTGCGCGGACCCGCCATCCTGGTCGACCTCGAGACCGATCAACGCCTGGAGGTGATTCCGGAATACACGCGCACCGAGTACAGCAGGAAGATCGACGACCACATCGAGCAGCTGCGTAACCGCACCCGCGGCGCGGGCATGGATTACCACCTGCTGGTGACCGACCAGCCGCTCGACACCACACTGCGCGAGTACCTCGCCATTCGCCAGGGAGGGCGCTGATGGGATTTCTTCAATCCATGGTTCCTGCTCGGCCTGGCGGCGATTGGCTTGCCCGTCTACATTCATCTGCTGCGCCGTCACGTGACGACACCGCTGCCCTTCAGTTCGCTGATGTTCTTCGAGCGAGGCACGCAAAGCTCCACCCGCCACCGGCGGCTGCGCTACCTGCTGCTTTTCGCGCTGCGCACTGCGTTGCTGCTGCTGCTGCTGGTGCTTGCGTTTGCCAATCCATTTATTCGCCGGGCAAGCGCGGGTGCGAACGACAAGCTGCTGCTGGTGGTGGTCGACGACTCCCGTGCGCTCGGGCCGGGGGCGGCAAGATTACCGGGCGGAAACCGGCACGGGATCCCCTCCGCCCGTGCGAAGGAGAGGCAGGCCCTCGTTGGAGGAGATTCTATATGGTGGGTCACGGGGTTAGCCATCGAATGGACCTGCTCGTTCGTCTGACGCGGATGGCCGCCGTTTTCGGCCCCTCTCGGGGGGGTGCGGCAGCGGCTGGCCCTGCGACACGCCCAGCTCTTGGGCCGAGATGGCCTGGGAGGTCGGGTTCGTCGGCGCCCCCGACGGGGCGTTGCGGCCCCATGTGAAGGTGGTCCCGGTGACCCAGGGCGACGTGCTCCATCACCAAGCCGGCCGACCCCCGGGCCATCGCGCTTACGTACATGGTGAACCGAAGCTGGTCCGGCTGGCGGACTCGACCATGATGGGCCTGCGAGTGGCCGCGGCGGAGAAGCCCCAAGCCGTCCTCTGCAATGCGAGCCTGACTACCATTCTGTTCCGGATTCGCCATCCCCGGCTGCCGATCATCTTCTGACCTCCACGACGGGCTCTTCGCGCACCGCTCAGGGCGGGGGATCGTGGACCGCCTCGTCCGGTTCGCTGGAACGACCTCATGGAACGGATCGCGGTCAAGGCGGCTACCCACGTATGTTGCGCCTCCCGGGGGATAGCCAGGAGTTGCGCAGCGGTTGGGCTGCTGCTTGCGGGCCTGGCTATAGCCGTTTACGCAAGGGGGACCGACCCTAGCCGAATGGTGTTCGCGTTGCTGGATCGAACCGCGAGCATTCTGCAGTGCGGCTTGCTCATCGGTCTTTTCCTTTTCTCCGGCTACTTAGGTTTGTCCTGGCGAAGCCACCTCTTTGGGATTGCTCTTGGAGTGGGAGTCTTCGCAAGTACCGACTTGGCGATATTCGCGATTCGATCGCAAACCGGCTCTACCTACAATGTTTACCTTAACTACATAAGCATGGCTGCCTATCATTGCGCTGTCCTTATCTGGATGTTTTATCTGCTGGCGCCTGAGCGGATTTCGCACTACAGCTTGAAAACCGTGCCTGAAAATGACTTGGAAACTTGGAACCAGGAACTCCAGCGCTTGCTTGGACAATGATTATCACCCTCATTCTCGTGCTGGCGGGGCTGCTTGCGCTGGGTGTTCTAGTGTGGCTGGCCAAGGGTCGAAGTTCTGGCCCCGTGGACCCGGAACATCTCGCCGGCCTCCTTCAGCCGGTTGACGTGGAGGCCTTTCGAAATCTGGTGGATCCAGCGGAAGAGGAGTTCCTGCGGGCTAATCTTTCGCCGGCGGCCTTCCGGAGAATTCAGCGCGAGCGCCTGCGGGCGGCCATCGAATACATTTCCTGTACCGCGCGTAATGCCGCCATACTGGTCCGCATGGGCGAGGCTGCGCGCGGCAGTTCCGACCTGGCAGTGGCGGCAGCTGGCGGAGAGCTGGTCGACAGCGCCATCCGGCTGCGGCTTTATGCTTTTCGTAGCATGGTCAGGCTCTACGCAGGGATCCTGCTGCCCGGCGCACACCTTTCCGCCGTGGGCCTGGCCGAAGGCTACGAGCAGTTGAACGGACAAGTCCGCTTGCTGGGGCGCTTGGAGTATCAGACCAGAGCGTCAGCTTCGCTCTGAGCGGAAGCGGTGTTCCCGAAAACCTGAGCGTTCCAGAAAGACCCAGTCGCGCAGCGGCCGTCCTCGGGGCGACTCCGGGCGAACTCGGCAAATTGACCCATAGCCAGCAAGTTCGCCGACGGGAATACGGCGATTTCCACCCATTTCAACCAGTTGGAACCAGCTCGGGTTCCCAGTCTGGAAAATGTGATTTTGGGACATTTTGGCACCCTGGCCAGAAATCCAGAAAGAAATCTTGACATCTGGGCCAAGGGGTCTAGCATGGAGTTATCACCTCCGATCCAATTCAGGATCGAATGGGCCGATAGCCAAGGAATGTCACCGCTTCTTGGTTGCCGGCCCATTTACAGTTTCCAGAAGGGATTCTGGGGCTGGGCGCGGCTTAGCGTTGATCTTTGGCATGGGAGTCTGACTAATGTCCGATGCTGTAAAGCGCTTAAAGATAGGCGACAGACAGGCCTCTTCCCATAGTGGCGAGAAAGAGAATCCCTCCTCGCCCCGGGATCCGGACTCAGGGTTCCAGCCAGCCACAATCCAGGGTGAGCCTCTCTCGGAAACGATCCTCCGCGAGAGGAAATAACGCCCAAGTCAATCGGACTGCGCCCAGCCGGACAGCCTAGGGCGGCTGTCCCCACGTGGTTAGTCCACCAGCCACGCTTTCACCCTTCGCACCACCGACTCCGGGGCTTCGACTTTCAGTTCCACGAAACCATCGGCGTAGCTGCGGCTATGAATCCGCGAGCGGGATTCGAGCAGGGACAGCAGCTTGCCTTCTTTTTGCGGGATGCGCAGGCGAATCTGGCTGAGCGAGTCTTCGGACAACAACTGGTCGATGCGGTCGAGTAGAGTGGTCAGGCCGATGCCCTTGGCCGCGGAAATGTGAACGCGGGTGGTGTCATCGCGCAAGTTATCGCGCTGCGAAGCCGGCATGAGATCGACTTTGTTCATGACATGCAGCCGCGGCTTGGCGTCGGCTTCCAATTCTTTCAGTACGCGCTCGACTTGCGCGTCCTGCTCCGCCGACAGAGGGCTGCTGGCATCGGAAACATGCAGGATCAAGTTGGCGCGCTGTACTTCCTCCAGCGTCGCGCGAAAAGCGGAGACCAGCGTGTGCGGCAGGTTGCGGATGAATCCGACCGTATCGGAAAGCAGGACTTTGCGCCGCGACGGAAGCGTGATGGAGCGGATGGTTGGATCAAGCGTGGCAAACATTCTTGGAGACTCGATCACCGCCGCTCGGGTCAAGGCGTTGAACAAGGTCGATTTGCCGGCGTTGGTGTAGCCGACCAAGGCCACTGTGGCCACCGGAACGGATGCACGACGCTGGCGTTGCTGGGCGCGAATGCGGCGCACATTTTCCAGTTGCTCCTTGACGTGGCGGACGCGGCGATAAATTTTGCGGCGATCGGTTTCGAGTTGGGTTTCACCGGGACCGCGAGTGCCGATGCCGCCGCCGAGCTGGGACATCTCGACCCCCCGGCCGGAAAGCCGGGGGAGCATGTATTCGAGTTGCGCCAGCTCGACCTGCAGCTGGCCCTCACGGGTACGAGCATGGCGGGCAAAAATGTCGAGGATGAGTTGGGTGCGGTCGATGACTCGCGTATTTACAACCTTCTCGATATTGCGCTGCTGGGAAGCGGTGAGGTCGTGATCGAACAAAATGAGATCGGCGGAGACAGAAGCGGCGGCGCCGGCGATCTCTTCCAGTTTCCCTCTGCCGATGAGAGTCGCGGGATCGGGGCGGTCGCGGCGCTGCAGGAATTCTCCGGCAACCTCGGCGCCAGCGCTGCCCGCTAGTGAGCGCAACTCGTCGAGCGATTCTTCGGCGCTAAACTCAGGGATGGAAGCAGCCTTGGAAGCAGCTGGGCTGGCGCTGTCCCGGGCGGCCTGGGCAGCGCTGGGGATCGGGTTACGTGCCCCCGGGGCGGTCTTCGAGCGGGTGCGGGAATCCAGACCGACCAAGAACGCGCGCTCTTTCTCTTGGCGCGCGCCGAGGCTCGGCGCGGCGGCGGGATACCGGCTAGCGTCTAGCTTGGGCTGTGGCTTGCGGGCGGCCCTGGATTCTCGACTGGGCAAATCTGGGTGCGCCTATCCTTCCGTGCCAGAGGCGGGAGGCTCGGAGACCGGTTGCGGAGCCACTGCGGAAACCGGCCCCGGCCGCTCGCTCGAACCGTGCGACGTTCTTCCCATCGCTAAAGTCGAGATCGCATGTTTGAAGATGAGCTGCTCCTGGTTGCTGGTCTCGAGCACCACTGAGTACTTATCGAAGGAACGGATGCGGCCCGTTAGTTTGACGCCGCTGAGCAAGTAAATCGTAATGTTGAGGCGCTCTTTGCGGGCGGTATTGAGAAAGGAATCTTGAATATTCTGTGCCGGCTTATTTTCCATCGCCGATCTCCTTAACTTTCTGAACTGCGACTTTCTGCATTCCGCTGGGATGCATATTTCTCACATCGAGGCCTCCGGAAAAGCGCAGGCCCGAAAGCGAAACCAGGCCGATCCGCAAGGAGCGGCACGGCCACGCATCTGTAAGATACGGCGTTGCGGCCCAAGTTTCAACCGCTGGTCTGAGAATTGAGAAAGCAAACGGTCAGGCGCGGGCGTCCACAGCCCGAGCGCGGCTACCGCGTCCTAAAAACGCAACTTCATCGCGACTTGGATCTGACGCGCGGAGGTGGTTCCATCAGGCTGCGTCAAGGTGGAAGTGACCATGCCAAAGTTCGCCGAACCCAATTGATTTCCCGGATTGCCTGGATTTTGGAACTGAGGCCGATTAAAGAGGTTGTAGCTCTCAAAGCGAGTTTCGAGCTGTAGCCTTTCCGTGAACCTAATCGATTTAGCCAGCGCCAAGTCGAAATTCACGTACCCCGGCCCATAAAACTGGTTGCGGCCAACGTTACTGGGGCCACCGTAGTTCGGATTGGTGAAAGCGTTTGGGTTAGTAAAGTAAGGTTTGCCGAACGACGGCGCGTTCGGGGACGGAGCAAAGGGGTCGCCGACCAGTTGTGCCCAAGCCTGGATACCGGTTCTTTGGCTGTCGACATCGCTGAGCACTTCGAAGGGATGGCCGGTATGGAGACTGGTGATTCCTGAAAGCTGGATGCCTTCGAGCACTCGCCCTAGGACACCGTTGTTCAGATAGCTCTGCCCTCGCCCCACCGGCGCCTGCCAAATGTAGCTGATGGTCACGATCTGCCGCATATCGTTGTCGGAGTTTCCCCAATCCTGGGTGAGGTCGAGCGAATTGCGCGGATAGGTGTGATTGCCCTGCGCCGGCGTCAGAGGATCGCTGGAATCGTCCAGACCGTGTGCCCAAGTATAGGACCCCTGCACCTCGAGGCCGTGGCCCATGGGATGAGTGAGCCTGAACTGCATGGCGTTATAGAAAGAGATTCCGACCGAGCGTATGTCGTTGGGTTCAATGATGGCGTTGTGCGCGACCGCGTTAAACGGCAACAGGAAGCCCGCCCCGCCATAGAGCGCGAAGCCGCTAACCGTCGCGGGAGTGCATCCATAGGCATTGTTCGGATCGCTGCAGTAAGTCACCAACTGGGCCACCAGACTAGGATCGGGAGGGTTCCCGTCCACATACATCGGGATGTGGGTGCCCTTCGATCCGACCCAGCTCAAATCCATGGTGACCTTAGCCGGCAATTCGTGCTGGATGCCTAAGTTCCAGTTGAGGCTGGCGGTGTTACGAAAATGCGGATCGATGATGGTGGGCGAGAGTTCGCTTCCATCCGGGACGCTGGCCGATGGCGTGGTTGTAGGGACGACAGCGGGAAGCGGACCCACAAAACCTGGAATCCCGTCGTAGCTGCCGCCCACCGGCAAAGCCAGGTTGAGTGTTTCGGTGGGGAACTGGTTGTAGTCCTGCTCGAACGGCGGGTTGGCGCGCGCATTTTCGAAGAGGTTGCCGAAGTCGCGGTCATGAAAGATGCCGAAGCCGCCGCGGACCGCGGTCTTTCCGTCCTTGTAAGGATCCCAGGCGAAGCCGAACCGTGGCTCGATCTCCGAATAGTTGTTCTGGTACATCATGTTGCCGGTGCCCGGCCCGACAATGGTGAACACCGCGGGAGCATCCGCCGGGCTGGTCAGCAGGTTTGAGAAATTCGCGTTTTGCTCAAACGGCACGCCGTCAAACTGATAGCGCAGGCCCAAGGTCAAGCTCAGGTTGGGCAGCGCCTTCCAGGTATCCTGCGCGTAGCCGTCGTGCTCGTGCTGGCGAAAGAACTTATTGTCAGTGGGCTGGCGGACGCCGGCGTTGTTGAAGAATTCCGCATTCACGTCCTGCTGCACCAGACCGTAGAGCGCGGACGCGGCATCATCGAGCGCGGACGTGCTGCCGGGGATGGTCACGGGACTCAGGAACGGTCCCCCTACGAGCAGATCAATGTCGGTAGAAAGCTGGCGCCGGGTGGAAAAGTTATTGGGACCGCTCTCGCCCACATCGCGGAAGTCGAAGCCAAACTTGAAGGTGTGCGCGCCGTGAACCCAGCTAAGGCCGTCACCGTAGCTGACGGTTCCGGTCTTTCGGTATTGGCTATCGGCGGTCAGCGGGCAAGCGAAGTTCACAAAGGGATCCATGATGTAGTCGCGGCCATTGCCGTATTGGTCCAGCGTGCCTTCCTGCGCGCTTACGCTATCGAGTACCTTCAGTTCGGTGCATTGGAAATTGGCGTAAATGCGGTTCCAGCCGAAGCTGAGCGAGTTGACTAGATTGGATCTGAAACTGGAGGTGAGATTGGCCGCCAAGCCTTGAGTGATGGCCTTTTCCGAGGTCGCCCCAACTCCACCGCGCAGAGCATCGTTGTGAAAGGGATCGGGATCGGTATCGTAGTCATACCCATAGCGCAGGCTCAAAGTGTTCCGACCGTTGATCTGATGATCGATCTTGAGCACGCTCTGGGAGGTGCTGTCCCGCGAAACGGTGGGGAAGAACAAAGTGCCGCTGAAGCCGTCGCCGTTGGCCACTGTGGGATTCGGATACAGCGCAAAAATCTGCTGCATAGTTGGATCGAGCGGCAGATTGTTATTGTTCTGCGGATTCAGGCCGGGCGGGTTTGTTGGGTTCAGGTTTACCGGCACTTGGTTCCCATTGGGATCAACGTAGGTGAATATTCCAGTCTTAAATTCCTTCGTGGGCACCGTGGACGCATTGGTGAGGGCGGTCACGAAGCGGTCGAACTCCTCGTTGAAGAAAAAGAACGTCTTGTTCTTACGAATGGGGCCGCCAATGGAATAGCCGAACTGATTGCGCACATAGGGATTCATGGGCCCCTGGCTGGCCGGGTTGAACCAGTCACGCGCTCCGCCAAAGCCGTTCCAGCGCCCGAATTCATAGGCATCGCCGTGGAAAGCGTTGGTCCCGCTGGCGGTCACGACATCAACGATGGCGCCGGTATTGCGGCCAAACTCGGCGTTGAAGTTATTGGTGATTACGCGAAATTCCTCGGCTGAATCCGGATTGGCGTTCAACACGCCGCCAATGCGCCCCGGCACGGAAGTATCGTTGTTGTCAACTCCATCCAACAGAAAGTTATTGTTGCGCTCGCGCGATCCGTTGACCGTCATTCCAGCATTTTGGGTATTGGTTTGCGACGTTCCCGGCGAGAGCAAAGCCAGTTGGTAGGGGTCGCGAGTAATGAGGGGCAGCGCCAGGATCTGTTCTTGGTCGACAAGGTTACTGGTTTGCGCGGTTACCAGGTCGACAGAAGGAATCTGATCGCCGCGAACATTCATCTCTTCGTTCACCGCTCCCGGCTGCAATTTTGCGTCCACGGTCAGAGCCTGCGCCACGGTGAGCGCGATGCTTGGCACGTGAAAGGTCTTGAAGCCCGTTTTTGTGACGGTTATTTCGTACACGCCAACCGGGAGATCGGTGACGCTGTAGCTGCCGGCGCCGCCAGCCGCGGCCGTTCGGGAAGCGTTCGACGCGAGGTTGCGAACCGTGATAGCGGCACCTGGTATGACAGCGCCGGAAGCATCGGAAACTGTGCCTTCAATGGAACCAGTCTGGGCCAGCGACAGGACCGAGCCCGCCAGCAGCAACATGCCGCACTGCAAGAAAGCTCTCAGCCTTAGCATGACTCCCCCTGAAGTGAACGTTCGACGAAGCCCGGGAACGGCTGCCACGCCGCAGACCAAGGTTGAATTTCGCGTGTAGAAACAGGCAGGCGCCGCCACAACCGATTCGCATGCGTGACAACCCGAGCCGGAATGGCTTCCGGTGTAAGTGCACGAACGTCAACCCGACGGATGGCCGCGGATGTTGCCGCGAACGCCGCTGTTTCACCCGCGTCCCAGGCGGGGGAAAGCGGCGCGGCAAGGACAGCCACCAACCAGGCCGACGCCAACCCGAACTCTAAATGCAAGTCGTTCACGGCCCCCTCCGACTTGAAAGGTTTGGAGTGTCGCGGCTAGGCAACGGTGTGAATCAATTCATTCTCCTCGATAGCCAACCACTGGTAACTGCAACTCGTGCCGGGGATTAAACTAAAGTAACACAGGCAGTTTTCCGGCGGGAGTTTCCATCGCAATGTTACATTTCACGAATGGTTGCCCTCAAAATGGGAGGGCGGCAGCGCCAGGAAGCAGTGAAAAAACCGGCAACGATGAGAATTTCCGTGGATCAACAACTCTACCTGCGCGCGGTGAACCTTTTCAATAACGCCACTTTCTTTGAAGCTCATGAGGTTTGGGAGGACGTTTGGCGTCCGGCGGTTGAGCCGGAAAGGAAATTTCTACAAGGGTTGATCCAGGTGGCGGTGGCGTTTCATCATCATTCCCGGGGGAATCTGGCAGGGGCCCGGTCCCTGCTGGAGCGGGGCCAGCGGAATTTGGCGGATTACCCCGGGGAATTTGGCGGAATCCACCTGGAAGCGCTGCGGCAATCGGTGGAACAATGGCGGCGAGCGCTGGCCGAGGGGAAACCTGTGCCTCCCTTTCCGCAGCTTTAGCTCGCGTCCCGAGGAGACGCAGCCAGTTGCGTCTCTACAGAAAGCGCTTATCTAATTCTGTCCATGCGACTGGCATTCAATTGGCAGTGCTAGAATCAGAATCACAATCCTGGTGAGCCCACCTTCGATCAAGCCGCCCCGAGCTGGCACCACGAAATTCGATGCCGTGCCACTGCTTGATCTGCATCGCCAATACAGGAAGATTCGCGAAGAGATTCTGACGGCGATCGAGCGCGTCTGCTCCTCGCAACAGTTCATTCTGGGAGTGGAGGTGGAAGCACTGGAGCATGCGATCACGGCTTTCACCGGTGCGGGAGCGGCGGTGGGCTGCGCTTCCGGCACGGATGCGCTTTGGCTGGCGCTGGTCGCGGCGGGAATTCGGCCCGGCGACGAGGTAATCACTACTCCCTTCAGCTTCTTTGCCTCCGCCAGCGCGATCATGCGAGCTGGGGCACGGCCGGTTTTTGTGGACATCGATCCGTTGACCTTCAACCTGGACGCCGCCTGCGTGGCGGCAAAACTCAGGCAAGGCGGCGCCTTCAAAGTGCGCGCGCTGCTTCCTGTCCATCTGTATGGGCAGTGCGCCGAGATGGACGCCCTGCAGCGGGTGGCGGATGAATTCCGCCTCACCATTGTGGAAGACGCTGCCCAGGCGATGGGAGCCGTCTGGCGGGAAAAGCGGGCGGGAGCGTTGGGCTCCGCCGCTGCCTTCAGCTTTTATCCCACCAAGAACCTCAGCGCTTACGGGGAAGCGGGACTTTTGACCGTACGCACGCCCCTGCTTGCCGAACAGGCGCGCCGTCTGCGCAACCATGGCAGCTCGCGACGCTATTTCCACGAGGAGATCGGCTGGAACAGCCGCATGGATGCGATTCAGGCCGCAGTTCTGCGCGTGAAGCTGCCGCACATCGAAGAGTGGAATCGGCAGCGGCGGGAGCGCGCCGCAGTCTATGACCGGCTGCTGCTCGCTGCCGGACTTGCATCCGCCGGAGACGATTCGCCGATACATTTGCCCGAAACCGACCCGCAAGCCCAGCATGTTTTTCACCAGTACGTAGTGCGGGCGCGGCGCCGGGACGAACTGCGGACGTTCCTGACCGGGCGCATGATTGGCACCGAAGTTTACTATCCTGTGCCCCTGCACCGGCAACCTTGCTTTGCCTATCTGGGGTATGGCGAAGGCGATTTGCCCAGATCGGAACGCGCCGCACGGGAAGTCCTGGCACTGCCCATGTTTCCCGAGTTAAGCGAAGCGGAGCAGAGTTGGGTAGTGGAGAGTATGGCGGAGTTCTATTCCTAGCTGCTTTCCGCCGTTCGCCGTTGGCGGCTGCGCGCTCCTCAGTTCAGAGACCTCCCCTTGTTCACCCGCTTCGCTTGTGACGCGGTGCTGCTTGCGCCGGCGTTTCGCCGGGCCCCAGCACGCGGTGGACGATAGGGGTTTGCAGTTTGTACTTGCGCTCCACCACCTCGCCGTTATCATCCTTCACGCGCAGCACGAACACCGGCAGGGTGCCTTCTTTGTCAAAATTCTCCTGGGAAACCATAACCGGCAGGGTGCCGTTCAGATTGTGCTCGCGATAGGCGGTCTCGTAACGGTGCCGCTTCACATTCCAGGTGAAAACTCGAATCTGGTTGTAATCGAAGGGCATGCCATCCTTGGGGTCGGTGAGCAGTTCCAGATATTGCGGGACTTTTTGGTCTCCGTCCTGAACCTGATCGAGCACGAAGGAAGCCACGATGCGCTGGCCTTCGGCATACTCGGCAATTTCCAGTGGCACGTCGATATCCACCAGACGGCTGAGCACCCAGCCGACGTGTCCTTGCGGGTCGCGGATCAGCCACCAGTCTTCCATGGGAGGTGCAACCGCGGGGGCGAGGGCATGCGTATTCATGGCCGGGCGTGGCGCCGCGCCTGGCAAGTTCTTTTCTACCGTGGCGCGCTTCAGCAGAGACACCTTGGCACCCTGATCCAGTTGATACAGATGCTCGGTATCCCGGCCGGGATCGAGGTGAAGGTTGGTATCGTTGCGCGTGACGCCCGTCGCCTGCGGCGGATCGTTCTGCTCCTGTTGGGCTAGTTTCTGGAAGCCGTCAAAGACTTGTTGGGTTACCAGATAGCGTTGTTCGACCCAGCCCTCAGCGCCGCTGGCGGTGTGAACTCTGGCAAAGTGGCGATCACGCTCCAGGATTTCGACGCGCTCTCCATTCTTCACCACGCCAGTCTTGGCGTACACGGTGGCGACATGGTCGCGCAGAATGGCCTGAGGAGCGGAGACATAGGCAACTTCCCCGGCGCGGCGCCGGACATGTCCGCAACCGGAAAGCAGGAGTGCGAGGAGCATCAGCGGGAGCGGGATGGGCGCGCGCCTCAATCGGCGCAAGCATTTCACGGGAAGCACACGACAAATATAGCGCAGGAGAGAGACAAACCGTCAGGTTAGAACATGAGCAAGGCGTGCTTCGTCTAATCCCCGAAGCAGATGCCGATGGCGCGGGCGGTAGAGACCAACTCGCCATGCGGTTTCACGAGCTTCAACCGGCCAATGGCCTTGGACATGTCCACCGGCTCGATGCGCTGGCACCGCAGGCTGACCATCTTGCCGAAATCGCCATTGGCAATCAAATCCACCGCAGCCACGCCGAAGCGCGTGGCTAAGACCCGGTCAAACGGCGTAGGCGTGCCGCCGCGCTGGATGTGGCCGAGCACGCTGACCCGCACTTCCTTATGGGAAACAGCGGCGATCGCAGCCCCGATGATGTTGCCAGCCGAGCCGAAGTGACGATTCTCCCGCAACTCCACCGGCAGTTTGACACCCTCGGCCACCACCACGATGGTGAAGTGCTTGCCGAAGCCCTCGCGCGATTTCACGTAATCGCAGATCTTCTCAATGGTGAAAGGGATCTCCGGAATGAGAATCACGTGAGCGCCGCCGGCCATGCCCGAAGCAATGGCGATCCAGCCCGCATCGCGGCCCATGACTTCAATCACCATCACTCGGTGATGCGATTCCGCCGTGGTATGGATCTTGTCGACCGCATCCGTGGCCGTGTTCACGGCCGTATCAAATCCGAAGGTGAGTTCGGTGGACGAGAGGTCGTTATCGATGGTCTTGGGCACGCCCACGATCTTCATGCCTTTTTGAAAAAGCTCGAGGCCGATGGTTTGCGAGCCGTCTCCGCCAATGGTGATAATCGCGTCGATACCAAGCTTGGCGGCGTTGGCGATGATCTCGGGGGAGATATCCTTGACCACTTCCTTGCCATTTTCGATGGTCTTGTACTTGAAAGGATTGCCGCGGTTGGTCGTACCCAGGATGGTCCCGCCGCGAGGCAGGATGCCGCTCACTGATTTGAGCGTGAGCTCGAACGATTTCTCCGGCCAAATGAGGCCGTCGAAGCCGTCGGGAATGCCCATCACCTTCCATTTGTATTTCAGGATGGCGGCTTTGACGGCGGCGCGAATGACGGCGTTGAGGCCGGGTGCATCTCCGCCTCCGGTGGATATACCTATGCAGCGAATGTCAGACATAAGTGACTTTATGCGCTGACCCAGGCTTCAACCTGCGTCATCTTGTATAGATGTTGATCTTTCCGGATGGCGACATGGCCTAGGAAAAGATTGTAGAGTGTGCGCGGTAAACCTGTAAACCCGGCCGGGTTACTGCACAGTAATTTCAAGCGACCCCGTGGCCGAGCTGGTGGTCGCCGTGATGGTCGCGGTGCCGGTCTGCGGACCAAAAGTCGCCAAGTTGCTCGCTGGATTTGCGAAGTCGACGATGCTGGTATTACTCGAAGTCCAAGTTGTCGAGCTGGTCACATCCGTGCCGCCGAAGGAAGCATCGAATTGCTGACTGGTTCCGTGGGTGAAGGTTCCACAGGGGCTGACGGTAATCCCCGTGGGTGCGGTCGCGGTTGCGCTGCCGGTCACTCCGTTATAAGTCGCCGTGATCGTAACCGCGCCGCCGCTGCCAACCGCAGTGACGTCTCCCAGCGTTTGTGCGCTAACGCTCACGGCACACCCATTCGAGCTGCTCCAAATTGCGGAGTTCGTCACGTCGCTGGAAGAGTTGTCGCTAAAAGTGGCTTCCGCCTTCAACTGCTGCGATTGCCCCTGAGACAGCGTGACCGTGTTTGGAATGACGTTCACTTGAGTAGGCGAGTTGACGAAGAACCCCTTGCAACCCACCCCGAAAGCAAAGATCAAAAGGACCGTGAATGCAGCCAGGATGGGGAGTTTTCGTCTCTTGCTTGGCATCATTAAAGCTCCGGACAAAGGCCCTTTCTGAGGGGACCGCCTGCTGGGCGGGCGCGAGAAAATAATTGTAGCAGAGACCGCGGGCGGCCCGGGACACGGAGGGACAAGAGAAAACTTCTTCCCGGATGAGAATGTAAAAGAATGTAATTGCTGAAAAAGGACGAGGCGCGTGTGGCTCCGGCTTTAGTTCGTTTTCTTCGCTTTCGCGATGCGTTCGTCAATCGGCTTGCGCCCGGCAAAGCCTTCGCTGGCGCCGTGCCAGTGGGTGATTCCCTTTTCGCCCAATTTCCAACAGAGCAATACGGTCTCGCCATCCACCACACAAGGGAAATCGAGCAGGCCGATGTCCAAATCTTTTACTTGCACGCCGATGGCGTCGATTTCGGCGAGCGCATCCTTCACCCGATGGATCGCTTTCTCGCGCTCGGCTTTGCGGCGGGCGAGATGGACGATATCTAGACAAGTACCGCCGTTGAGAAATACCCGGTGGGCAACTTCCTGGAATTCGGCATCGACGGATTCCATGAGCTTCTTGCCGTCAAGGGCCGTGCGCAGCAGGGACTCCAAAGTGGGGAGCAGGCTTTCGGCTTCTTGGAAAGTAAAGCTACGGTCGGACATTTGAATTCATTCTAAATCATTTGGCTTTTGTCAGTCGCCGGTCGGCTGAACCTTGCGGATTGCCTCGCTTCGCTCGGCGGACAGCCGAAGGCGGCTGTCCCCACGTGATCTCGACTGAGGACTGGCTTACTGAATTTCCAGCATGCGATCCAGCGCGACCCGCGCCCAGTGCTTCACGTCGTCTTTGACCTTGATCTGGTTCACTACGTTGTCGTCTACCAGATTTTCCAGCGCCCAGCACAGGTGCTGCGGCGAAATGCGGAACATGGTGGTGCAGAGGCAACCGGAATCGTCGAGCGTAATGACTCGTTTACCTTCCGCGGCGAACTCTTTGCCCATGCGGTTGACCAGATGAATTTCCGTGCCCACCGCAAACATGCTGCCGGACGGGGCGTTGCGAATCATCTTCAGCAAGCCCTCGGTCGAACCGATGCCATCGGCCTTCTGGCAAACTTCCCAGCGGCATTCGGGATGCACAATGACCTGAATGCCAGGATATCTGACGCGGACGTTGTCCACGTGCTCGGGCAGAAAGCGTTGGTGGACAGAACAGTGGCCTTTCCAGAGAATGACTTTGGCGGCGCGCAGACGTTCGGGCGTTAATCCGCCGCCGATCATGAAAGGATCCCAGACCACCATTTCATTCAGCGAAATGCCCATGGCGTAGCCGGTATTGCGGCCGAGGTGCTGGTCGGGCAGAAACAGAATCTTCTTATTCTTCGCGAAGGCCCATTTGAACGCGCCCGCCGCATTCGAGGAAGTGCAGACCACGCCGCCGCGTTCGCCGCAAAAAGCCTTGATAGCGGCTGCGGAATTCATATAAGTGACTGGGGTGATGCCCTGGCCTTCCTCGGTGGTCAGGCCGCCCCGCACCAATTGTTCCCAGCAATCTTCCACTTGGCCAATCTCGGCCATATCGGCCATCGAACAACCGGCGTTGAGATCGGGCAGGATGGTCACTTGGCCGGGATGGCTGAGCACGTCGGCGCTTTCCGCCATAAAATGCACGCCGCAGAAGATGATGTACTTGCTTTTGGCTTGCGCGGCTTGTTGCGCGAGTTTGTAAGAGTCGCCGCGGAAATCGGCGAAACGGATGACTTCATCGCGCTGGTAGTGGTGCCCCAGGACGATGCATTCGCGGCCCAATTGCTTGCGGGCGGCGGCAATGCGCTCGTCCATGGTGTGGTCGGGCAGGACGAGATAGTTTTCTAAACTGCAAACTTCTGTTGCCGTAGCCATCGTTGGTCACGCTTTCAGCTCCAAGCACGGGCAGGCACGCTATGCGCGCACTCCGCTCGAACTGGAACGGGGATGTTGAAAGCCTCTCAGCGGCTCCAGCCGGTTCACTGCGCGTTAGACGTAGCGGAGCTACGTCTCAACAAAATCCGCGCCCAACCAGCGGGGTTGTTGAAGCCACCAGTGGTTCTTTTGCTACTTAGTTGGATGCTCGGAACCGGCCTAGGTGTCACTTTCTTTAGCCACCGGATATGAGCGATCCAGCCACTATTCTGCACGTTGCGCGCCGGGGAAGCAAGGACTTAAAGACGCGGGCGGGGCGCCCGCACCACATCACTTTGCCTGGGATGGGTCGGGCGAAGTCGCGCTGTCTACGTCCACATGCAAGCCCCGCGCGACATCGATTCCCGGCGGATAGCATTGGCTATCCGGGTTGTAGCCTTGGCATGCGGCGGCAACGTCCGGCCTTTTCGGCGATTGCACGAATTGCCAAATATCCGCAAGATCGATGCCGCTGGCCGAGGGACTAGGAACCGGCTGTGGGAAAACGCATCCCGGCGACGGCGGGCAGCCGTCATTGGTCACGAAATAGACAATCTTCCGGGTGCCCGCATTCTCCCGAATATCCTCAGCCGTCACCACGCTCACGCCGGGCGATTCCTGCGCTCCGATGCCGGAGCAGTAGATCCCGGCGCGAAAGCCGGCGGCCACTACGCCATCCACCCAGGCATGAATGTAAGCTCGCTGCTCCGGCAACATGCGTCCGCCTTGCTCTTGGTCGAGGAAAATAATCGTGCCCTGGCGAAAACCCTCGCGCCGCGCCGAGGCTGCCGCCGCCTGCGCATCCGATTTCCCTAACGATTTGGCTTGCGCGGGGTTCTTCAACTCGGCGTACAGCCTGCCGTTGAACAGCACCAGAAAGCCGAATCCGGCGGAGGCCACAGCTCGGCGCTTGCCAGTCCAGGTGTTGATTTTTTCTCCCGGCGGATTGTTCAACCAGTAGCCGGTGAAAGAAAACGTCTGGCGCAGGGCTTTCAAGTTCGCATCGCCGGGATAGTCGTTGCGGTCGAAACCGAGGAAGGAGTTGTCACGCCCCGCGGCAGAAGATTGTGGCAACAATCTCGGCACAAACGTTGCCGCGAGCAGAAACAAGATAATCAAAACTGAGATTTTCATGCCTGGGACTTACTTTCAAGATGGGAGTGTATGGCGTCCAATTCCTCTGGCTCGAAAGTTTTCTTGCCTCGTCGAGCACTGGGATGAGGCAGGAAAACCAAAATCCGCGAGGCTCCATGCAACACAACGGGGCCGAACAACCGATTCACAACTGGCCGGCCGACCTCATGCATACGGCAAACGGCGTCCCGAGCTACTCTGCCGTACACAATAAGCACCCTCGCCGCCGCCATTTCAAGGACCTTCCCAAGATACCTGTTTGGGCAAAAGCGGAGGGCGCTGTCAACGCCTAGCTCGCCGCGCGATTTGCAATGCACTACTTCCGTCAACGCAAAATCCACGCCTGGCACGACCGCGCCTCGTTCCTTTTGCAATATCTCGGAAGCCCGGTTACGGGCAGACGACCAAAAGCGGACCTTGCGGCCAGAATAGCCATCGTCCCGAAGCACCTTGCCGTCTTTCACCCAGCCACTTGACGGGGTAAAGCGATTTTGGAAGAAATCAACAATCCGTTGGTCTGCCCATTCCTGTTCATTGCCAGTTGGAAATACCTCGTGCTCATCAATTGACGGATTCGAGCTGACGAAAAGTACAGGCGCGTGTTCGATCTGCCCTAACCACGGCTCTGGAATCTGAAACGTGGCATCTGTCTGTATGGCAACAATCTCTTGACAGTCGTGAAGATCGATCTTGTGATTGCGGAGATCCCTAACGACGGGGCAATGGGCAATTTCCAACAACAGTTCGTTCGGGCTCACCATCACTTTGAATTCTACACAGCTCGGACGCTAACCCACGGCCATTGAATGTGGGGCATGAAGAGATTCGTTACCCGCCGATGTGCACCATGGTTCGCGAAGCCGGGACGAAATCCGGCTCGCCGATGTGGTGGCGTTGCTCCTTCTTCTCGACCACGCCGCGGATAAATTCCGCCAGCTCCTGGTCGGAGGCTCCGCGGCGCATCCGCCCATAGAGGTCATGATCCCAGACGGAGAACAAGCAAGTCCGAATCTTGCCGTCGGAAGTGATGCGGATGCGGCTGCAATGTCCGCAAAAAGGATGAGAAACCGGGGCGATGATGCCGATTTCGCCGACCCCGTCGTCGAAGTGGAAGCGGCGGGCGGTTTCGCTGCGGGCGTGCGGGATTTCGACCAGAGAGCGGTACTCGCCCATGCGGCGCAGGATTTCGTCCAGCGTGACCACCGTCGCCGGCGACCAGGTGCGGCCCTCTTCCAGCGGCATGAATTCGATGAAGCGGACAATGACTCCCTCTTCGCGAGCGAACATGCCGAAGGGGATGATTTGATCTTCATTGAAGCCGCGCATCAGCACGCAGTTCACTTTCACCGGCCAGAGTCCGGCGCGACGGGCGGTACGGATGCCGGCCAACACGTTGTCGTAGCCCTTGGGCACACGGGTGATGCGGGCGAAGCGGTCGGGATCGACTGCGTCCATGCTGACGGTAATGCGATTGAGGCCGGCGTCTTTGAGTGGATGCGCCATGTCCGCGAGCAGGTCGCCGTTGGTGGTCATAGCGAGATCGAGCGGTTCGCCGTCCGCAGCGCGCAGCTTGGCCAACTCGCGCACGAAATCGACCACGCCGTTCCGCAGTAATGGCTCGCCGCCGGTAATCCGGATCTTCGTGATTCCCAGGCCAGTAAGCACCTGCGCCATGCGCAGATAATCCGCGAAGGGCAGATCGCCGTAGAGCGCACCTTCGTTCCCGGTGCGGCAGTAAACGCACTTGTAGTTGCAGCGATCGGTGATGGAGATGCGAAGATCGCTGATGGCGCGGCCGAATTTGTCGGTTAACGGCATGCTGCGGGCAAACTCTCTAGAGACGTAGCTAGCTACGTCTCGACGGAGGAAGGAATACACGGACAGGCGGAACAATCCCGGCGGGCCGCTTCCTTTCCAATGGCTTCTCGTCGAAGCCGGGAGGCGCGAGCGTTTCCACCCACACCCTCGGGAAACGCGCGGCGCAGGCTCTCGCCCGCGTGCTCGCTCCCTCGCCGCTACAGCCGGGTATGCCCGAAGGCCGCAGCGGTCGGAAACTCAGCCTTCATTATAGCGGCGTAGCTCCGCGAGATGGTAATTTCTAACGACCCGGCCAATCAGCCAAGAAGCGGTTTTTGAGGAACGGCAATTCTGTGCGCCGGGTTCAGGAGAGCAGCGTGGGAAAACGTTGGATGTGCACCGCATGCGTCATTGGTTTGCTTTTCGCTTCACAATTTCTTCGCGCCGACCAGATTGTCCTGCAAAATGGCGACCGGTTGACGGGATCTATTACGAAATCGGACCGCAAGAACCTCGTAATCAACACCGAATTCGCAGGGGAAGTCACGGTGCAGTGGCCGGCGATTCAGCAGATCAATTCCACCCAGCCGCTGCATGTGGGGTTGAAGGATGGTCAGACCGTTTCGGGGCCGGTGAAGACCGCGGACGGCGGTTTCCAAGTTGAGGTCGCCGGCAAGCCGGTCGTCACCATTCCGAAGGATAACGTGATCTTCATGCGCAATGAAGCCGAGGAGGCGGCTTATGACAAGGCGCTGCATCCGAGCCTGCTGCAAGGTTGGGCCGGCGGCGCGGCTGTGAGCTTCGCCCTGACCGGCGGCAACAGCGAGACCGAGAATCTGGCGCTGGCCTTCACCGCCGATCGCAAAACCGCGCACGACCACATCGGTTTGTACGCAAACTCAGTGTTTTCCACCAATAACGCTCCCGGCGCCGTTCCGGCAACCGCCGCTAACGCAGTACAAGCGGGGACGCGCTATGATCGCAACTTTGGTTCGCGGGCGTTCAGTTTCGTGGGCGCGGATTTTCAGACCGATGCTTTGCAGTCTCTCGATTTGCGTTCCGTCATCAGCGGCGGAGCCGGGTTCCACGCCATCAAGAACGCGCGCACCACGTTGGATCTGCTCGGGGGACTCAACTACACGCGGGAAGATTATTCCACGCTGCAACGGAACCTGGTGGCGCTCAACGTGGGCGAAGAACTAACGCAAAAGCTTGGAGCAGCCACCCTGCTGACCGAAAAGCTCTATGGCTATCCAGACCTCAACGAGGCCGGGCAATACCGCGCCGCTTTTAATTTTGGGACGGTGACCAAACTGAAGAAGTGGCTGGGCTGGCAGAATGCGTTTGGGGCGATCTACGTGACGAATCCGCCGGCGGGCAGGAAGACAGATGACATTCAGCTGACCACGGGGTTGAATCTGTCGTTCAGCCACTGAAGCCATTTGGCAGATGTGCGACGGCCGCGAGCGCTTGCAGGTCTGGTTTTGGTCGCGAACCATGAGAGCAAGTTTCGGGGGTGAGCGGACTGAGAATGCAGAACTGACAATTTTGCCGGTCTGGCCCGGCCGGAGCCCGCGACGTTGAGCCTTCGCGCCTTCGTGTAATATCGGTACCTGGCATGGACGCCATCATCCAAGCGGTAGAACTGCGCAAAACCTATCGCGTCGGCAAGGTCGATGTACCTGCCTTGCGCGGAGTCTCCTTCAGCGTGCAAAAGGGCGAATTCGTGAGCGTGGTCGGGCCGTCGGGCAGCGGCAAGTCCACACTGTTTTATCTGCTGGGCGGACTCGCACAGGCGGATTCCGGCCACGTGGTCATCGACGGCGACGATTTTTCCAAGCTTTCCGACGCCCAGCGCACGCGCATGCGCAAGCGCAAGATTGGATTCGTTTTCCAGAAATTCAATCTTCTCCCCTCGCTCGATGCCCGGTCGAATATCGACATTGCCCTCGACATTGCCGGTCCCGACGGAAATCGCGATCCGGCTCATTTCGAAAGAATCGCCGGACTGCTGGGGCTGACCAAACGTCTCCATCACCGCCCGGCTGAGCTTTCCGGCGGCGAGCAGCAGCGGGTGGCGCTGGCGCGGGCCCTGATCAACAAGCCCGCCATCGTGCTGGCCGACGAGCCCACCGGCAATCTGGATACCAAGAACTCCGATATTGTGCTGGGCATGCTGCGGCAATCCAACCGCGAGTTGGGCCAGACCGTGCTCATGATCACGCACAACCCGGCGGCTGCGGCTTACGGCGACCGCATCATTCACATGCGAGACGGCGAGATCGTTTCGCCGGAGAAAGATCCGCAGTGGACGGGGCATGAATAGCCTGTGGGCTGGCCGTGTCTCGACGGCGGAGAGTATCAGGCGGTTGGAGGCTTCGCGATGGCATGCACATCTGTAGCAAAACGAATCAGCCCCATGCTGGCGACCGCCGATATGGAAGAAACCATTTCGTTTTACCAGAACGTGCTTGGTTTTACCGCAACCATGAAATCGCCAGGGTATTCGATCGTGGAGCGAGATGGCCAAACCATACACTTCCAGAAAGCGGCGTCCGAGGAGGTTATGAAGTGTGTCCGTGGACATGCCGAGATATACATCGAAGTTTCTGGGATTCATGTTTTGTGGGAGCATGTGCAAACCTTCAAAAATCGTCACAGAATCCGGGATTTATTCGACAGGGAATATGGGATGACCGAGTTCCACATTGAAGATCCAAATGGGTGTTTGGTGTTTGTCGGAGAGCCCACTTCCAAACGAAACTGACGCCGACATTTTGAAACGGAACGACCGCAGGCGCTTTTCATTGCTCGGTTTATGCATGTCGTTTATAATCAGTGCTTAAACGTCGAGGGATAGAGCACTTGTAATTACAAAAAAGGGCGGGAGTAACTCAGTGGTAGAGTGCGACCTTGCCAAGGTCGAAGTCGCGGGTTCAAATCCCGTCTCCCGCTCCAGTTCTTCGAAAGCTCCCCGCGTCGGTTGGGAGCTTTTCTGATTTTCTCAGGCAGATTTTTAGCGTTGACGGGCTTCTGCTGGGTGGACTTTTCCCCCGCATCTCGCTAATTTACTGCCTAGGGCGCGGTACCCAAGTGGTAAGGGAGAGGTCTGCAAAACCTTTATACGTGAGTTCGATTCTCACCCGCGCCTCCAATTTCCTTTCGCTAGGGAAACTCTGATTAAGGGTCGGCGCTCCCTGTGCTTCCCTGTGTCCCCTGTGGTTTGCGGTTTCATGGGACACTTGATCGGAGTTGCGCTAAGTCTCGTCCAACAATTCTCCCAGCGTCGGTTTGTGTTTCGGCGTGGTCTTTTTCTTCCGATCCGGCACTACTTTTGACGAGGGCGGCGCGCCAATGCGCTCGCGCGCCAGTTCCTTCACCGCTTGCACGGCGCGGAATCGCTTCACCTTTTTCTTCCCGCTCCTGGCCATCGCATCCATCTTGCCATAGCTTGCAAGCGCAGAACCTGCAATAATCGTCAGCGGTCGGCTTACGGGAATGGCCGGCGATTGTCCTTATGGAAGAGCGCGATTTTTTTGACGAGCGGCCCGAGAAAAAACCAGCCACGCTGAACTGCCCGCATTGCCATCAATCCGCGGAATATGAAGTTACCTGGATCGTGCGCACCAAGAAGCGCCAGTTGCCGGGCCGTGCCGACGAGCGCGACCGCGCCCGCTTCGCTAAAGCCCGTTCCTACATGCTGCGCAAGGACGACCTGATGATGTGCAAGAACCTCCGCTGCCGCAAACGCTTCGATGTCTCCGGGGTGCAGTCCGTGGTGTTCACGGAATAGCTGTAAGCGCTTGGCGCTCAAGAGTCGAGCCGGGAATCGCTAGCTCCGATTAAAGGATCTGTGTCCCTGTGCTTCCCTGTGTCCTCTGTGGTTTGCGGTTTCATTGGACACTTGATTGGAGTTGCTCTAGGCCGCCCGGTGCCCACTGCCAGGTGCCAACTACCGCATTCTGACTTGCTATACTCTCCGCAGGAGCCTGGTTTTGAAAATTCTCGTCTGCATCAAGCAGGTGCCGCAGAAGGATGCTCCCCTCAAGCTCAACGACAGCGGCACCTGGATTCGTGAAGACGTTTCCTACGAAGTGAATGAGCCGGACGCGTACGCACTGGAAGAGGCACTGCGGCAGAAAGAGAAACACGGCGGGGAAGTGGTGGTCATCACGGCCGGACCCGCCCGGTCGCAGCAGGTGCTGCGCGAGGCCCTGGCCAAGGGAGCCGATCGCGCCATTCATCTCGAAGACAGCGCCTTCGCTGCGCTCGATGCCTTGAACCTCGCCCATGCTCTAGCCGCGTCTATCAAAGATGAAAAATTTGACCTCATCTTCACCGGCCTGCAATCGGACGATTACGGTTACGCGCAAACCGGCGTGATTCTCGCCGAACTGCTGGGGTGGCCGCACGCGACCATCATCATGCAGATTGAGAAAACGGATGCCGGGATCAAGGTGAAACGCGAACTCGAAGCCGGCTACTTCCAGTTCGTGGATATGCCGCTACCCGCGGTGCTGACCATTCAGTCCGGCATTAATAAGTTGCGCTACGCGACGCTGATTGGCATCAAGCAAGCCAAGAACAAGCCGCTGCGCAAGGTCGCGTTGGGCGAGGTGCAATCCGTCATCGGCGCCAACCTGCAAAAAATCGAACGCCTCTACGTGCCGCAGAAAACGAAAAACACGGAGTTCTTAGAAGGCTCACCAGTCGAAGTAGCAAAGAAGCTCGTGGAAAGACTGCGCAACGAAGTGCGGGTGCTGTAAAGCTAGAAGCTGAATCATGCCCGACACCATTCTAGTCATCGCCGAACAACGCGAAGGAAAACTGAGCCGAGTTTCCTGGGAGACGCTCGCCGCCGGCCAAGCTCTAGCCGCGGAAACTGGCTGGCCCCTGGAAGCCGCTGTGCTCGGCGATGCCGTGGCCGATCTGGCCAGCGAGATCGCCGCCAAGAAACTTTCCAAAGCATACGCGTTGCAATCGCCCAAGCTTGAGCCTTACACGCCCGACGCTTTTGCCGTGGCGCTCAAACAGTTCATCGCCGCCAGGCAGCCCAAGCTTGTGCTGCTGCCGCTCGCCACCGGGCATGTCGCTGCAGGGCAGCTCCGGGCTGATCGCCGACGACGAGGCGGCCAGGCGGGTCCGGCAGGCCGTGGACGCGCTGGACGAGACGATCAAGGACATCCGGTCGGCTATCTTCACCCTGCAGTCACGGCCGCAGCCCGCGGCCACCGGACTTCGCGCCCGGGTTGTCGAGGTCGTCGAGGAGATGACCGGGCCGCTGGGGTTCTCGCCGTCGGTGCGGCTGGACCAGCGGCTCGACACGCTCGTCCCGGACCAGATCGGCGAGCACGTGCTTGCGGCACTGCGCGGGCCGTCGAACGCGGCCAGGCACTCCGGATGCAGCAGGGTGAGCGTCACCCTCGAGGCCGCGCGGCCCTGTCACTGCTGGTCCGGATCCCGGTCGCGGGATCGGCACTCCAGCCGGCGCAGCGGGCTGGGCCACCTCGCAGACCGCGCGAGCGACCTCGGCGGCAGGCTCCGCATCGAGCCGGCAACGGCGGCGGCACCGAGCTTGAGTGGCGGGTCCGCTGACCGCGCGGGACGACGCGTCAGCCAGCGCTCTAGCCGCGCTCAGTCGCTCCTGCGGATCTCGCCGGTCATCCGGTCGGGATGATCTGATGGCGTGCACCCTGTCCCCGCCCGGCCAGGGGTCCACTGCGGCTGCCAGCAGCCGTGACCGCTCGTCATCGCCATCACGTGATGGCCGGGCCCTGGATGAGCACGCTCCTCCCTCCCGGGCCATGTCGATCTCGTCGATCTCGAACGCAACCTGGTAGTCGGCGTGTGTGATGCCCATCCGCAAATCCTCCCCGGTAGGGCTGTCCTGCGCGGTGCGGAACACGATCGTGCCGTCGTGCACCGCGTAGTTGACCGGCAGGACGCTCAGCGCGTACCGGCCGGAGAGGCGAGCCTGCCCACGCCGCCGGGCGAGATCAGCAGGAGGCACTCGGCCTCGTCGAGACGCTCGAGCACGGGCTGCGCCATCGGGCACTCCTTCGGTGTCAGAGTACGGAAGCTGAGGTCACCGATCCGGCCGGTCGCGGTGTTCCGTCGGCTCGTCGGACAGGAAGCGGGCCGCATAGGCGGCCGCCTGCGTCCTGCGTTCCATGCCGAGCTTGACGAACAGCGCCGAGACGTAGTTCTTGACCGTCTTCTCCGCCAGGAACATCCGCTCACCAATCTGGCGGTTGGTCAGGCCATCGCCGATGAGCTCCAGGATCCGGCGCTCCTGCTCGGTCAGCCCCTGCAGCGGGTCGGCGCGGCTGGCCTGGTCGCGCATCCGCCGCATGACCCTGCTGGCCGCCTCCGGATCCAGCATGGACTCGCCCGCAGCGACGGTGCGGACCGCGCCCACCAGGTCGGTGCCGCGGATCTGCTTGAGCACGTACCCCGCGGCGCCGGCCATGATCGCGTCGAAGAGCGCCTCGTCGTCGCCGAACGACGTGAGCATCAGGCAGGCGACCTCGGGCATGGACGACCGGATCTCCCGGCAGACGCTCACCCCGTCCCCGTCGGGCAGCCGCACGTCGAGCACGGCGACGTTCGGCCGCAGCGCGGGGATACGCGCGAGCGCCGACGCGGCGGTACCCGCCTCGCCGACGACCCGGATGTCGGCCGGCCTCGAGCAGCTCCTTGACCCCCCGCCCGGACTATCTCGTGGTCGTCAGCAGGAAAGCACGCCGATCGGGCGGCGGCTGGCTGCCGTGTCGTTCATTGCCTGGACTTCTTCGCGCGGCGGGCAGCCGCGCCCGGGCCGGGCCGCGACACCGCCGTCGGTTTACCTTAGCCGTCGTCATGCCACCGGGGCAGGGCCCCAGGTCCTTCGCGGCCAGGGCGGGCCACTCGGCCCGCTTACCGCGACGGAAGTCCCGATCATTCGGGGACGGCAGGCCCTGCCCTGCCAGACGAGCCGCTAGCGAGCCTGGTGCTCACAGGCAACACGTGGCCGGCGACCACCCGGCGCGGAAGGAAAGGAGTACCCAGATGCGCATGCATCTCCTCCAGGATCTGTTCGACATTTCGATTGGGCACGACAACATCTTTAAAGGCGACAAATACAAATGGAGCGCGCATCTGACGGTCATCAACATCGCTGACTTTGCGTCCGTATCCTTCCTTCAGCGGGACGCACTACGTGACGCCAGCAATACGCTGAAGTCTGAAGCAGAGGACATAAC
>CAVZMC010000087.1:0-33343 GCA_963776125.1 uncultured Acidobacteriaceae bacterium | reverse complement strand
ATCAAAACCGGCCCAGCATGGGCCACGCTCCCCGCTAGATCTCTTCCGTGAGCCGGGTCACTGACAGATTCAAGCAAGCCGGACTAGCATAGAATTCATCCTGTATCCCCGATCTCATCGGGAGGGATCAGGCCGGGCTCCAGCGTTGCAGCATTTGAGTTCCCCAATGCGGAGGTTCCCTATGAGTTCAGCAAAGACGATGAGTCCAATCAAAAGTCCGTTCCCCCTTCTGGACTGGTTCAACTACTTTACCAACTGGCAGAACGCCTTCAGTCCGACGATCAACTTCGGCTCGAACCTGCAAGATGTCCCGGTGGAGGAACATGTACTCGATAAAGTGGGCAGTTATGGCTGTCAATTGAACCGGATCCTGGACGCCCTGCGAGTCGTGGTCGCGGAGGGCAAGTTCACGGGGAAGGATAAGCACGACCGGGAGGTATTGCAGAAGTTCGAGGATCTGGCCGACAAAGCCGATCAGGCTTCGAACGAGTTCAAGGGCAACGCCACGGAAGACAGCGTGCTCGAATTGATCCAAGGCCTGCGGAGGCTGCAGCACTCCGACGACGAGCTTGACCATGAACGCTTCAAAGCTTTGGTGAGAGAACTCCAGAGCGCGTTTCCGAAATAGGGCCGGACGGGCATGGGGCGGGTGCCGCGCCCGTGGCCTTGGTGATGACGATCGGGGAGCAAACCGGAGATTCCATCCTCGGGTCGTTTCAATTCAAACACTTACACGAAGGTTCATAGACTTAGCTCTAAAGTATCGTTCCGCGGCTTCCTGTTTCCACCTTCCAGATCGCTTCCAGGATGCCCCGTGCGAGCGCCACAATGACCCAGGATCGACGTTTGAGGGTTTGGATAGCTTCCAGGGCGCCTGCGTCCTGAAGCGGCATTTTTGGGGTCTTCCAATACATTATTAGCTCTTAGCTATTATATTTTGGGCCCGCCTGCTCAACGCCTAGAGGCGCCATTGTTTTGTTGTGTTTAACGGTATCGCTGAAAAAACTCACATGGCCTCAGGCGCTAAAGCGCATACGGTTTTAAAGGGTTTAGCGGCACGAGTGGAACTCGTGCCCTTCCCGGTCGGCCCAGCTTCTGCCCTTCCCAGTCAGCCCCAACTTCAGTTTGTAACTTTCTCTGCGCCTGCTGGGCGATGCCCTGATACCAGCCGGATGCAGACGGAAGCGCAGCGCAACCAACTCTGGCGAACCCCTAGCCGATTGTTACAGTCCGATGAAAAGCTTGAACTTAGCGTCGTTAGGCTAGGTGGACGGCGCATCCCCCGTTACAATACCCTCGTGAAACCAAGCATATTCGTGGTGGAGGACGATCCCGATATTTCCCGCCTGGTTCGCCATCATCTGGAGGGGGCGGGGTTCGTGACCAGACTTTTTCCCACCGGGCATACCGTTCTGACGGAGTCGGAGAAACAACGGCCGGCGTTGTTCATTCTCGACATTATGGTTCCGGGCAAGGACGGGCTGGAGCTGTGCCGGCAGATTCGGCAGACGCAATCGCTGGCGCCGACGCCGGTGATCTTCCTGACCGCCAAGAGCGCAGAGGCGGACCGCGTGCTCGGCTTGGAGCTGGGCGCCGACGACTACATTCCCAAGCCCTTCAGCCCGCGCGAATTGGTGGCGCGGGTGAAAGCCGTGCTGCGGCGCTTTGAGCGGCCGCTCTCGCCGGTTCCTTTGCGCATTGGCGAAATTGAGATCGATCCCGGGGCGATGACGCTGCTGGTGCAGGGCAAAACGGTCACCACCACCGCGACCGAATTCCGTCTGCTGGATTATTTCGCCAGCCATGTGGGGCGGGTGTTCACTCGCGACCAGCTTTTGGATTCGGTATGGCGCGACACCGCCTACGTGACGCCGCGCTCGGTGGACGTTTACGTGCGCCGCATCCGCGAAAAAATAGAACCGGACCCGGAAAACCCGCGCTATCTTAAGACAGTGCGTGGGGCGGGCTACCGTTTCGAGGCTCCCAAGTGAGCAACCGGATTTTCTTCAAGCTGCTGGCCGCCTTTGTGGTGGTGATCCTGGCGGCCACGTTCACTCTTGATTTCTCGATCCGCCGCACCTGGGAAGCGGCCAACGCTTCTGGAGGCGTGGTCCAGCCCAGCTATCCGCCACGGTCTAACCTGGCGGCGGCGCACATGCACACGCTGTTGCTGGGATCGGCATTGGCGTTCGTCGTGGCCTTGGCACTGGCGGGAATCGCGGCGCAGTCCACGGCGCAGCGGCTGCAGCGCATTTTGCAGTTTGCCGACCGGATTGCCGCCGGCGACCTGACGGCACGCATCGCGGAAGACTCGGGCGACGAAATTGGGCAAGTGGCGGCCGCGCTCGACAAGACGGCGCATCAACTGGAAGAAAGCTTCGTGGCGCTGCGGGACAGCCAGCGGCAGCTCGAGACTTTGTTGAACAGCATGCAGGACGCGGTGCTGGCGGTGGGCCATGACCAGCGGGTGCAGTGGGCCAATCAAACGATGGACCGGCTGGTGCCGCAGGGAACCCGGAGGAATGCGCCGGTGGAGGAAACCGTGCGCGATCCGGATTTCTTGCGCACGGTGCGCGGCGCCACGGAAGAAGGAAGAGCATGCACCGCGCGCGCGGTTTCGATTCTTCCCGGCCGTACCTTCGATGTGACCGCGGCTCCCATGCCCGGCGGCGGCGCGGTCGCGGTGCTGCGCGACCAGACCGAGACAGAACGGGTGGAGAAGACGCGGCGCGATTTCATCGCCAACGTTTCGCACGAGTTGCGCACGCCGCTGACTTCCATTCAGGGTTACACGGAAACCTTGCTGGATACGGTTCCGGACAACAACCACGACCGCGATTTTCTGGAAGTCATCCGCAAGAACGCCATACGCATGTCGCGACTGACCGAAGACCTGCTCACCCTGGCGCGAGTGGAATCCGGCGAGCATCGCTTCGATGTCCAAGCAGTAAGCCCGCGGGAACTCTTGCAGGAAGCGGTCAACAATTTCCGGGAACTGGCGCAGTCGCAGGGGATTGAACTGCAAGTCGAAGACGCGGCGCAAACACCAGTCAACGCCGACCGGGAAGCGATGCATCATGTTTTTTCCAACCTCACCGACAACGCCTTGAAGTATGCGGGCTCCGGAAAGCGGGTGGTGCTGGGGGCGCGGCCGGTGGAACGCGGAGTCGAATTTTACGTGCGCGATTTTGGTCCGGGGATCTCTTCGGAACACTTGCCGCGGCTATTCGAGCGGTTTTATCGGGTGGACAAAGCCCGCTCCCGCGAATCGGGCGGCACCGGATTGGGGTTGGCCATCGCCAAGCACATTGTCATGGCGCATGGAGGATCGATTCGCGCGGAGAGTGAGTTGAACCACGGCTCGACGTTTGTGTTCACTCTGCCTGCGGCCCCGTAGCTTGCAGCGCGCCCCGAATCCTGCGATAGGTGGTCTCCAGCGCTTCCGGCAAGAGTCGCGTCTCCCCGACCACGGATATGAAGTTCGCGTCGGCCATCCACCGCGGCAGCACGTGCATATGAATGTGCCCGGCTACGCCCGCTCCCGCGGCTTTGCCGACGTTCATCCCCAGATTGATGCCGTCGGGAGTGTAAAGCGAACGCAGCACGCTCTCCATGCGCTGGGTCAGGTCCATCATTTCGTGGGCCGCGGCGACGGGCAGCTTTTGCAACTCGTCCAAATGCGCAAACGGAACGACCATGACGTGCCCGGCGGTGTAGGGGTAGGCGTTCAGCATCGCGTAGCAGTGCTGCCCGCGATGCACGATGCCGACTTTCGCGTCATCCCCCTCCTTCGGCAGGTCACAGAACACGCAACCGGAGACTTTCCCCCCGCTGGTCACGTAGGCGTAGCGCCAAGGCGTCCAAAGGTAGTCCATGGCATCGCAGAGTAGCAGATTGCCGCCGCTTTCGGAATCTCGCTGCCGACGCCTGTTTCCGTGGGCGCCGCAATCGCCCAAATCCCTGTAACCTGGCATTTACATGGCCTCCCGCCAGGTGGGTTCGGCCTGCGTTTGGTGTTTGACACTGTTTGTAAGCCGTTGCTATAGTCGAGAGGTTCCTTATGGATGCAGGTTGCAGTTGCAACGTTCGGCCGCTGGAATTGTTTAAGCTTGTTCGCCAGAACAAGCCCACCACAACCTAAGACTCACGCCAGCAGTCCACGCTACGCCGCCCGCATCGGTCCTGCACGAAGTGCGAGAGATACCTGGAGAGGCCATCATCTTGTTCGACGACAGCACTGCCCACAACTTGGAATCCGCGATCTCGGACCCAACCGCCGAGGAAGCTGCTGGTTCCTCGGGGGGCGCGATCTTAGCCACCGCTAACCCCGAGCCGCCCGAGGCTGCGACCAACCACAACCGTCAGGAAGACGAAAAGGACGAAAAACAAGGCGCTTCCACCGAGGACTTCGCCGCGGCCCTGGCCACGTTCACCACGGAGAGCGAGGAAGCGGCCAGCGATGACAAGGTCCTCAAAGGCACTGTCCTGAAGCTCACCCCCACGCATGTCGTGGTGGACGTGGGCGCCAAGTCGGAAGGCATGCTGCCCCTGGCGGAAGTGCTGGACTTCGAGGGCAAGCCCCGCTTCAAGCCGGGCGACGAAATCGACGTGATGCGCGACAAAGGCGTGGCCGAGGAGGGCTACATCCGGCTGTCGCACCAAAAGGCGCAGCGCCTGCGCGCCTGGGACGAAATTGAGAAGGCCCACGACGAAAAGCGGCCGATTCAGGCGGTGGTGGTCGAACGCATCAAAGGCGGCCTGACCGTTGACATCATGGGCGCCCGCGCATTTCTGCCCGGCTCGCAAGCCGATTTGCGCCCCGTGCGTAACCTGGACGCGGTGAAAGGCCAAGTTCTCGAAGTCGCCATTATCAAGCTGAACAAGAAGCGCGGCAACATCGTGGTCTCGCGCAAGCAAGTCTTGGAAGAAGTGCAGAACGAAAAGAAAGCCAAGACGCTCGAGCATCTGGAAGAAGGTTCCGTGCTTACCGGCGTGGTCAAGAACCTCACCGAGTACGGCGCATTCGTAGATCTCGGCGGCCTTGACGGATTACTGCACATCACTGACATGTCCTGGGGACGTTTGACCCATCCCCGCGACCTGGTCAACGTGGGCGATCAGATTCAAGTGAAGGTGCTGAAGTTCGACAAAGAAAAACAGCGCGTTTCGCTCGGTTTCAAGCAGCTGACTCCCGATCCGTGGCTGGACGCGGAGAGCCGTTATCCGGTCGGGGCGCATGTCAGCGGCCGCGTCATCAGCGTCACCGACTACGGCGCATTCGTCGAGCTGGAACAAGGCATCGAGGGCTTGGTGCACGTCAGCGAAATGACGTGGTCCAAGCGCATGAAGCATCCCACCAAGCTGGTGAACGTGGGCGATCAGGTCGATTCGATTGTGCTGAACGTCAACCCGCAAGAGCGGCGCATTTCGCTGGGCATGCGGCAACTGGCGGCCAATCCCTGGGACTCGCTGCATGACAAGTATCCGGTGGGCGCGACCGTCGAAGGCCGCGTGCGCAACCTGACCGACTTCGGCGCATTCGTCGAAATCGAAGATGGGATCGATGGCCTGGTTCACGTGAGCAACCTGAGCTGGACCAAGCGCGTGAAGCATCCTTCCGAGGTGCTGAAGAAGGGCGACCGGGTCAAGGCCGTTATTCTGGCCATTGAGCCCGACAAGCGCCGCCTGTCGCTGGGCGTCAAGCAGCTGCAGCCCGATGTCTGGGAGAGCTTTCTTCGCGCAGCACCACATTGGAGACGTTTTGCACGGCAAGGTTCTGCGCGTAGCCAGCTTCGGCGCGTTTCGTGGAAATCGCCGAGGGCATCGAAGGCCTTTGCCACAATTCCGAAGCGGTCGACGGCAACGGCCAGCCGCTGCACCTCGAGCCCGGCCTGGAGCACGACTTCAAGATCATCAAGATGAATCCGGAAGAGAAGAAGGTCGGGCTCAGCATCCGCGCCGTCGGCGAAGAGGCTTCGCGCTCCGGAAGTCGAAGCCTACAAGCAGCCGGTCTCGAGCACCGGTGGATCCACGATCGGCGAGCTGATGTCGTGGAAGCGTGCCGGGGGCGAAAACAACTAGCAACTCACGTAGGGACCGCCGCCCCGACTGACCGAAAACGAAGCCCGGTACATGGCCGGAAGTTCTCCGGGAACCTTCCCCTGCATACTCTGGGTCCCACCCGTCCTGCTAGAATCCCTCGTGCTCCGACGCATCCTGCCACTCCTAGCCACCCTAGCTCTAACCAGGTTCGCGGCCGCGCAGCAGCCGCCGCCCCAGCCGCCTCCCAAAGTGCAGGTGAATATGCTGAACGTATGCGCACCATCGCCCGACGAACAAAAAGAAATCGCCGCGGCGCTCGCCCGCATTCCCAGACAGCCCCTTTTCACCGAGGATTTCGAAGTTGATCGCGGCCGCTCGACCTGGAACAGCCTCCCGGATTTCTCCAGCCCGGCGCCAACGCGCAGATGTCTTCCGCCTCCGACACTGCGAGTTGGGTTCGCATTCGCCACGAGTTCGCGGTGCAAGCGCAATTCTCCACGGTGCAGTACTCCTTCAGCGTGGACGGGAAGAACATGGTGGAAACCACTGGTCTTCCACGTGCGAGAGCCGAAGGACTTGATGGAAATTGCCGATCGAAGACAGCGCTTCGTCCGTCACTTCAGCCCGAGGTCATGCTGACGGCCGAACACGCCCGCCACCCACATCAAGCTGGAACGTTTCGGCAAGTCGTCGGTCGTGCTGGCTCGCTGTCTCCGCTTCCAAAACGGTCCGCCGCCCGATCAAAGCGCGTACGAACCGCTGTTTCCAGGGCGCAACCTCGGCCGTAGCCAATTATCGACCGCTTGCTGGATGTGCGCCGCACCGTGCCGGACGAATTGGCGCGCTCGCGAGCGAAACCCGCCAGACCCGGCGTCCAAGCTGCGAAAGGCCCGCCACCCCGCAAAAATGACAACGATGGCGCTGGCGTCCCGCCCATGCGGCGAGGAAGCGTCCCGCCCGAACTACCGCTCCGCGCGCTACAATGCTTGGTCTGCGACCAAATCCACAATCCGCAATCTAATCGCCTGAACTCTATGGATAACGCATTCGCAACGTCGTCATCATCGGCTCCGGCTGCGCCGGCCACACCGCGGCGCTCTACACCGCGCGCGCCAACTTCAAACCCCTGGTCATCGAAGGCCACGAACCCGGCGGCCAGCTTTCCCTCACCACGCTGGTGGAGAATTTCCCTGGCTTTCCCAACGGCATCCAGGGGCCGGAGCTGATCGAGAACATGCGCGCCCAGGCCGGCCGCTTCGGCGCGCAATATCAACTCGGCCACGTCGCCTCCGCCGACCTCAGCAAGCGCCCGTTCACCATGCAAGTCGGCAAGGACAAGATCGAGACACGAACGCTGATCATCGCCAGCGGCGCATCGGCCCGCTGGCTGGGATTGCCCAGCGAGCAAGCGCTGATTGGACACGGCGTTTCTTCCTGCGCCACCTGCGATGGATTCTTTTTCTCCGGCAAGGAAATCACCGTCGTTGGCGGCGGCGATTCCGCCATGGAAGAGGCGCTATTCCTCACTCGCTTCGCAACCAAGGTCACGCTCATTCATCGCCGCGACCAGTTCCGCGGTTCCAAAATCATGGTCGACCGCGTACGCAAACATGAAAAGATCCAGTTCCTGACAGACACCGTCGTCGAAGACGTTCACGATGCCTCGAAAATGGAAGTCACTGCCCTCAAGCTGCGTAACCTGAAAACCGGCAAAGTCTGGGACTTCCCCACCAGCGCCATGTTCCTGGGCATCGGCCACATCCCCAACGCCCGCATCTTCAAAGGCCAGCTGGATATGGACGCCGACGGCTATCTTGAGACAAGCAATTATGTCTTTACTCGCGTCCCCGGCGTGTACGCCTGCGGCGACGTGCAGGATCGCCGCTATCGCCAAGCCATCACAGCCGCGGGCTCCGGCTGCATGGCCGCGCTGGAAGTGGAAAAGTTCCTGGATGAGCAGGACTCTAAGTAGAGCGTCATCCCGAGGACAGCGTGAGCTTCGTACGAGTAGAGCTTGCTGAGGCGAAGCTCACCCGCGGTCGACGTTTGAGGCGTTGCCATCGCACTGCGCAGGGAAAATGCTGTTCCCCACGAAGCCATCCCATTCCGAAATCGTAACAAGATTGAATATTGTGTGACTTGCGATAGCAAAGCGATCAATCATTAACCAAACGCAATGGTTCGTTGGCCCGTCGCAGGGAGACCCCCTTCCCCAAACGACGGGCCCTTTTTCATGGGAGAACGTCCCCGCCCGGGGAGCGAATACGCAGCAGATGCCCGCGCCTGAGGGTGGAGCAGCCCAGCCTACCCTTTGCGCCTTCTCTCGAGGGCCGCGCCGTCCAAGCCCCGCTTGAGTGGGGTTTTCGTGAGTTAATCCCGCGTGCGAGAGAGTCCCTACTCCGCCGGCGCTTTCTTCTTCCCTGTCATCACTTGGCGTAACGTGTTGTTGATCCGCGTCTGGTAGCCTTTCCCTTGCACTTTAAACCAGGCCACGATGTCTGCATCCAGCCGCAGGGTTACCGGCCGCTTGATCGGCTTGTACATTTTGCCGAATTCCGGGCTCCAATTCTGCCCCGCGTCAGCCATGGCTTTCAGACTACGAATCCTTTTGCCTCGGGCTTTTGCCGACATCTCGCGCCTCGCCGGTTTCCTCTTCTTTTTCATGGAGCCGCCTCCTATACGCATACTATCGTCCATACACTATCATACCGACGACGGGCCAAGACGAAACGTTCCTCCCGATGCTCCATTTGAAACACTACAGCGAACGGTCCGGACAAACCGGCGCCCTCGCCAGATGGTACGATGCCTCTTCGCCCCATGACCCATGCCTGAATTCTGCGACGTAGCCCTACCGGTGCCCCTCGACGCCGTCTTCACCTACCGCATCCCACAGGGAATGCAGCCGGCGGTCGGCGGACGCGTGCTCGCCCCGTTCCGCCAGCAGCGGCTCTCCGGCATCGTCACCGAACTGCATGACCGCCCGCCGCGCAGCGGAGACAAGGAAGTCCAGGCGAAAAACCTGCTCAGCGTTCTCGATCCAGCCCCGGTGCTGGACGATCAGCTGCTCCGTCTCGGCAAATGGATCGCCGACTACTATCTCGCGCCGCTCGGCGAAGTTTTCCGCACCATGCTGCCGCTCGGCGCCGAATTCAAACGCGCGATCTCGTACCGCATCACGCCTGAGGGTCAGATGGCGTTGCACCTTGCCGGTATGGCAGGCTCCTCGGCTCGTGCCCGCCGTACGCCGCAAGAGCAGCTGACAGAATTCCGCGTGCTCGACTACCTGGCCGATGGAGAAAATGCAAAGGAAGCAAAGCTGCGCGCGGCAACCAGCGTCTCGAAGGCAGTGCTCGCGGACATGGTCCGCAAGAAATGGATTGCGCGCGAAGACGTGTCTGCTGTCCGCGACGCCACGCGCACTGTCCAGGTCGCTGTGCTAAAAAGTGCGGAGGCGAAACTGAATTCCAATCAGCGCACGCTGGTCGACACGCTGGCCGCGGCTGGGGGAAGAGTTGCGGTCGAGACGCTGCGCTCGCTCGACGTGCCGCGCACCACGCTAAGCACGGTGGTCAAGCGCGGGCTAATCGAAGTTGTCGAGGAGCCCGCCGAGCTGACGCGATCCACGCTCAAGGCGCGGCCCTCCCCGTTCGACTATCAATTCAGCGCGCCGCAAGCCGAGGCGCTCAAGCGCATTCAAGACAGCGTGAACGCCCGCGAGTTCGCGGGCATGTTGTTGCACGGGGTGACCGGCTCGGGCAAGACGGCGGTATATCTCGCGGGGATGCGCTCGGTGCTCGCGGCCGGACGCTCAGCCATTTTGCTGGTGCCGGAGATTGGGTTGACTCCGGCCATGGCTGCGGATCTGCATCAGGTGTTCGGCGATGAGGTTGCAATTCTGCACTCGGCGCTGTCGGACAAGGAGCGGGCGGAGCAGTGGCATCGCATCAAACGCGGCGAGGCACGCATGGTAGTGGGTACGCGCTCGGCGGTGTTCGCTCCGGTGGCCGATCTCGCATTGATGATCGTCGACGAGGAGCAGGATTCGTCTTACAAGCAGGAAGAAACGCCGCGCTACCATGCGCGCGACGTGGCCGTGATGCGCGCCAAGATGGCGAATGCCGCGGTGGTGCTGGGCTCGGCTACGCCATCGCTCGAGTCTTACTTTAACGCAAAACAAAACAAGTACACCTTGCTCGAACTGCGCGACCGGGTGGAGCAGCGTCCGCTGCCCGAGGTTGAGATCATCGACATGCGGCAGGAATTTCAGGAGACCGGCCACGAGCAAGTGATCTCGCGTAAGCTGGGGGAGGAAATAAAAGAACGCCTGGAGCGCAAAGAGCAGGTCATGGTGCTGCTCAACCGGCGCGGCTACTCGCCGGTGGTGCTCTGCCGAACGTGCGGCAAGACGCTTGAGTGCAAGAACTGCGCGATCGCCATGACGCACCACAAACGCTCGCGGCGCATGGAGTGCCACTACTGCGGCTACACCGCTCCGGTGCCAAAGGCCTGCGTGCACTGCGGCAGCGAGTACGTTTATTTTCTGGGGACGGGATCGGAAAAGCTGGAAGAACTGTTGCACGGCATGTTTCCGCAGGCGCGCATTGCGCGGCTGGATCGCGATACGGTGCGAGGGCGCGACGACTTTGAGCGGGCGCTGAATGCGCTGAACGAAGGCGAGCTTGATCTGCTGGTGGGCACGCAGATGATCGCCAAGGGGCATGACATTCACGGGGTCACGCTGGTCGGCGTGGTCGGCGCGGACATGGCGCTGGGCATGCCGGACTTTCGCGCCGCGGAACGCACTTTTCAATTGCTGACGCAGGTCGCGGGGCGTGCGGGACGCGGGAGCACGCCGGGCAAAGTCGTTCTGCAGACTTACTTTCAGGAACACTACGCGGTGCAATACGCGGCGCGGCATGACTTCATCGGCTTCTACGAAAAAGAATTGCAGTTCAGAAAATGGATGCACTATCCGCCTTACAGCGCTCTGGCCAATGTGCTGGTGCGCAGCAACAAACTGGACGAGGCCCTGCAATGGTCGGGCCTGCTGGGCAAGTGGTTCGAGAAGACGCGGCATGAAGGGATTCGGGTGCTGGGCCCGGCGGCCGCGCCCATCCTGCGGCTGAAGCAGGATTATCGTTATCACTTTGTGCTGAAGTCGGACAGCCGGGAGAAATTGAATGCGCTGCTAAGATCGATGCTCGTCTATGTAGTGCGGGAAAAGATTCCGCGGACGCAGGTTGTGGTCGATGTGGATGCGTTGTGGTTGATGTAGAAGCCGTCAGCACTCAGCAGGCAGCCGTCAGCAATCTCTAAACCCTCGTCATTCCGAGCCAGGTTTATCGGCGAGGGATCTGCTTTGTGGCCAACTACATTGGGTTTCATGGACTGTCGACCATCCCGCTCTATCAGCATGCGTGATCGTTGAGTCCGTCGAGTCTTCGTGGCTTGCAACCATCGCATGAAGAATCCGACGTCCATTTAATGATGAAATCTGGCCAGCCATAGATTTGCCCATTCGTCAGCGAGAGCCCGCGTAGCCATTCTACGAATTCGTCACAATATGGAGCGTTTGAATCGCTTCTGTGCCCCTGGGTCTGGTGAACGATGGAATGAAGGCCAAGAGGAAGCTCGATAGCGCGGCTACCGAAATAGTAGAAATCCCAGGAAAGTAATGCGTTCTCCCCGCTCAGGTCAGTCTCCATATTCTCCCGCTTATGCACGCTGGGGCGCTGAATCACCCGACCGCCGGAATAGTCGTAAATGCAGTCGCCCAAGCGCTCCGAAAGATCGGGACTCTGAACGTTTGGTATCCGATCCGGCCACCTCTCACGAGCTTGCCGGTCATAGTCCTCTAGCGAAACGACCTCTTCAACTCGCATCGCGTAGACCAGACGGTTGCTAAGATCTCCACTCTGAGAATGCTTTGCCCCTAGCCCTGCGATCCAGTCCCCTTTTGCGGCCACGCGGCGAATGCCCGGCTTGCAAATGGCAAGCGAGCACATGCCGCGAAATGGATTAGGAGCGGCGCCATCATCGATCGGAATCGTGTAGGTGAAAAGGCGTGGCATGTCTGTATTGATCCTTTCGCCTGAGTTGAGATTGCGCCATGCTAACCCATGGGTCGCCTCGCGTTCTGAAGTTCCTAAGGCCTGGCATTGAAGATTACGCCGCGCTTACTCTCTTGCGGGGCGAGGGCGAGAACGCCCTCGCGACAGCCGGCGAGACGCCGGCGCTACGGGGATAGGGCTTTGCTTTTTAGGAATTCGCGGACTACCTCTTTCACGTCGCGGTGCTGCGCGTCGACCGCGTAGTTCAGGGTGCGCATGTCTTGATCCGAGATTTTATCTACGAGGGCGTCCATGGCGGGTTTTAGTTCGGGATGCAGCTTCAACGCCTCTTCGCGAATGACCGGGACGGCTTCATACGGTGGAAAGTAATGTCGATCATCCCCTAAAACGTACAAATCCAGCGCAGAGATTAGGCCATCCGTCGTGTTGCCGGCGATTAGGTCTAGTTGTTTGTCTTTCAGGGCGCGGGTTAACAGGCCGAGATCCATGATTCTCGGCGGGGCGGCGAAGCGCAGGCCATAAGTGGCGGCTAGGCCTTTGTAGCCGTCGGGGCGTTCCATGAATTCGTAGCCGAATCCGGCGCGCCATTTCGGAGTGTACTCCGCGGCTTGTGAGATGGTTTTCAGGTTCAGGCGGCGGGCGTCTTCGCCGCGGATCTCTATGGCGAAAGTGTCGTTGAAGCCTAACGGCGGGCCTACTGCCAGGTCGAATCTACTTGCGTATTCTTGTTTCACTTTTTCGTAGACTGGGTCTTCACTCTTGCTCGCTTCGCTTCGCTGGACAGCCGAGGCGGCTGTCGCCACGTTTTCTTTTAGGATGGCGGTTAGGGCGGTGCCGGTGTATTCCGGATAGATATCGATGCGGCCCGCAAGGATGGCCTGGTGGCAGATGTAGCTGCCGGCTAGGTAGAAACGGCGCTCGACGGGGAGGCGGGTGTGATTTTCGATTTGCTGGGCGATGAGTTCACCGAGGATGAGGGACTCGGTGAAGTTTTTGGAGCCGACTACGATGCGGGAGTTGCGCGAGGGGCCGCAGGACGTTAGGAGGAGCGTCGCGGCTAGGATTAGTGGGATGCGCATGTTGTCGGGAGCAAAACCTCAGCGGCTGAAGCCGGAATTCGTTCGATGATCTAATCGCAGCGCTGAAGCGCTGCGCCACCCAAACGCAAAGGCTATCTCAAAATCCAAGCCGTGATATGACAGCTCCAATCGTGATAGGGATCCTTCGACTGCGCGGAGCGTCGCTTCGCGAAGTTCCCGCCATGCTCAGGATGACAAACTATCGCGGGCTAAGGCGTTTCTCGAGCCAGCCTAAGCTTACATCGGCGAGTAGGGCTAGCACTGCGGCTGGAATCGCACCGGCCAGGATTACGGAATTGTTGACCATGGCCAGGCCACGGAAAATGTATTCGCCGAGGCCGCCGGCTCCGATGGCAGCGGCGATGGTGGCCAGGCCTATTGAGATGACAACGGCTACGCGGACGCCGGCGATGATCACGCCTGTGGCCAGCGGGAGTTGGACTTGCCAGAGAAGTTGATTGGCGGTCATGCCCATGCCGCGTCCGGCTTCGACGATGGCCGGGTCCACGCCCTTGATGCCGGTGTAGGTGTTGCGGATGAGCGGCAGCAGGGCGTAGAGCAGCAGTGCGAGGATGGCCAGGCGGTCAGCGCGGGCGCCGATCCATGGGGCGGGAAGAAGGAATCCGAAGAGCGCCAAGCTGGGGATGGTTTGGATGATATTGGCGCCGCCAAGAATAGGCTTGTTGAGCGCGGGCCAGCGGGCGATCAGGATGCCCAGGGGAATTCCGATTAGGACGGCTAGAACTGTGGAGACGCCCACTAGCCAGAGATGCTCTAGGGTTAGTTCGAAGACTTCGGTGCGATTTTGCAGGATAAATTGGACTACGTTCATTTGGCCTCACCTCAGGCGCTGAAGCGCCTCTTTTCTCGTGCGAAATAACGGCACGACCAAAAGTCGTGCCCTTCCTCAAAGCAGCGAGGGCGCGCTGCCCTCACGACAGCCGGCGTGACGCCCGCGCTACGGAACACCGAAAGCCGCTACATAGGCGGCTACGAGAGGATCGGGGGAACGGGTGAATTGGTCCGCGGGAACGACCGTGACCAGGTAGCCGGATTCCATGAGCGCGATGCGGGTGCCGAGCAGGAGAGCCTCGCGTAGATCGTGGGTCACGAAAACTACTGTCTTCTTTAGCCTAGACTGCAGGTCGCGGAATTCTTTTTGTAGCTCGGCGCGGGTGATGGGATCGAGCGCGCCGAAGGGTTCGTCCATCAGGAGAATGGGCGGATCGGCGGCCAGGGCGCGGGCCACGCCAACTCGCTGGCGCTGTCCGCCGGAGAGTTCGCGTGGATAGCGCGTGGAGAGGTTTGGGTCCAGGCCTACCAATCGCATGAGTTCTTCAACCCTTTGTTGGATTTTGTCTGCGGGCCAGTGTTCGATCTGCGGGACGACCGCGATGTTGCGGGCGACCGTGAAATGCGGGAACAAACCGACCTCCTGAATGGCGTAACCGATGGAGCGGCGCAAGCGGATGGGGTCCCAGCCTTTCGTGGGGCGGCCGCTCACTTTTATTTCGCCCGCGGTGGGGACTAGCAGGTGATTGATCAGCTTTAGTGTTGTGGTCTTGCCGGAGCCGCTGCGGCCTAGCAACACTAGAGTTTCGCCTTCGTGGACTTCCAGATTCAGATTGCGCAGCAAGTCGTGGCCGTTTTCCAGGCGGTAGGACACGTTGCGGAATTCTATGGCGTGATGGTTCGACACAGAGCGATTTAACCACAGGGGGCGCAGGAGGGCACAGGGGGAATGCGGTTTATCCCTCGAGATAAGAGGCTGTAGGCAGGCCGGTTATGCGGATTCCGGCGTGCGCTTTGTGGCGGATGTTCAGGGCGATGAGCAGCGCGGTGATTTGTTCTACGATGCGGGCGTTTTCCAGCTTTCCGCCGTCGATGGCGCGGATGCCGGGGATTTTGGCGGCTAGAGCTTGCACGAGTTGAGTGGAAGCGGGATCGTCGCTGCACACGATGATGTCGCAGTCGACGGGGCCGTCGGCAGTGAGGAGCTCGGCTGACGCGTTGTGGAAGGCGGCGACGACCGTGACTCCTTTGGGAACCAGTTCAGCGGTTTCCTGCGCGGCGGAGCCTTGCCAGACGCCGAGGGTGCGGGTGGAGCGGCCGCCCACGCTCGAAGCCAGAGGGACGGTGGTGTCGACGACGACTGCGTTTGGTCGAAACCCGGACTTTAGTTGTTTGAGCAGTACTGCGTGCGCTTCGAAGGGAACGGTCAGCACGACGATATCGGCGACGGCGCAAGCGGCGGAGTTTTCTGCGCCGGAGACTTGGGCTTGCGGGCCGACTTTGGATTTGATCTTTTCGGCGGCGGCCTGGGCGCGTTGCGGGTCTCGCGAGCCGATGATGACGGTTTCTCCGGCTTGCGCCCAGCGGAGGGCGAGGCCGAAGCCTTCGGCACCGGTCCCGCCCAGGACGGCGATGGGGCGGGTCATATCTACGCAAACTCCGGTTCCAGGGATCGCTCGATGGTGAAAGGCTCCGGTTGCTGTTTGATGGTGATGCGGGTGTAAGGAGTGTTGCGTTCGGCGGGGATGCGGCCGGTTTCAAGGATCATGGCTTGAAAATCCTTCGGGCTGGTGTATTGGCCGGCCGTGGCGCCGGCTTCGCGGGAAATATTCTCTTCCATCAGGGTGCCGCCGTAGTCGTTGGCACCGGCGTGCAAGCAGAGTTGCGAGAGTTTCTTGTTCAACTTCACCCACGAAACCTGAATGTTGTTGATCGAGCCGGCGAGCAGGACGCGGGCGAGCGCGTGAACTTTCAGGTGCTCAGCCACAGTTGGGCCGGAGCGCGCGAGGCCTTGCTGGAAGAGCAATGTGTTTTGATGCACGAAGCCGAGGGGGACAAATTCTGTGAAGCCTTCGGTTTCGGATTGGATTTCGCGAAGCAAATCGAGCTGATTGACCCAGTGGACGGGGGTTTCGCAGTGTCCGTACATCATGGTGGAGGTAGTGCGGATGCCGCAGCGATGGGCGGTGCGAATGACATCGGCCCATTGCGCGGCGGAGACCTTGTTGCGCGATAGGGTGAAGCGGACTTCGTCGTCGAGAATTTCGGCGGCGGTGCCGGGGAGGGTATCGAGGCCGTTCTCTTTCAGCATGAGCAGGTACTCCTCCAGCGGCATGCCGGTAAGTTCGATGCCGTAGACGATCTCCATCGGCGAGAAGGCGTGAATGTGCATGCGCGGACACACGCCTTTCACGGCTCGGAGGATGTCGCGATAGTAAAAAGCTGGGAGGCCGTGCGGCAGGCCGCCTTGGATGCAGACTTCGGTGGCGCCGATGGACCAGGCTTCGATCGCTTTCTGGGCGACCTGTTCCGGGCTTAGGAAATAAGTGTCGGATTCGCGGGGGCCGCGGCTGAAGGCGCAAAACTTGCAACCGATGAAACAGATGTTGGTGAAATTGATGTTGCGGTTGACGACGTAGGTGACCAGATTTCCGACCAACTCGCGGCGCAGGGTGTCGGCGGCAACTAGTAGGCCAAGGAGGTCGTCGGCTTCGGCGTGCGCTAGTAGAAGGCGCTCTTCTCGGGAAAGCACCGCGCCATCTTGCGCTTCCAGCAGCTTCTCTAACGCTTCGCGTGAGGCGGGGGTTAGATGCGGGGCAACATCTGACCATTCTAAGCTGAGGAAGTTTTCTAGTTCGGAATCTGGCAGCACGCGCGACATTTCAATCCCCACTTTCTCTATAGGTGCGCGGGCGAGACGCCCTCGCGACAGCCGGTTAGCCTGCCCACAGCGAAGTCGGAGGGCCGGCGCTACAGGAATCTGATCAACGGAACAAGTCCATTTTAGCCGGACGGAGCAGTTCGCGGATATTGCCTCGCGCCCTTTCGTACGGGAATCCACGAATTACGCACGCGGGAGTACCAGATAGCTTGCCGCATACCAGGCCGGCGGCGCAAGCCAGTTCGTCGGCGACTGCTTCGATGCTGGCCTGCAGTTTGTAGCCGTGCGGGTCGCGGCGTCCGCGGTAATCGTGCAGCGGCTTCATCCCAGCGATACCGATAGCAACTTCAGTAAGGCCTTCCCGCCAGGGGCGGCCGAAACTGTCAGAAATGATTATAGGGATGTGGAGCTTCAGGCGCTTCTTCAATTTGCGATGGATGTGGGCCGCCGAGCGGTCGGCGTCTTTGGGCAGCAGAAGAGCGTGACGGCCGCCGTTAACGTTGGATGCGTCCACGCCGCTGTTGGCGCAGATGAATCCATGCTTTGTTTCCGTGATGAGCACGCCGCGTTTTCGGCGCACGATGCGGGCGGCTTGCGACAACGCGACTTCGTTTACGCGGGCGTCAAGGCTATAGCGGCGGGCCCAGGTTTGCGATGCTCGCGACGGTTTGATCTTGGCCAGCTCCACCAATTGCCCTTCGGCCTTGGAGACGATTTTGTGCTTAATCACGACGATGTCACCCGGCATCAATGACATTTTGTGATGCTTCAACGAGCTGAGGAGTTTTTCCGCGAGCGAGTCGCCGGGAGCAATTTCATCCGCGAAAGGAATGGGGAAAATCTGAAGTGCTTGGGGATGAGTGGGCATTATTTGGTGACCGCTTGTGGCAGTGCCGCGAAGCCCCATCGGCGGGCCATGCGCTGCGAGCGGGTATCGCCGCGGGCGATTGCCAGCTGGTGAAGTTCCGCTGGGTTGTCGACGTCGAGCGCAATACCGGGTAGCTGAAGGACGACGCAGGGTTTCTGTGTGGCCTGCGCAGCGGCAAGGTGGGGTTTGAAGCTGTCATTGCCGAAACGCAGGGGAAACAATGCAGCGGGACGGCGCAAGACGGCGTTGGTGCCGCGGCCGTCGGCGGCGGGAACGAGCACAGACCCTTCGGGTGGAGCGGCTTGGAGGATGGTTTCCAGTTCTGGCACGGTGATCAGCGGAATGTCGCCAGGAATGACTAGCGTGTAGTCGACTCCTCGCGATAGACAGACCTGGGTTGCCATTTCGATGGCATCGGTTTCGCTGCGATTGGCGGTGTCGGGGATGATCTCGAAGTCGAACTGATTGGCCAGATCAAGGGCGAAGGGGTCAGTGGTGACGAGCGAGACGGCGGGGCGCCCTTTCCATGTGCCGAGAGTTTCGAGAACGTCGTAGAGCATGGCATGGGCCAGCTCGGTGCGCGATTCTTGATCGAGCATGGCGGCCAGGCGTTGTTTGGCATTGGCGAGAATTTTGACGGGGATGAGAATCATGGACGTTTGGTTTTGTCGCGATCGCGCGATGTGCTCGTTTCTCCATTCTGTCCGCACGCGCAATCGTAGAGACGCAGCTAGCTACGTCTCTACAGCCGCTTCGCGGCTGATCTCCGCTGCCAGGCACGAAAGCACGGTTCGGGCTAATTCAACTTTGTCATTCGCAGATTTCATGATCGTATTGGTCCAGCGCATTTTCACGCGCGACTGCCTCAACTCCTCTGTCGCATTCCTGTCGGCCACGTCGGCGATTAGAAGATCAAGAAAATCCTCATAGGCTTGGGCCACGCCGGCGATTGAAACCGGCAGCCCTTGCGAGGCCAGCAATGCGCCGGCTGGGCCGGACACAGCGGCTCCGCTGACAATTGGGCTAATCGCAGCGACTGGCGCCGACGTCCTACATAGCGCTTCGCGAATGCCGGGAACGGCAAGAATCGGGCCGATGCTGGTGATGGGGTTGCTGGGCGCCAGGATCACGGTAGTGGCGGAAAGCAGAGCATCGACCACGCCGGGCGCGGGCGCGGCGGTTTCGGCACCGGCAAAACGCACGGAGATCACCGGGTCGCGGAAGTGCCGTTGTACAAAATATTCTTCGAAGCTGAGGTCGCTAGCCGGGGTTTGCACTCGAGTTTCAATGCGGTCGTTGCTCATGGGAAGAATGCGTGCGGTGACGCCGAATCTGGCGGCAATTTCGGCGGTCGCTTCGCTGAGAGTATTGCCTTCTTGGATGAGTTGGGTGCGAAGGAGGTGAGTGGCCAGGTCGCGGTCGCCGATCTGGAACCAAGCCGGTTGCCCTAATCGCGCCATCATCTGCAGGCATTGAAAAGTGTCATCCTGCACGCCCCAGCCGCGGTCTTTATTTAGCAAATCCGCCAACACATACGTAATGGAATCGAGGTCGGGCGAAACCCGCAGGCCCCACCACTCCAGATCGTCGGCGGTGTTCACGATGAAAGTGAGTTGTTCCGGAGGAACAGCTCGCCGCAGGCCGTCCACGAACTTAGCGCCGCCGGTGCCGCCGGTGAGCACGACGATTTTGTTTTCGCTGCTCATGCATTCGTTGTTGTTCGCGCGTAGCCGTTGGCGCCGGCGGCCGTCTTGAGCCTCTCGGCGAGCAAGCCAGGCTGCTTCGCGGCCGCGGGCAGGAACTCGGGGTAAACCGGCAGGCGCTGGCGCAGGCCAAATCCTTTGGCTTCGGTTCGCCGCTGCAGTTGATCGAGATGCGGCCAGGGTTTTTCCGGATTGATGAAGTCCGGCGTCAAGGGCGAAACACCACCCCAGTCGTTGATTCCCGCGTCGAGTAAGTCTTCATAGTTTTCGGCTGAAAGATTCGGCGGCGCCTGGATGTTCACATCCGGCATAAGCAAGCGCGCAACCGCGACCGTGCGCAACATTTCGCCATGAGATGGTTCCGGCCAATCGCGCATGGGGATGTTGGCTTTGACGCGGAAGTTCTGGACGATGACTTCCTGGATATGCCCGTAGCGCTGATTCAGGTCGCGGATGGCCACGAGTGTGTCTACGCGGTCTTCGAGCGTCTCGCCAATTCCGATCAGCAGGCCGGTGGTGAACGGGACATTCTGCTTGCCGGCATCTTCGATGGTGCGCAGGCGTTTGGCGGGGGATTTGTCGGGTGCATCGTCGTGCGCCGCGCCCGATTGCAGCAGAGAAGCGTTCGTCGTCTCCAGCATCAGGCCTATGCTGGGCGAGACCGCGGCTAGGCGAGTGATCCATTCCGCGCTCAGCAATCCCGGGTTAGGGTGCGGCAGCAACGAGGTTTCGCGCAGCACCAGCTCGCACATGGCTTCCAGATATTGCAGGGTCGAGTTATATCCCAGGCGATGGAGGGTTTCCCGCATTTCCGGGAAAAGCAGCTCGGGTTTGTCGCCTAGGCTGAATAAGGCTTCGGTACATCCTAATTTCTGGCCGTCGCGCGCGACTTGCAGAACCTCATCAGGGGTCATGGTGTGGGCGCCGGGATCGCCGGGATCGCGCCGGAAAGTACAATAGCCGCAATAATCGCGGCAAAGATTGGTCAGCGGGATGAAAACCTTGCGCGAGTAGGTAATGACATCCGGCTTGAAGCGCTGCTTGGCAGCCAGGGCGGCCGAGAGCAACGCGGGGAGATCAACGTCGGGCACGCGAATCAGCTCATAGGCTTGCTCGCGGGATAGGGGAATGCCGGCGCGAGAGGCGTTCAGGCAGGAAGGCGACGGCTGGGTTTGCGCTAGCAGCAAGGTGGTCTTCTCCAGAATCGGGTACGTCAAAATCATACATTAGCGCGGCTTTTGGCATTCCTGATTGCACGGCCAAGACTAATGACCACAGGGGGCAAAGGGAACACAAGGCGGCGGGCTTTCCCTTGGACATGGTTGTCGTGTTAGAACTTTGGTGCACATGAGCACGACCCCGGCAGAATTCCGCAAGGCGATGGGCTGTTTTGCCACGGGAGTCACCGTGATTACGGTCGATTTTGAAGGCGAGATCCACGGGATGACGGCCAATGCCTTCGCATCAGTTTCGCTCGAACCGCAGCTGGTACTGGTCTGCGTGGATCAGCGGGCGCGGACCCATGCACACCTTCACGCCAAGAAACGCTTCGGGGTGAATGTCCTGGCGGACGACCAGCGCGAGGTCTCCGAACACTACGCTCGTCCGGCGGGCACGTATGACCCGGCAGGAGTGAATGTGGGGGTGCACTTTGAGCGCACCGCGCACGGCACTCCCATTCTGCACGGGGCGCTGGCCTATCTCGAGTGCCGCTTGCACAGCGTGCAAGATGCCGGCGATCACACGATTTTTATCGCCGAGGTGGAAGATGTGGTGGTGCGGGCGGGGAACCCGCTGCTCTATTTCCGCGGGCAGTACCGGGCCATCAAGCCGTAACTTTCCGGGCAAAAACGCATCTAATGTACAGATTAACGAGGTGACGGATATCCATGGTTGAAAAAGTAACCAAGACCGACGAGGAATGGCGGAAGCAACTAACGCCCGAGCAGTATCAGGTGGCGCGGAAAGCCGGAACCGAGCCGGCGTTCACGGGAAAGTACTGGAAAACGAAGGAAGCGGGCACGTTTACCTGCGCGTGCTGTGGACAGCCGCTGTTCAGCTCCGAGACCAAGTTCGATTCGGGCACGGGCTGGCCGAGTTTCTACCAGCCGCTTGACCCCAGTGCGGTGGAAACCCACACGGATCGCACCTACGGGATGACCCGAACCGAAGCCCGCTGCGCTCGCTGCGACGCTCACCTGGGGCATGTCTTCGAGGATGGACCGGTTCCCACCGGCCTGCGCTATTGCATGAACTCGGCGGCGCTGGACCTTAAGCCGGCAGGCGCGAAACCTGAGACAAAGAAATAACGAAAAGAAATAGGGCGCGCTTTTTAGGGCGCGCCCGGCTGGTGTTGGCGACGGAGGGAAGGAAAACTCTAGGCGCCGACGGTGGCTGCCTTGGGCTGATCTGCCAGCGATTTGGGTGGTTCGTGTTTCGACTGGCTCTGGCTTTGTGATCGGTCGCCTTTGGCCTCAACGGCGCGAACTTGCACGCTGCCTTTCAGGATGGCTCCATCTTCCACGCTAATGCGTTGCGTGGCAACGTCGCCGGTGAGCGAGCCTTCGCCGCGAATGTCCAGGCGATCGCTGCATTGGATGTTGCCCTTCACCTTACCCATGATGACAACTTCCCGGGCAATGATGTTGGCGGTGACGCTGCCGTTGCGTCCAACGGTTACGCGGTGATCGGCCACGCTGATGCTGCCTTCGATCTGGCCGTCGATGTAGAGCGACTCCGCGCCCGTGAGTTCGCCCTTAATCACAAGGGAACGGCCGATGGTGGCTTGCTCCACCGGTGAGCCCGCCCCGCTCAGAGGTGCGAACGAAGTGGGACTCGGTGGGGTTTGGGATTTCTGATTGTCAGAGGAATGCAACATTATGGCACCGGCCTTTCGGAGGTCCGTGCGGTTTGCACCCTAGGCGCTACCGCATGCGGCGGATATACGTCTTTGGTCACTCTACGTCTTTAATATCGCACCGACCGCGCCAACTGAGGAGGTTACGGAAGAACAGGCCCGTGTGATGAGGGGCGCAACGCCATCTGGCGACGGCTTCCGCACACTGCCTTGAGGCCTTAAGACTGAAGGGCTTGCGTAAGCTCCTCCCACTGCGCCAGTCGCGCCTGCAGGCTGGCCCGGCGGGTGGTCAGTTCATGGGACAGGCGGGCGGTTTCTTCCGCGCTGACATAGCTTTGCAGGGACGCCTCGCAAGCGGCGATCGCGGCTTCCAGGCTGCCGATTTCCGCTTCCAGTCCCTGGAGTTGTTCTTCCAGTTGCTTGCGTTTGATGGGGTTCAGGCGTCTTTGGGGTGTGGCGTTTTCGGTGCCGTTGGCTTTTTCGCGCGAAAGTGGCACTGCCTCAAGAATGCTGGAGACTTCGGCGCTGCGGATTTGCTCTGGCCCTCCCTGCTTGCGCCAGAGATAGTCTTCGTAGTTGCCGGGATAAATCTCCACTTGGCCGCCACCGATTTCGAATACCGCGTCGCCAGCTTGTCGATGAAGTAGCGGTCGTGCGAAACGAAGACCACCGTGCCGGTGTAGCTCGCCAAGGATTCCAGCAACACGTCCTTGGCCCGCATGTCGAGGTGGTTGGTGGGCTCGTCGAGCAGCAGGAAATTCGACGGATGCAGCAGCATGCGCAGCAAGCGCGTAGCGGTTGCGCTCGCCGCCGGAGAGCACGCCGATGCGCTTGAATACATCGTCGGCGGAAAACAGGAAGCAGCCGAGCAGGCTGCGCAATTCGGTTTGCGTGGATTCTGCGGAGACAGATCGCCGAGATCGTCGAGCATGCGCGCATTCGGATTGAGTTCCTTGTACTGATCCTGGGCGAAGTAGTCGGACTGCACATTGTGGCCGAGATGGCATTCTCCCGTCGGTAAGCGGCTCGATGCCGGCCAGCAGCTTGATCAGCGTTGACTTGCCTGCGCCGTTGACGCCCACCAGCGCGACGCGGTCGCCGCGCTCGATCATGAAGCTGACGTCGCGGAAAACCTCTTTCTCGCCGTAGGTCTTGGCCACATCCAGCCAACTCGGCCACTATGCGCCCGCTGGGCTTGGGCTGCGGAAAGGTGAAATGGATGGTCTTCTCTTCCTCGGGAATCTCGATGCGCTCGATCTTTTCCAGTTCCTTGATGCGGCTCTGCACCTGCTTGGCTTTGGTCGCCTGGTAGCGGAAGCGGTTGATGAACGCTTCCAGCTGCTCGATGCGCTCGCGCTGGTTGCGGTAAGCGGCTTCGATCTGCTCGCGGCGCTGCTTCTTTTGCGCCAGATATTTGTCGTAGTTGCCGCTGTAAAAGTGAATGCGCTTGTTCCAGATCTCGACGATCCTGTTGACCGTCACGTCCAGAAAGTAGCGGTCGTGCGAAATCAGCACGTAGGCGTAGGGATAGTGCGCGAGATAGTCTTCCAGCCAGTTGCGGGCTTCGAGATCGAGATGGTTGGTGGGTTCGTCGAGCAGCAACAGATTGGGCTTCTGCAAGAGCAGCTTGGCCAGCGCAATGCGCATCTGCCAGCCGCCGGAAAATTCTTCGGTCTGGCGGTTCCAGTCGTCCTTGCCAAAGCCCAGGCCGGCAAGCACGGTCCCGACTTGCGAATCGAGCGCATAGCCGTCGCGCGTCTGGAATTCGTGCTGGATGCGGTGGTAGCGCTCGGCGATCTGCCCGTATTCCGCCGACGCGTGGTCCACTTCCGACATGCGCGCGGTCAGCGCTTCCATCTCCGGTTCCATGGCACGCAGATCGTCGAAGACCGACATGCACTCGGCAAACACGCTGCGGCCGGAGAGCGAAAGTCCATCCTGCGGCAGATAGCCGACGGTCGTGCCCTTGGCGACGCTGATGCGTGCCGTAGTCGAGCGTCTCCATCCCGCCGAGAATCTTTAGCAGCGTGGATTTGCCGGTGCCATTCGCGCCCACCAGGCCGACGCGGTCCTTGGGCGTGATCAGCCAGTCGGCTCCCTCGAAAAGGAGTTTGTGGCCGTAGCGTTTTCCGGCGGAGGAGAGCTGGATCATGGGCTGGGATTATCATATCGTGTGGAGCGGACGCTCCTATCCGCTAAGGCCAGCGGCATCGGGGATGTGTGGGGAAAATAAGGATGCCCAATTCAACGGTTCGCCAGCGCCCAAGCCAGCGGGCAGGAGTGCCCGCTCTACACGATTCTTGAGGATCGTCGTGTTACCGCGCCACTAGAGTTTTCGCCGCGTGAATCTGCTCCAGCGCCCGGTCCACCACCGCGTGCAGCTCGCGCGCATACTTCACTTCGCGGCCTTTGGCCAAAATCCGCTTGGCCTCGTCCGGCGAAAACCACGTGGGGTTGCGCATTCCCTCGGGCGGATGGCCCGCGTGCATGACTTCCATTAGGAATGCCTTGACCACAAACTCCTGCACGCCTGGCGGCTTCCAGAAAACTCCCTTGGAATGAATATAGAGATGGAAATGCCGCGGCTCAATGTGGCCGCGCGCGCCCGCCTCTTCCCAGGCTTCACGGTCGGCCGCCTGGCTGTGCGAGAGAGACGCCGCCGGATCGCCTTTGGGAAAAGTCCACTTGTGGCCGCCGTTGGTGTTCACCAGCAGAAACTCCACCGAAGATCCGCGCCAGCGATAGCAGACCGCCGCTACCTGCAGCGGCAGAGCCGATCGCGATAAACTGCGCATCCCCATGACCAGGGCCTCCGCGGAGCCTTTCCCAAGGTTCATGATAGTTCGAGAATATTGCAGGAATGTTAAAGTGCAGCGAAAAAGGTGCATCTCAGGGGTTACCAAAGGGAGCAAGGACTTCCCGACCGAAGCCCGCAACATGAACGAACTATTCCGCGCCGCCGGCGGCCGCCGGAAGAGTCGGCGTTTGGCTCTCCTCCGGACTGGCCGAAGTATCCAGATGAATGAGCGGCGGGTTCTGCGACGGCCGCGTGTGCAGGCCGCATTCCGTCTTCTGCATCCCCGACCAGCGCCCGGCCCGGGGATCCTCGCCCGGCCGCACCGCGCGCGTGCAATGGGTGCAGCCGATGCTCGGATAATTGCGGTCATGCAGCGCATTGTACGGAACCTTGTGGCGGCGAATGTAGGTCCACACTTGTTCCGAAGTCCAATCCGCTAGCGGATTGATCTTAACCAACTGGAACTTCTCATCCCATTCCACTTTGCGAGCCTGAGCGCGGACCGAAGTCTGGTCGCGGCGGATAGAGGTAATCCAGGCTTTCAGTTCGGAGAGCTTCTTGCGCAACGGCTCGACCTTGCGAATGCTGCAGCACAGATCGGGATTGCGGTTCCACAGCGCTGGACCCTGCACTCGTTCCTGCTCTTCCGGCGTAAGCGCCGAGAACACGCGCTCCACGCTGACGCCGTAGTGCCGTTCCACCCGGTCAATCAGGTCATACGTTTCCGGAAAAAGGAATTCGGTGTCGCCGATGAAAATATTCATGGCAGGATTGACGCGGGTCGCGATGTCAATCAGCACCAGGCCCTCGGCGCCGAAAGCCGAGGCCATGGCCACGTCGTTCTTGAACGTCGAAAAAGCCCAGCGCAGGGTTTCCTCGGGCTTCCATTTTTCCGACAACGTTTGTATGTGTTCCAGGGTGTCCTTCACTCGGATCGCTCCTCGTTTCCCGAATCGGCGGGAGCTTGCTCTTGCGACAACGAAATAAGGTCCTCGCTCTGCCCCTCGGCCCAGGAAAACCGCTGCCGCAGAGATGTGTGGTCCGCGAAGCGCACCACTTCTCCAACCACCAACAGCGTTGGCGCCGGCAAACGGGGAGACTGGGAAAGGAATTCCAGGGTGGTGCGGTGAACCGCTTCCTCGGCCGACGCGGCCTTGGAAATGATTGCGCACGGAGTCGACGCCGCGAGCCCCGCCGCCTGCAGCCCACGCGCGGTGTTTTCGTAGTGGTAGCCGGGCATGTACACCACCACAGTCGCATCGGGCGGCAAAGACGCGGGCCAGTCGCCCGGCCGTGTGCTTCCCGTAGCGCCGGGGTCCGTAGCGCCGGCGTCTCGCCGGCTGTCGTGCGGGCGTCCCGCCCGCACAGCGGGAAAGCCGGTTGCTTCCGAATCTTGGTTCTCCGAATAATGTCCAGTAAGAATTACCAAAGCCGAAGCCAGCGCACGATGCGTCAGCGGAATCTGCGCCGCCGCCGCCGCGGCCATCGCCGCAGTCACGCCCGAAACAATTTCGAATTCAATCCCCGCCTGGCGCAGCGCCCCAATCTCTTCTCCGGCACGGCCAAACAGAAGTGGGTCTCCGCCTTTCAAGCGGACGACTTGCAGCCCAAGCAGTGCGAACTGAATCAGCAGCGCGTTGATTTCTTCCTGTCGGACGCTCTTTTTCCCGCAGCGCTTGCCAACCGCGCGAAGCTGCGCGCTCTTCGGAACCAGCCCGAGGATTTCCGCTCCGATCAATTCGTCGTGCAGCACGACATCGGCTGTCTTCAACACTCGCAGCGCTTTCAGCGTAAGCAGCTCAGGATCGCCCGGCCCCGCGCCCACCAGAAATACCTTACCCTTCATGAAGTCTCTCCCTTGGCCGCCGATGCCGCCGCAAAAGCTTCGCGGCTGGCCAATTCATGCAGCAGTTTCCGGCGAGCTTCCGGGTCAAGATCGCGCGAAAACAGTTGCTCTCGCGCCGTTCCCAGTTGTTCCACCCATCCGGCATATTCCGGTCCGAATTGTTCTTCCAATTCAAGGCGCAGCCGCTGTGCCAACGCCGGGCTTAGCCCAGCGGTTGAAATTGCCAACTGCAGCGCGCCCCGGCGCACCACCGCGGGATAATAAAAATCGCAATGTTCCGGATCGTCCACCGCGTTGCACAAGATGCCGCGCCGCCGCGCCTCGCGGAATACAGTTCCATTCAGATCGCTGGAGGAAGTCGCGGCGATTACCAGGAAGACGCCATCAAGGTCGCCGGGCTTGAAGGGGCGCCGCTCCCAGGTGATCCTGCCCGCACCAGCCCACTCGGAAATCGCGTGGTTGGCTTCTGGCGCGACCACGCGAACCGTCGCTCCCGCCTCCAGCAAGCCGGGAATTTTCGACTCGGCAATGCGGCCCGCGCCTACCACCAGGCAGTCGCGCCCGGCCAGCTTTACAAACATGGGGAACAAGCTGCTGGCTTGGTTTGTCTGGTCGCCGCTGGCTTGTCCCTCGGGCACGAGCGCCGTATTTGCGTCTTGATTTGCCATAAAAAAACCCACCGCCAGTCTTCTGCTGGCGGTGGGCGATGATTGCTGTTTTGTTTAGGTAATTCCTAAGTCAGCATCCTCCCCGCGCCAGGCACACACATACAACAACACGTACAACAGAGACAGCGGCACTGGCGTGAGGTAAACATGAATTCTTCTTAGGCTAAAGACCAGCGGCAATCTTGTCAAGGAGCAATTCCCGAAGGCGAACGAAATGCGTAGGACTCGGCCCGGCGCCCCAGGTTCGCGCCCTGTTTACCCTCCCAATCCCACAATGCCCAGATTTTGGGGCGCCAACGCGGGAGAAGGTTATTGAGAGCGTCAACCGACTCCTCTGGGATTCTCTCCCGATCCGTGCTCGCCGTTTGCCGCTTTGTTTTCTCAGACTCAGCTGTCATCACAAAAATGTATGCCCGCTTGTGTGATGACGATATGTTCCAATTGGAACATTAGGGGCAAGTGTCCAGACTCACTTCCACGGGCGCCACATCGCTTCCATTCAAGCCAAGAGAAGGCTTGAACGGGCGGGTGGCGCAAGTCCAATCCTGAACAATTGGGTCCTTCCGCCTACGAACTCGCCGTCACCGGATCGGGTTCGCCCTGCGGCCGCGAAATCCCCCGCCGCTTGGCCACAACTTCGCTATACACCGCCAGAATCCGCCGCGCCGAGTCTTCCCAGGAGAACTTCTTGGCTTGCTCATAACAGCGCCGTTTCATTTTCTCGCGCAGATTCTGGTCGGTCAGCACGCGGTGCAGGGCGCGCATGATCTCAAACACATTCTCTGGATTCACCAAAACCGCCGCGTTGCCCACCACCTCGGGCAGGGACGAGGTGTTCGACGCCAGCACCGGCGTGCCGTGCGCCATGGCCTCCAGCGGAGGCAGCCCGAAACCCTCGTATAAAGACGGGAAGACAAAAATTTTGGCCGCGTCGTAAAAAATCCGCAGCACTTCAATGGGAATGAATCCCAGAAAGCGCACATCATTCTGCACCCCGCCGCGGATGACGGTGCGCCGCAGGTCGGGATGCTTGGAAAGCTCGTCGCCGATAATGATCAGCTTCAGCCCCGGATATCTTCCCTCTTTGTCCAACTCCGCCTTCAGGGCGGAGAAAGCCTCGATAATCCGCACCACGTTTTTGTGCGGGCTGATGCGGCCGGCATAGAGCAGAAAAGGATAGTTCACCTGATAACGCTCCGCCAGAAACTGCCGGTCGGCTTCCGAGGCGTGGCCATGCAGAAAGCGTTCGTCGATAGCGTTATAGACGACATCGATGTGGTCCGGCGCAATGCCAAACAGCTTTTCAATTTCGCTTTTCGTGAATTTAGAAACCGCGAAGATGCGTTCGGCTCCCTTCAGCACCTGGCGAGTGAGTTGAAAATGCAGCACGCGCCGCAATCCGGAGCGGTCGTTGGCGCTGGCCATGTGCTCCAGCACGTCGTGCACCGTCATCACATAGGGGCACGGCAGCCGCCTGGGTATCCCGAACAGATGGGGAATATGCACCACATCGCAATCGATCTGCCGAATGGCCGCACGAAACTGTAAATAGCCTCTTGTTGTGGTGTCCGGATCACGCAGCGGAACAGTTCTGAAATTCGGCGGAAGCGGCCCGATTTCCGTGACCTTCTGCGGAGAACCGATCAAGATGTATTCGCTCTCACGGTCCAGTCGGCTCAGCGCCCGGACTACGTTGCGGGTATAAGTGCCGACGCCGAATTCCGTCATCCGCCGGATATCGATGGCTACCTTCACGGGAAGATTTAACCACAAAGGAGGGAAAGATTGTCGGCCGAAGCTATAGATCGCTGCTGAAGGAGATGGATTCGTATCAGGGCATCGCTTCAGCGATGCCGCAGCTTGCCGGCTAACGCTTTACTTTTGTCATTTCGACCGGAGGGAGAAATCTGTTTTCTGACGGTGGGCGGCGAACAGCAGTCCCCCGTCGCCCCGGTCCTCGCAGGACAACGCCGGGTCCTCGCCTACGCCCTCACTTCCGCCTGAGCCCGCGCTCTGCGCTCCGAGTACAGCGGAAATTCCTCCGCCAGTTCCAGAACCTGCCCACGGATTTTCTCCAGCACCGCAGTTTCGTTGCGATGATGCAGCGCTTCGGAAATCCACATCCCGATGCGCTTCATTTCCGCCACTTTCATTCCACGCGTAGTCAAGGCGGGAGTGCCAATGCGGACGCCGCTGGGCTTCAAGGGAGGGTTGACGTCGAAGGGAATCGCATTCTTATTGACGGTGATGCCCGCCACGCCCAGTGCCTTCTCGGCATCGCTGCCCAGCATGCCTTGGGAGAAAACATCGATCAGCATAAGATGAGTGTCGGTGCCGCCGGAAATCACGCGGAAGCCTTCCGCCGCCAGGGTCTCGGCCAAGATCTTGGCGTTGGCGACTACTTGCCGCGCGTAGTCACGAAACTCCGGCTGCGCCGCTTCGAGAAAGCACACAGCTTTTGCGGCAATGATGTGCACCAGCGGTCCGCCTTGCATTCCAGGGAAGACAACCTTATCGATGGCGGGACCAAACTCCGCTTTGGACAAAATCATGCCCGAGCGCGGCCCGCGCAACGTCTTATGCGTGGTCGAAGTCACGATCTGCGCATGGGCCACCGGCGAGGGATGCACCCCGCCAGCTACTAATCCCGCGAAGTGCGCCATATCGACGAGATAGAGCGCGCCAACCTTATCGGCGATCTGCCGCATGCGCGCGAAGTCGATGATGCGCGGATAGGCGCTGCCGCCACCGATAATCATTTTTGGGCGCTCTTTTTCTGCGAGCTTCTCCAGATCGTCGTAGTCGATGGTCTCGGTTTCCTTGGTCACTCCGTAAGGAACAATGCGATAGGTCTTGCCGGAAAAATTCAGATGATGCCCGTGCGTTAGATGGCCACCGTGCGCAAGGTTGAGTCCAAGAATCGTGTCACCCGGCTGCAACACGGCCGCGTAAGCTTCCATGTTGGCCTGCGAGCCGGCGTGCGGCTGCACGTTGGCATGCTCGGCGCCAAAAAGTTTCTTGGCGCGATCCCGCGCTAGGTTTTCGACGACATCGCTGAACTCGCAGCCGCCGTAATAGCGCTTGCGAGGATAGCCCTCGGCATACTTATTGGTGAACACCGAGCCCATGGCTTCGAGCACGGCTTCGCTGACGAAATTCTCGGAGGCAATCAGCTCCAAGCCTTCGTGCTGGCGGCGGGTTTCATTGTCGATGGCCAAAGCCACCTCGGGATCGGTCTCGTAGAGCGGGCGCGACATAGAGGTTGTTTTCATAGTGAGTTCTCAGCTTACAATTTCCAATTTGCCGCTGGCGATCGCAGTTCCACGTGTTCGAGCCGGCCTATCTTTTCCACGCGCCGCTGATGATGGCCTCCGGTAAACGCCGTGTTCAGCCAGCGATCCACGATCTTCAGCGCGGCGCCCTCGTCGAGCACTCGCGCGCCCACCGTCAGCACGTTGGCGTCGTTGTGCTCCCGGCTGAGCTGGGCTTCGACTTCACTGGTGACATGCGCGGCGCGGATTCCGGCGACCTTATTGGCAGCAATCGACATTCCAATGCCCGTGCCGCACACTAGAATTCCGCGATCGGCCCGCCTATCCGCCACCTTTTCGCCCACGACACGAGCATAGTCAGGATAGTCGACCGGCTCACTCGAATCGGTACCCAGGTCATCCACGCCGATTCCCAAATCGGCGAGGTGTCGCCGGATTTTCTCCTTCAATTCGAAGCCAGCATGATCGGCGGCCAGGGCGATCCTCATGCAGTTCATTCTAAACAAGCATCTGGCAATTGGCACTCGGCATTTAGCAGCCAAGTGCCAAATGCTAAAAACCGGCGGCCGCCCCAACAACCTCGCCAACCACCCAACAGCGAAAACCCGAATCGCCCGTAGAGACGTAGCTTCGCTACGTCTTGCCGGTTGCGCCTATCGCCTTCCCAAGGTATTCCAGGTGCCGACCAGACGTAGCCGAGCTACGTCTCTACCGCGTTCTCGGATTGACCCTAATGCTAACTGCCGCCCTCAAACGCGGTCCGGAAAAACGTCGCCAGCTGCCACCCATCCATATATTTGAAGGGCGTCTCGCCGGTGGTGTAGTGGCCGCAAGGGAGCACCACAACTTTGTGGTCCAAATGGTAGCGGGCGAATTCCTTTACCACTTGCTCGGAAAGCTCAGGCAGGAACGTCAGATCGTAGCGAGCATAGATGATGAGCGACTTCCTGGGCCATCGCGCATACTGCGGAAAGTAAGACATGGGACTAACCGCGCTCCACAACCCGCGCAGGCGTTCCAGATCGATCTTCGATTCCAGTCCCTCGCGGATGTGGCGGGTCGATTGTCCATGCCAAACCACATCAGCGACATAGGTCGAGGCATGGTTGAAAGCTGCCACGCGAATGCGCGGATCGTGCGCGGCGGCGAGAAAGGCGTAGCAGGAACCGAGGCTGGTGCCGATCACACCAAGACGCGAATAGCCCTGCTGCTCTAGCCAGTCCAAACAACAGCGGACATCGATCACGCCCTGCCGGCTGGCATCGAGCGAGCGGCCAATATTGGCGGAAACCGCATAGTCGGCCCGGTAAATCCCAGCCGGACGCCGGACGTCGTGGTAGGGCTTGCTCAGCCGCAGCACCGCGATCCCCAAAATGTTCAGGACTTTGCACAACGAGGTGTAGGCCAATGCATCGGCATTCCAATGCGGCAGCAGCACCACGGCACGCCGCCCACGTGCCGGAAACCAGCGCGCATTCGCCAAATTATTTTCCGGATAGGGCGTATGCACCGGCGAGGTAAAGCGAAGAAAGTCCGCGTAGGTGCCGCGCACTTTCTCTTCCAGCTTGGGATCGGGCACTTCGCGCGTGCTGCAAACCTGCACTTCGCGGTGTTCTAGCCGAAAATCCGTGGGTGTCCTATAGGAAAAGAATTCGTCGCTCGCAGCGACAATGCGGCGGTTGTATTCGCGAAGAAACTTCTCCGGATCGGCCGGAACGTATCCAGGCGCAAAGCCATTGCGACAGGGCCACCCCTGCGCCCACTCCACTCCCCATTCCAGCGGCCGCACCACGCGGTCGTCCCGGGGTCGAGCTGGCCGTGCAAAAGCTTCGCCCAGTTTTCCGGAAGTTCCTCTACACGAACTCGCTCGGCACCGAGCGAGCGTCCTCGTGGAAGGTGGCGGCCGAACACTCCCCGTGGGCGAGCGCGAGGTGGACCCCGTGAAAGGGCCGATGTGTCCGCGGTCCGCACCAGGAAGAGGATGTCGCCCTCCCAGGCCTGCGCCGCTGACCGGTACGCTTCGTTCTGGTTGAGCACGGACCGGAGTTCGACCGCCCACTCGGCTCTACTGGGAACTTCATGGCCCCGCGATCCTCGCTCCCCCTAAGACGAATACGGTCTCCGGGGCCACGGAGCCGCGCGCGTGTTCAGGTCGAGTACGTAGAACCCCATCCCGGTCTTTCTTCCGAGATGGCCCGCGTCCACCAACCGCCGTAGGTAGGGTGCGGGTCGATATTTTGAGTCCCCGAATTCACGAAATAGGGTCGGCCACTTCCAAGGAGACGTCCAGACCGATCATGTCGGCGAGCTCGAACGGGCCCATTGGCATCCCGGCGCCGCTCGATCGCGAGGTCGATGTCCCGCGAAGAGGCGAGATTCTCCTCGAGGGTGATGTAGTCGCTCCGCCGATAGAGGATCAGCAGCCGAGCCACGACGAACGCCGGCGACTCCTTCACCCGGATCG
>CAVZMC010000086.1:0-36059 GCA_963776125.1 uncultured Acidobacteriaceae bacterium | reverse complement strand
CTCGATTTTCTCATCTATGTGGAACTGAGGATCTCAACGTTTCGGCGAACTCGTTTGGCGTGCGATAGCCCAGGCTGCTGTGCGGTCGCTCGCTGTTGTACTCCTGGTGCCAGTTCGAAACCTTCGTCCTGGCATCGACCAGGTTCCGAAACCAGCTGGCGTTTAAACACTCATCACGCAGTCGTCCATTGAAACTCTCCACGTGGCCGTTCTGCATCGGCCGTCCCGGCTGAATGTGGATCAACTGGATTTTGCGCTCCTCACACCACCCCAGGAAATGCCGCGAGGTCAGCTCCGGCCCGTTACCACAACGAATCGATTCCGGCGTGCCGCGCTGCTCGATCGCTGTTTCTAGAGCGCGGGTCACGCGCTGACTCGACAAACTCGTATCCACTTCCAACGTCAGGCACTCCCGGGTGAAGGCATCGACGATGGCTAGAATGCGGATTCCGCGGCCCGTTGCCAAGGCATCACAAGCGAAGTCCAGCGCCCACTCCTGGTTCGAGCGCGGCAACAGCCGTCCCTCGTTCGCCGGACGCACCAACCGCTTCCTCCTCAGCCGTCGTACCATCAGTCGTTCCTCCCGATACAGGCGGTAAATCCGCTGGGCGCTGGCCGCGTGCCCACGTTTGCTCAACAGCACCTGCAAGCGCCGGTATCCGTAGCGCGGGTTCTGTCGCGCCAGCTTTACCAACTCTTCTCGCAGTTGCGCGTTGTGGTCCGCTCGCGGCTCATCACGATAACTGCTGCGGTCTAGCTCCACGAGCCTGCAAGCCCGGCGTTCGCTCATGGCAAACTGCTCCATCGCAAACACCGCATCCGCCCTTAAGCCGGCAAGCTCCAACCGTTTTTTCGCACGATTGCCTTCAGCGCTTCTTTGTCCAGGCTGAGGTCGGCCACCAGATGTTTCAACCGGCGGTTCTCATCTTCCAGACTTCTCAGCCGCTGCGCTTCGCCCACTTCCATCCCGCCGTACTTGCTCTTCCAACCGTACAGCGTGGCTTCGCTCACACCATGCTCGCGGGCCAACTCTGCAACCTTCCGTCCCGCCTCGTGCTCTTTCAGAATCCCCACGATCTGCTCTTCGCTAAAGCGCGCTCTCTTCATGGCTCCAGACCCTCCTTCGTCGCTAATGCCGCGACGTGAGGTCCCCAATTCTAGCTGGTGGAGTTTTTCGAGGGCAGGTCAGAGGAGCAGTAACCGCCGGGAACGTCCGTGCTACATTTACGGAAATGCGTTCTGAGATAGAACAGGCCGTGCAACTGTTGCAGCGGGGTGACGATGCCGCTCTAGAGCAGGCGCTGGCCCTGCTCCAAAATACCGTGTTCTCCTTTAGCATGCGGGTCTGCGGCCAGCGCGAGGACGCGGAAGACACGATGCAAGAGGTGCTACTCAAGTCGGTTCCGTACCTACCCAAATTCGACAGTCCCAAGGCACTCGTGGTGTGGCTCTATAAAGTGGCAAGGAATCGCTGCTTGATGAGCCGGCGCCGGAGCAAGTTCGTCCCCAAGCAGGATCTTTCCTTGGAGGAACTGATGCCCGACCGGAAAGAACTTGAGCAGATGGGCAGTATCAACCCCGAAGTGTTCGCTATCCGCAGTGAAGAAGCGGGTCGGTTGCGAGATGCCATTCAGAAACTGCCGCCGCCATACCGCATTGTTCTGGTGCTGCGCGATATGGAGGGCCTGACCGACGAGGAAGTGGCCGAGATTACTGGGCTGCGTTCTGGAACAGTGCGAGTTCGGCTACACAGGGCGCGGCTGTTCGTCCGGAAGGAATTGATGAAGGTGAAGAGGGCACGTCCGCGCACCAGACGGATGATCGAGCCTGTTAAGTCTCGGACCGCCACCCAGCAGCCCAGACCTGCGCGGTGTAAGGCGATGTTCGCAGAACTTTCGAACTACTTGGACGAACAACTCGATGACTCGTTATGCGAGGAACTGGAGAAACACCTCGACGGTTGTGATGCCTGCAAAGCGTTCCTTGCCAGCGTGGAAGCGACGATAGAAGATTGCCGTCATTTGCGCAGTCCAGTCCCGGATCGCGCCAAGGCAGCCAAGTTGCGGAAGCAAGTGATATCGAATTACGAGCGAGCTATGGCGAACAGGTGACGACGCTCTCCCCGTTGCGGATGTATCGTCGCGTTCTCTTCCAGAGCCGCTCGTGTCCGGATCCGACGGCATTGAAGCCCTGACAGGCGTCGATAGACCTGTTCCTCTTTGCACGCTCACACGTCGTAATAACGCCCGTTCACTTCTTCCCCGATGATGGCGAAGTCGCACTTAGACGTATTAAGCGGATCGGACTTCCACGAAAAATCGATAGATGGGACCTCAACTTCCGCCTCCATCTGGCACGTCGCAGGGGTGCCCGTGAATCGGAAATGCTTCGAGGCGTCCTCGTACTTCGCGGGTTCGCCGGTTGATGCCCAAACCATTTTGAAGGTCATTCTTGCCGGAGTGGCTACCGAGTCCAGCGCCGGCCAGCGCGGCTGATCGACCACTGCTACATTCCGCATCTCGAGCGTGAAGGTGTTCCCGTCGGGACTAATACTCAGAGCACGCTCTGGAACAGGAACGACCCAGTAAAGTCCGGACGGGGCAATGGGCGGATGAAAGTCGTGTATCTGGTTAGCGGGAACAGCCTGTCCCCGGAACAGGGTCAGTCATATGTGAGTAAAGGTCCCTTGCTGGGTTGTTCGAGCGGCCCAATATTCACCCCGCATGACGCCATAATCCGTTGTGGGACTGCCAAATGCGATTCGATTCCCCTTGTTATCGGTGCCCATGCCAGTAAAGGTGCTGCATCGGGCCACCCGTCCCTTGAAATGGTAAATGTGTGCCGGTTCCAGACTTGGGCCTGCCGGCTGATTATGGCTGCCATTTTTATCTAGCCAGGGAATTGGGAAAGGATCTGTGCCGCCGTTCGCGGTCATCGCTGGTTGGTCCTGTAGCGCATAAATCGCTGAGGGAAGGGCCAATGGAATTACGGCCAAAGCGCCGGCCTTGATTAGGTCCCTGCGGCTGCAGGCCGGGGACAAGTAGGTGGCCATCACAGATTCCTCCGATCGGCAAATTTGTTCCCCAACACAATAACGCAAACGGAGCCGACTGTTGTAATTTTCCAGGTTGACCCCACTCGTAGAAGACATGGCGCTATGTCCATTCACCTTGAGACAGAGGAAAAGTTCCATGCAGATGCTTGCAGTTTCTTATGGATTTGCGGGAAATATCACTGACCCCGCAGTTGCACGTTGATCTCGCGTTCAAGAGACGAGACGTCGGTTGCGCCAACGTGCTTGGCACTGATCCGGCCATTTCGCCCGATCAGGAACGCGATCGGTAATCCGAGAACTCCTCCATAGAGTTCACCCACTTTTGCATTTCCCATCACAACCGGATAGATCATTTTGAAGCGCCGGTAGAACTCGCGCACAGGCTCAGGCCCGTCATCCATCGAGACGCCGATGATCTGCAGACCTTGGTCGCCGTACTTGTTTTGCAATTCGACGAAGCGAGGGATCTCCTCCCGGCAGGGATCGCACCAGGTTGCCCAGAAGTCGAGAAGGACGACCTTGCCCCGATAGGATGAGAGATGGAGTTCTTGTCCCGTCATGTCGGGGAGCGAAAAATCGGGGGCCAGAGAATGTTCCATGGCGCCTGCGCCCCCGACGCCGTGGGCCACGCCATGATGATGGGTTATGAGATAAAATCCCGCCACCACTGCGATCAACGCCAGGCCGCGGAGAATCCCTTTCTTCAATATGCCCGACCTCAGTCCGGAAGCGTTCGGTTCCCTAGTCTCCCTTGGCAACCGGATAGCCTTTGTCGACCCAATCGGCCCCAAAGTTATTCGCAACATACAGAACCTTCACGTTGGTGAAGCCCATTGCATGCAGCGCGTCGTCAGCAGGCTTGACATTTGGACAGTGGCTCCAAGGGCAACAGCCGCAATACAGAACGATGAACCTATTTCGCGGCAGAGATTCCACGCGCTTGCGCAAGGACTGTAAGCCACTCTCACTGGAGGCCGGACCGATGTATTCCGAGCCGGGAATGTGCGCCTGCGTGTAGAGGACGTGGGAACCCACTTGAATCATCAGCGGCTTCTTACTCTTGGCCGACTGAATAATCTTAGCCAGTTCGTCAGGGTTGATCAGGCGTGAGGCCGGGATGAGGCTCGCCTGATCGGCAAGAGCCAAGGATGCCAGGGCAATCGCGCCGATCCCAAGCATAGGGATGAAGACGCGAGGCATCCGGCGAAACCCGAGGCGAAGCTTCATGGGTGTTCCCTCCGCATTATCAACGTCAATCATACAGCTGCCATACAGAGACGCGCTGGGCTCGCCATCCATCGGCTGCCGAAAGTTTTCCTGTAACAAAATCCCTCCGACTGCATTTATTCGTGTACTCAGCCGATAGGAGCAGCAGGGAGGGCAATCATGATCGCAGCCAAAGTCGAACTGACTCAACCACTTAAGCAGCAGCGCCAATTTGTGGCCCAGACCGGAAGCGGCCACCACCTGCTGTTGGACGATGCAGCCGGAGGCACCGGCCCTAAGCCGATTGAACTGGTTGCCGCCGGATTGGCCGGGTGCACGGCGTTCGATGTCGTCACCATCCTGCGCCAGAAGTACCACCAGAAAGTCACCGGCTACACAGTGCGGGTCGAGGCCGATCAAGCGGAACGTCCACCCCAGGTGTTTACGGCGGTGCGAATCCACCATGTGGTCACCGGCATTGAGATTGACGTGGCGGCGCTGGAGGAAGCCATCCGTCTCTCCGAGGAGAAGTATTGCTCGGTGGGGGCCATGGTGCAGAAGACGGCGAGTTTTCACACCACCTACGAAATCGTTGAAGACAAGACCGAGTGGATGAAGCCGGCTCAGGCCGCGGGAGTGCAGGCTTGAAAGCCTTCTTCAAAGTGGTTCTGAGCGTGACTACGTTGTGGCTATCTTGGGTGTCGGCTTCGGCTCAGCAAGAGGCCCAGCCTGCATCTCTTACTTTGCAACAGGCGGTAGCAATCGCGTTGGAGAACAATCCGCTGCGCAAGGCGGCGATTGCAGACACCAAAGCTGCCTCTGCCGGAGTTCGTGAGGCACGCTCGTTCCTCCTGCCGCACTTGAGTTTCTCCGAAACAGCGACTCGTGGCGATGACCCCGTGTACGTCTTCGGGAGCAAGCTACGACAGCAGCGCTTTACCCAGGCCGACTTCACGTTGAACAAGCTCAACACGCCTCTGCCCCTCGGCAACTTCAGCACGCGGTTGGGGGGAACCTGGAGCCTGTTTGATTCGTTTGCCGCCTGGCATGGGTTGAATCAGGCAAAACAGATGAACGAAGCTGCCGGACACCAGTTGGAGCGCACCGATCAGGAGATCGTCTTCCGGGTGATCAGCTCCTACTACGACGTTTTGCTTGCCGCCAAGCAGCTGGAAGTTGCCGAGCAGTCTGCCAAGACTGCGCAGTCAATCACTGACCGGAGCCAGGCGAGATTCTACAGCGGGTTGACCGTCGAGTCAGATCTGCTGACAGCGAAAGTTCGCATGGCGGCGCGACAGCAGGAAGTGATTCGGGACACAAACACTTTGGAGGAGGCGCGGGCCGAGCTGAACACGGTAATGGGCATGCCGGTTGAATCTGCGTTTCAGATTACCGAAGGGTTGGGCGAGCGCGCACTTCCGATCCCCGTTCTACAAGATGTCGAAAAGCAGGCGCTGACGAATCGGCCCGACTTGAAGCGCATTGCTTCCGAGCAAGCAGCCCAGCGGCAGAGCGTGTCGATTGCCAAGTCGTCATTTGGTCCGCGCGTGAATGCCTTTGCCGATTGGGAGATGGACAACCCCACGTTCGTGGCGGGCGGCGGAGGCAACAACTGGCTGGGCGGGATCGAGGTGCAATTCGACATCTTCCAAGGCGGCGCCAAGCGGGCGGAACTTTCCCGGCAGAAGGCCCTCGAAGACAAGGTCGCGGCGATGAAGCAGGCGGCCGGCGATGCAGTTCGCCTCGAAGTGAGGCGAGCCTACTACGAGACGGATGCGAACCGCCAGCAGATCGAATTGGCCCGAGCGGCAATCGCCCAAGCGCAGGAGAGCCTGCGCATCAACCGGGACCGCTACGACAGCGGCTTGACCACGATTACCGACCTGCTGGGCGCGGAAGAAGCTGCGCGCCGCAGCCAGACCGACTACTGGGAAGCCATTTATCACTTCCAGACCAGCTACGCCAACCTGGAGTTGGCGAGCGGCAGCTTGAATCCACAGTCTCCCGTGGTGATGCCATGAATCGTATGAATACAGGACTCAAAGTTGGTTCATTGATCGTAGCCGCTCTGGTTGGTCTCAGCAGTTGCTCGAATGAGCAACCAGCAAAAGAGTCGTCTCCGGAAAGCGTGCACAACATTCCTGTACTCGTCGTCCAGCAAGCCGGCGTTCCCGATCTTTTGGAAGCGGTCGGAACAGTACGCGCCGCCCAAACCAGCGACGCCTCCAGCCAAATGATGGGGAACATTGTCGAGATCAGGGCTCACGAAGGAGATCACGTGCAGCGAGGGCAAGTGCTCGCCGTGATCGACGACTCCCAGCCGCGAGCCGCAGTAGATCGCTCGACCGCAGCCAACCTTGCCGCTCAACAGCAACTGGTCGGAGCAGATTCCGACCTAGCGCTGGCGGAATCGACGCTGAAGCGTTACCAAACTCTCTACGAGCGAAAAGCGGTCAGTCCGCAGGAGTTCGATGAGGTGAAAGCGCGCCGGCAGGCGGCTTTCGCTCGCCGCGACATGGCAAAGGCAGGCCAGGCCCAGGCGCAGGCAGCGTTGAGCCAGGCACGCACGTCTCTGGATTACACGCGGATTCGGGCGCCTTTCGACGGCATTGTGACGGAGAAGAAAGCTGACTCCGGCACATTGGCGTCTCCAGGCACGGCGATCTTCACCGTCGAGGATGTCCGCCGCTATCGACTGGAAGCCACAGTCAACGAAAACGATCTTCGCTACGTGCGAACGGGACAGCAGGTTTCGGTCGTCATCGATGCCCTCGACAACGCGGCGCTGAAAGGCAAAGTCGTGCAGATTGTTCCGGCCGCCGACCCCGCGAGCCGCGCCTTCCTGGTGAAGATCGAGTTGCCCGCGGACGCACGGCTGCATTCAGGATTGTTCGGGCGAGCCCAGTTTTCTCGTGGCGAGCGTCAGGCGCTGTTGATTCCGCGTTCGGCGGTAGTCGAACGGGGCCAATTGCAGGGTATTTATGTGCTCGACCAAAACAAGGTTGCGAGCTTGCGTTACATCACTTTGGGGAAGGCTTCCGGAGCCGAGGTCGAAGTACTGGCGGGGCTCCAGGACGGCGAGCGGATTGTGGCCAGTCCGGGTGCAGTTGACCTGGATGGCAAACGCATTGAGGTCCAGTAATGCCTGACAACAAATCCAAGCCGCCAATTCAGCCCCCGAAAAGCTTGCGCCTGGCCGGCAGCATTGCCCGCAGTTTCATCGATTCGAAACTAACACCGCTGGTAATCGTCGCCGCGTTACTCCTGGGCGCTTTCAGCATTCTCAAGACTCCACGAGAAGAAGAGCCGCAGATCGTCGTGCCCATGCTCGATGTATTCGTGCAGATGCCGGGCGCATCTGCCGACGAGGTGGCACAGCGCGTCAGCCTTCCGATGGAGAAGTTGCTGCGCGAAGTGCCGGGCGTCGAGTACATCTATTCGATCAGCCACCCCGGCGTGAGCATGCTGGTCGTGCGTTTTTACGTCGGCACCAAAGAAGAAGATGCAGTCATCCAGACTTACAACAAGCTCTATTCCAATTTCGATCGTATTCCACCGGGCGTGTCGCAGCCGATCATCAAGGTCCGGTCGATTGATGACGTGCCGATCATGACCTTGACGCTGTGGGGCAAAGACTACGACTCTTACCGTCTGCGGCGAATCGCGGGTGAACTGGAAAACTCCCTCAAGCAACTCGACGACGTCTCTGAAACGAAAATCATCGGCGGGCAGCCTAGGCAAGTAAGAGTGGTGCTCGATACAGAACGGCTCGCCGCATACGGGCTTACGCCGGGCGCGATCGTGGCACAACTTCAGAACGCCAACAGCCGGCGCCAAGCCGGCAGTTTTGCGCGCGACAATCGCGAGTTTCAGGTCGAAGCAGGCACATTTTTTACCAGTCTCGAAGATTTGCGTCAGGTTGTGGTCGGCGTCCACGCCGGACGTCCGGTGTACTTGCGCGACGTAGTGGAGACACTGGAAGACGGACCAGCCGAAGCCAATACTTACGTGCTATTTGCCAATGCCAAAGGCGGCGCAGGACAGACAGCGGGCGCAGAATGTCCCGCAGTAACCATCACGCTTTCCAAGCGCAAAGGCACGAACGCCACCGACATTTCCGAGCGCGTGCTCGACAAAGTCATCGCTCTGCGCGGTTACGTGCTTCCCAGCGACCTGAACATCACGGTCACGCGCAACTATGGCGAGACCGCCAAGGACAAGTCCGACGAACTCCTCAAGCACCTGCTGATCGCGACGTTGTCAGTCACATTGCTGATTGCACTGGCGCTGGGCTGGCGAGAGTCCGGCGTGGTACTGCTCGCGGTGCCAGTCACGCTGGCGCTCACCCTTACTGTTTTCTATTTGTATGGCTACACGCTGAACCGGGTCACACTATTCGCATTGATCTTCTCGATCGGCATCCTGGTTGACGACGCCATCGTTGTGGTCGAGAACATCGTGCGCCATTTCCGCTTGCCGGAAAGCCACGGGCGACCGCTGACCGACGTCGCGGTTGAAGCGGTGGATGAAGTCGGCAATCCTACGATTCTCGCCACCTTCGCCGTCATCGGCGCAATTCTACCTATGGCCTTCGTGCGCGGCCTGATGGGCCCATATATGCGCCCGATCCCAGTCGGCGCTTCGGCAGCCATGTTGTTCTCGCTGATTGTGGCCTTCGTGGTTTCGCCGTGGGCGGCGTTGCGGCTGCTGCGGAAATATGCGGGAGCCAGCGGTCATTCTGGGCATGAAACCGAGGGCTGGACCACCCGCCTGTATCGCCGCATGATGAATCCGCTCATCCTAAATGCGCGTCGCCGCTGGATGTTTCTCGGCGTCGTAGTGATCCTGCTGCTTGCGGCGATCGCGTTCGTCCCGTTGAAGTGGGTGCGCGTAAAAATGTTGCCCTTCGACAACAAAAGCGAGTTTCAGGTCATTATTGACATGCCGGATGGGACACCGCTGGAGCAAACCACTCACGTGGCGCAGGCTCTGGGACAGTATCTCGGCCAGCAGCCAGAGGTTATCAATTATCAGATCTATGCCGGGACCTCCGGTCCTTACAATTTCAATGGCCTGGTGCGGCACTATTTCTTGCGGAATCAGCCTAATCAGGCCGACATCCAGGTGAATCTGCTCTCGCGGCACGATCGCAAGGCGCAGAGCCACGAGATCGCGCGTCGGTTACGGCCGGAGTTGGACAAGATTGCCGCGCCCTTCGGCGCGCGCATCAAGGTTGCCGAAGTTCCGCCCGGTCCGCCGGTCCTTCAGACTTTGGTTGCTGAGATTTATGGGCCAGACTACAAAGGGCAAATTGAGCTGGCAGCTCAAGTCAAGAAAATCTTTCAGCAGACGCCGGGCGTCGTGGATGTCGACTGGTACGTCGAAGATCCGCAAATCAAGTACGACATGAAAGTGGACCTGGACAAAGCCGCTCTCCACGGCATCTCGCCCGCCGACGTGACGCGCACTCTGCAAGTAGGACTCGGCGGCGCTGAAGCCGGCTTGCTGCACGATCCCCATTCTCGCGAGGATATCCCCATCGAAGTGCAGCTGGCGCGCCCCGATCGCTCGGGAATCGAAGACCTTGGCAACCTGAAGCTGCCGACGCCTTCCGGTGGAGAGATCGCTCTGCAGGAAGTGACGAATCTGCAGCAAACCACCATCGATACCAGCGTCTACCGCAAGAATCTGCAGCCAGTCGTTTATGTGACGGGAGATGTCGCGGGCGGAGAAGAGAGCCCTGCGTACGCCATCATGAAGATGAGCGAAGCCATCGAAAAAATCAAATTGCCCGATGGCTACGGAGTGAAGCAATACAAGGGCACCACTATGCCCGAGCGCACCGACCGCTTCTCCATGAAGTGGGATGGCGAGTGGCACATCACGGCGGAAGTCTTCCGCGATCTGGGACTCGCCTTTGCGGCTGTGTTGGTCTTGATCTACGTGCTCGTCGTAGGCTGGTTTCGTTCGTTCGTCACCCCGTTGGTCATCATGGCGCCGATTCCGCTCACCCTGGTGGGCATTCTCCCGGCTCACGCGTTGATGGGGGCATTCTTCACTGCGACTTCGATGATCGGCTTCATCGCTGGGGCCGGCATTATCGTTCGCAATTCCATCATTCTCGTCGACTTCATCGAACTTCGCCGCTCCCAGGGAATGTCGCTGGAGGATGCAGTGGTCGATGCGGGCGCGGTGCGCTTCCGGCCAATGCTTCTGACAGCAGCGGCCGTGGTGGTGGGAGCGAGTGTGATCCTGTTCGACCCGATTTTCCAGGGACTGGCATTGTCCTTGATGGCAGGCGAAGTCGCGTCTACCGTTCTGTCACGAATGGCAGTGCCGGTCCTTTACTACCTGTCTCAGAGGGGGCACTCGTTTCCACCGATGCATGCGCATGCGCCGGAAAATGTCGCTGAATGCGAAACACCGCAATGCGAAATTGTGAAGAACTGAAGGAGAACCGTTATGACCGTAGAACGAACACTTCGTTTGATTGCTGGCAGCTTTATTCTTCCGTCGCTGGCACTTGGGCACTATGTAAGCCCGTACTGGTATCTTTTCACGGCTTTTGTTGGTCTGAACCTGTTTCTATCTGGATTCACGAACTGGTGCCCGATGATGACTTTCCTGCGTAAACTTGGAGTTGGCAGATAGGAGAAAGAAGATGCCCGATTGGGTTTGGGGAGTGGCATTCCTTGTCGCCTATGTGGTCTTGACGCAATGGCTACTGCCAAAACTTGGTATTCCCACCTGAAGGACTCAAGGCTGCGCCGAGTCTGTCGGTCCCGATAAGATGAGACTCCGTTGGAATGCATTGTGCCTCGAACGCCGCCAGCCCGGACTTCGCGATCATCTCAGGAAAGTACTTCTCTGGCGGCTTATCGCTTATCTGTTGGTTGGTTTTGCCGGCGATGAAGCACAGATTAGCTATGTCGTCTGCCTCGCGGCTAGTGTAATTGCTCTTGAGCACGGCTTTTGGGAAGATATGATGGAACTGAAGCTTGTGCTGTGATCCGGAATGGTTAAGCGCGATGGCCACTTGCGACCGCCAGTCTTTTGCGCCTGCCCCCCGAAATACGAGGAACACGGTTTTGAAGAGCGCGCTCCGTTGATTACGGCCATCGAGCTCATCCGGGGAAACGTCCAGTCGGCCAACCTGCTGCCGAAGGCGTTTCTCGCCCTTGCTGTTCTTGCCTTCACCAATAACGTCCACCCCATGCTCGACGAGAAACATCCGCACCTTGTTGCACTCGTTGGATGCGGTGCGCCACGAGTTCGTCGGGCTTTCATCCACAACCTGCTGCCAGAACTTCTTCACGTCCTCTTTAGTGACGGCGGACAAGCGCTTGTTGCCAATCAGCGCAAGAAACGCGTTAAGCCTGCGCCGAATGCCGTTTACGGTCTTGATCTCATGCCCCGGCGCGTAGCTCGTTAGATACGGTTCTATAGCGTCCCTGAGGCTGTTGGGCAGCGTGTTTGAAGGCGCTGACACCAGACCATGCCTCACCGCCAGATCGTGCGCCTGTAGCCGTTCTCGCGCTGCCTGCGTGCTCGTCGGCATGGCATCCAACCTTATCCATTGGCGACCGCTGCGAAAATAGTAGGTTCCTTCCTCGTGGAATTCCACGTGTCCATTGACGCGCACCATGTTCGGGATGATCTTGCCTTTGTCTTCGATGGCGGCTTTGTAGCGCCAAGCGCCATTGACCTTCACGTATTTCCAAACACTCATGACTTCCCTGTGATAGTCACTGCGTCTCAGGGAAAATCGCGAATTCGTGGTTAAGGAAGGTGTGTTAAGGAAATGAGTCGAATTCCGCCTTTACTGGGGAAAAGTGAGGTAATGGCGGAGAGAGTGGGATTCGAACCCACGTTACCCTTTCGAGTAAACACGCTTTCCAAGCGTGCGCCTTCAGCCACTCGGCCATCTCTCCGGTTATGGGTCAATCTGCGAGGAAGTGAGTCGCGGAAACACTTGCTGCCGACGCTTGCAGCCGACTCCGGCAAGCATGATCGATTGCGATTTGATTCTACGGTTCGCGATGGGGAGATGCAACTCGGGTTGCCGGGACGGTGTTGTGTGCTATCCACTGAGTTTTTGCTATGGGAACACAGAGTCGGACAGAGGATACCGCATGGCCTAGGATATTATTGACGATTCGCGCCTAGCCAGCACGGAGCTTAGGAGACCTTCCCTGAGTTTTGCGCGCTGCCGACCGAGGCGGCCAGCGCGGAGCCGTTTCCCGATGAGCTGGGGGCGGGAACCGGCGGATTTACCGCGGTGCGCTCCACCACCCGGTTGTTCAAGCAGTAGAGCGCAAGCTCGAGGCGGTCGGCCACGCCGAGTTTGTCGTACACCTTGCGCAAATAATTCTTGACCACTTGTTCCGTGGTGCCGACACGGACAGCGATTTCCTTGTTCTTCATGCCCTGCGTGACGCAGGTGACGATCATCGCCTCTTTCGGAGTCAGCTGAACCTTGGATCGCGTGCTGGGCGGGCGCGTTCCCTGGGTGCGATACGCCTCCAGAACCCACTGGGTGGCTTGCGCGTCCAGCCAGGAACTTCCCTTGGAGACTTTGCGCACGCAGTCCACCAGCGAGTCGGGTTCAACTTCGCGCGAGACCACGGCGTGTGCCCCACGGCGAAACAGTTCCAGCGTCAATTCCTGCTCGGGCTCGGAGGTCACGACAATGAGCCGCACTCCCGGCCACTGGCGCAGCAGTTCGGATGCCACGTCGGCGGGATTGGGAGTAAGTGCGGCTTCCAGAATGAGGATATCGGCGGAGAATCTCTTGGAGGCAGCGAGCGTTTGAGTGAGGGTCTCGGCTTGGCCGACCACACGAATATCGTCTTCCACGGCAAAGATTTTGCGTAGCCCGGCGCGAAAAATGGCTTGCGTATCCGCGACAACCACGCGGATGAATTGGCCGTCGCCGCCACCGTCTGGCGGCCGTTCGACCATCTCCATGCTCACAGGAATGCTAGCCATGCAGTTTCCTTGCCGACCGTTTCCACACCGTTCGATGTCGATGTTTCTTGACGGCGATTAACGCCGCTCGAAACGATATTCGTCAATCACCACGCCCACACCGCGGTTGCCGTCGTTCTCATAACTGCGGACCACCCGGCCCCGGCAATCGAGTTGCACATTGGCTTTCACCCCGACCACCTCGGCGGGCAGCGAGATAGTGAAATCCACCAGCGCGCCGATCGGCATTTCCGCATCCACACGAAACAACACGCCATTGGAAGAAATGTTCTGCGTCTGGGTGAGGCTTTCCCCGGATTTCGATTTCACCACGACGGGCAACTCAATTGGAAAGCGCGCCGCGCTTTGCAAGTCGGTGTAGTGGCCGGAGTTGACATTCGCGGCGGTTTCCGGCGTCACGCCCGCAGGCAAGGCGGCACGCGATGCGCCGTCTGGTTGCAGCCGCTGCGACTGGTCTGAGCGTCCGGTGTCCGCCGATTGGCCGTTTTGCGACATTACGCCGCAGCTTACACCCCGGTATCAGCAGTGGAAAGTTACGGAAGTCATGGAACTGATAGGGTCTAAATGCTTTGGCATCAGGGGATTGCGGGCATAAAGAAGCATTAAGGATTGAGCGCTTGGCATTTGGCCTGCTAGGCTCCGTGCGCCCGGATGCCAAGCGCTAATCGCTGCTCTTAGAACTTGGTCACTTCCGTGAAGTTGAATTCGCCGACCTTCATCGCCGGTACCACCATGTCGAACGATTCTTCCCCGCTGGCGCGCACCGGGGTTCCCATCTCCTGCACATTCGAGAGCATCTTGATCAGGCTCTCGTTGAAGCGGAAATTGCGCACGCCGTATTGCACTTTGCCATTTTCGACGTAGAAGGTCCCGTCGCGGGTCATGCCGGTGAGGATTTTCTCGTAGGGATCGACCTCGCGGATGTACCAGAGGCGGGTGACCAGCACGCCGCGTTCGGTTGAGGCGATCATTTGCTCCACCGTCTTAGGGTCACGTGGCGCGCCGAAGACGAGATTCATGGGAGCCTCGCCCATTTCGTTGGGCAAGGTGAATCCGTGGCCGGTCGGCTCGACCGGGCCGACCTTATCTTTATGCTCGGATTTTTGCATCTTAGCCGCCGTGGCACGCGCGTACACCAGCCGCTTGACCACGCCGTTCTCGACCAACGGTATGCGTTGGCGAGGCATGCCCTCGCCGTCGAAGGGCGATCCCGACTGCAGAGGGTGAGCCACATCGTCCCGAATATTGATGTTGTCGCCGAAGAGTTTTGTGCCCACACGATTGGTTAAGAACGAACGCTGATCGAGAATCGCTAGGCCACCAAAATCCCAGAACATGAAACCGGCCATGTCGAGCACGGCGGCAGGTTCCAAGATTACGGTGTATTTGCCCGCCGGAATCTCGCGCGGGGCGGCCGATTTCGCGGCTTTCTCGGCGGCGACCTCGCCCAGCGCGGCGGGATCGAGCAGGGCGACGTTGGGCGAATTGGCTTTCTGCCATCCCGAGGAATCCGGCGCCAGCATGGTGATGGAAATCTCGGACGAAGTCTGCGCGTGCCAGTGGGCGATGCCACGCGAATTGAAAATCGCTTCCTGGGTCTCCGAGGTCGAAAAGATGCCGGCGGCGGTGAGTTTGCGCTTCAAAGCTGCGGCCACGACTTTCTTGACTGCATCGGCGCGCGCCTCGGGAGTGATGGCGGCGGTTTCCTCGAAATGGCGCGGGGGCAGTGGGTGCACGGATCGCGCGGCCTCGGCCGCATCCGCCATGGGCAGCAGGTCGGGGTCAGGCTGTTGGACCTTCGCCAAATTCTCGGACGCCTGCACCACGCGTTTTAGGCTCTCGTCATCAAGCTTATTGGTAGTGGCGCGTGCGGTGCGGCCGCCGAAAACGCTGCGCACGGAGACCACGACATTTTCTTCGGCGACGTTCTGGTGAATGGTGTTATTGGCAAACCGGGTGAGGGCCGAGCGGCCGCCCCAGAGGAAGGTTTCGACCTCGTCGGCGGTGGAGGATTTCTTGATGCGCGAGAAGATGTCGGCGGCTCTGTCTTTGTTCAGCATCGAATTTTTCGTTGTTGCGGCTTCGACTTCCCGAGGGCGAGACGCCCTTGGGACAGCCGGCGAGACGCCGGCCCTACTCAATTCCCTTTGTACGCGCTTCCCACTTTAATCTTGCGGAATCTCGCCGGACTTGCGCCGTGGCCTGTGCCCATCACCTGCTGGGGCTGGCCTTTGCCGCAGTTCGGCGTGCCCCATAACGTCCACTCGTCACGCGAGCAAATCGCATCCATCGCGTTCCAGAATTCCGTCGTGATGCCGGAGTACGACGGATTCTTGATCATGCGCGCGCGCTTGCCGTTCTTGATCTCCCAACCCATTTCGCAACCGAATTGAAAGTTGTAACGCTTGTCGTCGATGGACCATGATCGGTTGGTCTGCATGAGGATGGCGTGATCGGTCGAGGCGATCAGCTGTTCCAGCGTCAGCGGTTTCTCTCCCGGCAGAATGCTAATGTTGGTCATGCGAATGATCGGCAAACGGTTCCAGGCCTCGGCACGTAGCGTTCCACCGGAACGGGCGGCGCCAATGGTATGCGCGGTTTCGCGGGAGCTGAGATAGCCGGTGAACAGGCCGTTGCTGATGATCGGGGTGCACTGTGCGGCCACGCCTTCGTCGTCGAAGGCGAAAGTGCCGAGGCCGGGTCCGTGCTCCTGGCGTGCGTCGGCCACGATGTTGACCAAATCGCTGCCGTAGCGCAAAGTGCGCAGTTTGTCGAGAGTAAGGAACGATGTGCCGGCGAAGTTGGCTTCCATGCCCAGCACGCGGTCGAGTTCAATCGGATGTCCGACCGACTCATGAATCTGCAAGCCGAGCTGCGAACTCTCCAGAATGACATCGAGGGCGCCCTCGGGGCAGCGGTCTGCTTTCAATAGCGCCACGGTTTCTTCGCCGATCCGGCGCGCGTTTTCCAGAAGCTTCAGCTCTTCGATCAGCTCATAGCCTTTGTTCTGCCATTGCCCGCCGAAAGAACTGGGATAAGACCGCTTTTGAATCTCATTGCCGGCGAATGCGTAAGCGGCGTAACCCGCGCCGGCCGTGTACTTGGTTTGATGAATGCGGCCGCCCTCCGACGACGCATACCATTGCTCTTCGCGGCGGAAGTTCATGCTGGTTTCGGCCAGCGTAACCCCGGTAACCGAGCGCAGCTCCGCATCGATTTTCAGCAACAGTTCGAGGTTTTGCTCGACCGAGATAGTAAAAGGGTCAATCTTGTGCGGCGTAGTCCATTCGGCGGTCACCGGCTTTTCCGGCGCCAGACGGACATCGTGTTGCTTTACGCGAGCGGAAGCCTTGGCGATCTCGACGGCGCGCGCCGCGGCAGCCGCGACACCGGCGCGGCTCAAGTCGTCGGAGGCGGCAAAGCCCCAGGCGCCGTCGGCCAGCACCCGAATGCCGATGCCCAGGGACTCAGAATCGGAGGCTCCGCCGATTCTGCCATTTTTGGTGCTGAGCGCGCGGCTGCGCTCATCCACCACGCGAGCATCCGCGTAGAAGGCTCCGCGCATGGTCGCCAGATTGAGGGCCCAATCCGCTATATGTTTCATGACAGACAAGTAAATCTATCACAGGGTTAGAAAGCACCGGAGCGTACCACGGGATGCAACAGGCAGAGCTTGTTTTGACATGCATTTGACAACTCTGGTGTGGCGGTAGACGGCCTGTTTTGTATCTCAGTCTCTGGGTCAGTCCAAATGGGTTTGCGGTCTTGGGACATCTAGAAACTTTTTCCGCTCATCGGTGTTAGAAATGACTTATGGTCTGTTTTGGGTGAGGAACGGCGGGAAAGCAAGTTTGCCATAACATCCTAACGTTTAATTCTTGAGGAGAAGCGGCATCGCCGCGTAAAAACCATGAGCAAATTGAACTTGATTCTAGCCCTGATCGCCCTCCTGGCTCTTACCGCGTGTGGCACTGGCAGCGGCACCATCGGTGGCTTCGGCGGCGGAGGCACGTCCGGCTCGTTCACCAATGCCAATCTAAAAGGGCACTACGCCTACCAGATCGTTGGAACCGATCTAACCACTGGGACCATTGAGCCTTTCCGCGAATCGGGTGTCTTTGTGGCGGATGGCAATGGAAACGTCACTGCCGGGGAGGACGACCTGGCCGACCTGGTGGATGGAGACATTCCTCTCTCCAGCACGTTGGTGCCTTCGACTACCGGCACCGCTTACAGCGTTTCCAGCGACGGCACCGCTCTCTTGACCCTCAATTTCTCCAACGGCGGAGCCGTACAACTTGCGCTCAGCGTGGTCAGTTCTCCCTCGGTGTACGTGGTGGTCAACGCGCTTCAGACCCCTGTCGGCGGCCTGCGATCGGTCAATGGAACTGGCGTCATGGTGCCGCAAACCGCCGCGGGTTTCGCCGTCCCCAGTGGCCCGTTCGTCTTTAGGATGCAGAATGTGAACGGCGTGACGGGCACGGCCACCGCCAGCGTGGGCGCAATCACCGTCACCGGCGGCAACGTAGCCGGCAACGAAGATCAGAACAGCGCGGCCAGCGCCAGCCAGCTAACCCTCACCGGCGCGTTTAACGCTCCTGATCCTCTGGGCCGCGGCACGGGGACTTTCACCGACAGCAATAACGTCACCTTGCCGTTTTTTATTACCTGGTCGATAGTGGCCACTTGCATCTTTTCTCCGACTCCACCATCGGAAATATGGGAGTTGGCAGGGCGGTTGCTCAGACGGGCACCTCGCTTTCCGGCAGCTACGTCTTCGGAAGTGACGATAACTATGAGCTTGGCGGGGTCAACAGGGTCGGGCAATTCTCCGCCGCCAACGGCAGTATCAGCGGGGGAACGTTCGACGCCGTGGTGGGTGGCACGCCGACCTTGGGCGGTTCGTTCGGGGCCTCGGCCTACACCGCAGGCCCCACAAGTGGCCGGTTCGTGGTGAATCTCACTCCCTCTACAGGAACCGCGATCCAGGAAATCTGCTGGGTGGTGAACCCCTCACTGGTCTTCTTCATCAGCAATGATGCGAACCAGGAGGCGGGTACCGCGACCCTACAACAGGGCAGTCCCTTCTCCAAGTCGTCGGTGAATGGAACGTTCGGCTTCTCGCTGGACGGCTTCGTAATCAATTCCAACAACACTATCGATCTTTACGACTATACCGGCAACGCGCATTTTGACGGGGCGGGGAACACGCAATTAACCGCATTCCAGAACCTCGACGGAAGCGGCGCCCCCTCGGGAACTCTCAACGGAACTTACACGGTTGGGAGTAATGGGCGGGTAGCAGGCAACGTTAGCAATCTCTCCAGCAACCTGATTCTCTACCTTGCTTCCGGCAGCAGTGGGTACATGCTGCTCGGAGACACGGGGGTGCAGATCAACGGATCCCTGGGCCAGCTGCCCTAAAGCGGTTATTTTGGAGTGCTGGCCTGCGCCGGCGCCTGTGCGGTCTCCAATCGCTGCAGAACCAGGGAGCACTCCGAACCGGTGCAGGAAAGCGTGCCCTGGCGAACGATCTTGATCGAGGAGACATCGGGGAATTTCACCGGAAAGTTCTGGTCCCGCAGCTTTTCCGCAGTAGCGCGCAACGAGGCGTCGCCACTGAGATACTCGGCGCGCTCGGGCTTATCGGAATTGTCGAAAACCAAGCCGACCTTCGCCGTGGCGCTGCCGCTTGCGCCCCCGGACAACTTTACCGTGCGCATTTGCAATAGCTCCGCGGCCGCCTGCGAAACTTCCTTGTCAGCGTCCGCCGGGTTGGCGGAAAGCTTGGCCAATTCCTGACGGGATGACTGGGCATCCGCGCCGCCGGCGGCGGCGGCCAAGGCGAACATGTGCCGAGCCTTTTCTCGCTGGCCTTCCTTCTGCAGAGCTCGGGCCATGCGGTTTGCGATCGTGCCGGACTGGCTAAGCAGCCATGCGGAATTTAGATACTGCATGGCTTCCAGGGTTTCGCCTTGCAGGAAGTTCGCCCAGCCCTCGCGCGCCCACGCCAGGGCCACCAGATTCATGGCCGAAAACGCGGACGGGCTGAAATGGTCATACTCGCCCGAGTCAAATTGATCGCCGAGGTCGTCGAGCGTCTGGCGGGCGTCGTGCAAACTCTGGTTGGGATCCACATCCGGGCGCAAGGCCTCGGCGTACAGGTCGGCGCTCGAAGCCGAGGTGGCGCCCGTCAACGCTTTCATCAAGGCTTCGGATTTCTCCTTATTCCCGGTGCGAGCGTAGACCTGCGCCAGGGCCATTTTGACTTCGGGATCGTCGGGCGGAAGGGACGCCGCCAGCTCCAGCTCCGACTGCGCTTCCTGGTCGTGCTGCTGCTGGGCCAGCAGCAGGCCCAGGCTCTTATGGGCGAACTTGTCGGAAGGAGTAAGCTCCGTCTGTTTGCGATAAGTGGCAATGGCCTCGTCCAACTTGCCCACTTGCTGCAATTCCCCGGCAAGGTCCTGGTTGGCACGCTGATGATAAGGGTCCAGTTCAATCTGTTTGCGGAAAGCGTCGATGGCCTGGTCATGCTGGTTCAGGCCGGCGTAGGCGCGGCCGAGATCGTCCCACGCGTCTTTCTGCTTAGCATCCTGCGCGAGAGCGCGTTTTAACAAGTCAACCGCGGTGGTGAAATCGTTGCGCTCGAGCGCAGCCACTGCGGACTTTTGCATTTCGTCAGGCGTGCCGCCGGCTTTCTCCGCCGCGGCCACGGCAGCCGCTGAAGCCGGCGTAATGCTGCACCACAGGCCCTGTTCCGAAGCGCTGTTGGTGACGGTGCGGAACGACTCGTACTTGGTGCGGAGATGCGCGGGAAGTTCATTCACCTTCAGCACCACCCGGCGTTCGGCGTCGAGCACGTTCCTGTTGAGCGTATAGGACACCGAATATTCGCCGTAGTCGCTCGTCATTTGAATGCCATCCGGCACATGGACGGTGAAATTGGGAGGGAATTGAATGTGCGCACGATAAGTGCGTTCTTCCGCCGGCCCGACATCGATCGGTTCCGCGCCCGATTTTTTCCCCGCAGGACGGGCCGGGAGACGGCCCGCCGCCGGCAACAGCTGAAAGCTGGTGCCCGAGGTCGGCACCAGAAAATAGTTGTCGCGGCGAAGATGATAGCTCAGGTGGAGCGGTTTGCTGGTGTCCTCGAGGGAATCGAGATGCACATCCGATACATCCCCGGCGAAGCCCCAGGCGCCGGACAAATATTCCACAACGCGTTGCCAATCGGCTTGCGCGGCTCTGCGAAGCACGGCTCGCAGCGGCCAGTCACTGTCGCCCTGCGCCGTCAAGTCGATGTTGACATCCAGCGCGCCAGTCTCGGTGAAGCGGCCATCGAGGGCCAGCAGCATGCGGTTCTTGACGGGAACTTCGGCGGGGGTGCGAATCAGTCCGGCGTTGGCGTCGCCGGAGGCCAGCAGCGCCTGCTTATTGCGCAATTGGTACAAGATCAGCCCGTAGGGGGCGACCTCGGCGGTTGCGTCCAGCCAAGTGAATCCGGCTTTGTCTTTGCCCAGCGGAACGGCGGTGATCACGTGGTCAAACTGCGCCGGAGAAGGAACGTCGGGATCGAGCTTGCGATCACTGCCGATCAGCACCGGATAGCTCACGATTCCTTCGGCGCGCAGCAAAGCTTCGAGCAGGGTGTGCTTGTCTTTACAGTCGCCGTAGCCGTTCGCCAGTACCTCGGATGCGAAATGCGGCTGCAGCCGGCCGACGCCGAACGAAAGGCTGACATAGCGGATGTCGCGCGCCACGTAATCGTACAGGCGGCGCGTCTTCTCCGTTGGGGTGGTGGCTCCCTTGCTCAGTTCGTCCGCTTTTTGGCGCACGCTGTCGTCCACCACCACCCGCTCACCTTGCAGCTTGCTGTACCAGCGCGCAACTTGCTCCCAGGTGGTGAAGGTGGAGAGCTGAACGTCCGGTTCTAGATCGCTGTCGTCTTCCTCGTCCTGGTCATGCTTGCGGTCCGGAATGAAGTCCTTGATCGTCCAGGTGTAAATACGCCGATCACCCGCCTCATGCATTTCGTAGGGATGATCTGGGCTGTTCTTGAGCTTCACTTCGCGTGACTTGGGAATATCGATCTGCAGCTGCTCGTTGCGAATGACGATCTGCTTGGAGAATTCATACTCGTACCAGAATTCGCCTGGCGCCAGCGGCTTGACCTGGGTGATGGTATGATATTCTAGGACATCGCCCGGCTGAAGATTCGCGACGGACACGTGCCGTTGCCGGTAGTCGCTGTACATGGGAGCTTCGCGAAGAATGTCGGGCGCGAAGTCCTGCACGTTGGCAAGCGACGTCTCCACCACCTGGCCATCGGGCTTGCGCACCCGTACGTAGTCGATGTTCAGGGTTTCGCTCGCGGAAGAATATCCGAAAATCAGCTGCCCTAATTCCTGAATTGCCGCCTGGCTCTGCACACGGATGACCGCGGTGCTGTCACGAACGCCGGTGCCATCGCTCTCGAAGCGCACCAAATTGTTGATCCGCTCATAGACCACCGCCTCTTTTGACGTGTCAGGCGTTGTGCCGGAAGGCGGAGCGGTTTGGCCGAACAGGGAGACGGCCAGAGCGGCATAGGCGAGAAATCCAACTACTCTGCGCAGCATGCAGGGTTTGTAACCTGTGGCGGGGCAAAAATCAATAGGAAGGCGATTTCCGTCGCTCCTCTATAATCGTAGTTTAGATTGAGCATGAAGCTTTGGGGGCGAAATGCGGTTTTCGCGGTATCCGGCGCGGCGGTTGCTCGCCAGGGTGATGCTGGGATGCCTTCTGCTGGGGCCGGCGACCGCCCAGACGCCAAGTCCGGTCTCCGTTCAGACCGTCGCTTTTACCCAAGGCTTTTACCCGCGAGCACTATCGGTTCGAATTGCAGGCGCAGGGTGGGATCGCCCCCTTGAAATGGCGGTTGGCGAGGGGCTCGTTGCACAAAGGCGTTGCCTTGATCGCAGATGGAACCCGACAGCAGTATCCCCAGCCATTGCCCTCCCGTTGTTTCCTTTTGGCGAGACTTTGCCTTACGGGCCGTACCAAGTGAACGTGGACGTAGTGGCTGAGGTGGCGGCGACCAACACGATCCATGGCGCGCATTTGACGACTGCCGACAAATTACGGTGCAGCCGGGCCAATGAAAAGCGTGGTTAGTGTCCAGTATCCAGATAACGACGATTTCTCTCTGGGGGAGGGAATAAAGGTCGCCGCTAACCCCTGGCGACTGGCCACTAACCCGCAGGCATTGTACCAAAAATTAAGAGTCCCGAGGTGGTGTCAAGCTCATTCGTCTCGGCCAGTAGCTCGCGTTAGACCCTTGCCGACCTGCCATCGTCGCTTCCTTGCGGGTTGCAACGCGCGATCTTGGTTCGGGCTCCGGGCTCACCGCCAACCGGATAAACCAGCTTGACGCCTCGGGACTCTATCTTGCCTTCGGCATATCTTCCTGTTCGTCTCGACCAGCGCTTTGCTATAGACCCTTGCTGGCCTTCTTCCCATCATTTTGCAATGTGAGAAGTGACCTCGCTCGAGCCCCGGACGCCGCACCAACCGGAAAAACTTCGGAAGCTGTCAAAGAACGAGTGTCTTTTTACTCCTCCTATTTTCAGAGTCAATCAAAATTCGGAGGTTTTATCTCTTTATTTTGCAAGCAAGTGCACGCCGTCCACAGGCAGATCACCGGAGATGGTGCAGCGCCCGCGCGTACCGAGCGCCACAGCGCAGAACCCAGTTCTTCTCGCGCGGTCTTCATGCGGGTTTCGTCGACGCTGGAAACTGTGTGGCGCGAAACCGGCAATCATTGCTGGATTGTGAATATCGCGGAGAAAATCGCACAGAGAGCGGTTTTCCTGCTCTCGCCTCTTTTCTCTCAAAGCCGATAGGTGGGTCTTCACAAAGCCGCCGCAGCGTCTATAATTCGTTCGCGGGGAATGTCCCCGGTGCTTTGAATCTGTCCTTATATTTCCCAGGAGGTGCCATGTCGCACGCCATTCCGGAGAAGTATCGCGATCTATTCAGCAAACGGGCTTTTGCCAGTTTGGGGACGCTCATGCCCGATGGGCGGCCGCAGGTAACCCCCGTGTGGTGCGATCTAGAAGGCGACTACGTGATTTTCAACTCCGCTAAGGGGCGCCAAAAGGATCGCAACGTGCGCCGCGATCCGCGCGTCTCGCTGGCCGTCATTGATCCGGAGAATCCTTACCGCTATTTGGAGATTCGCGGCCGGGTGGTCGAGATCACCGAACAGGGCGCGGACGCGCACATCGACAAAATGGCCAAGAAGTATTTGGGCCAGGATAAGTACCCCTACCGGCAGCCGGGCGAAGTGCGAGTCATATACAAGATCCAGCCCGAGCACACCACGACCATGGGATAGCCGTTGGCTAGGCCGGACGCGCAGCCCGCATTTCCTGCACGCCAGAGCCTTTTCCGATCAAGACCACGCTGGCCATGCCAATGAAGAGGCCGTGCTCGACCGCGCCGGGGATGTCCTCCAGTTTTTCGGCCAGCGCGGGTGGGTCGGCAATCGGGCCGAAATGACAATCCAGAATGTGGTGGCCTTCGTCGGTGACGAACGGCTTGCCCGATGAGTCCAACCGCACGCGAATCGAAGCTCCCAGGGCGGCGACTTCCTTCGCCACGAGCGCCTGGGCGAAGGGCACGACTTCGACCGGCACGGGAAATTTGCCCAGCATCGGGACGGGCTTGCTGGAGTCGGCAATAATCACCAGCTTCCGCGAAGCCGAAGCGATGATCTTTTCCCGCAAAAGCGCTCCGCCTCCGCCTTTGATGAGAGACATTTGCGGGTCCACTTCATCGGCGCCGTCAATGGTCACGTCGATTTGTTGGAATTCATCCAGCGTGGTTAGGGAAATGCCTAGACCGGCGGCCAGATTGCGTGTTTTGACCGAGGTCGGAATGCCGCGGATCTTCAGCCCGTTTTGCACTTGTTCCGCGAGAAAACGGACCGCGTAGGACGCGGTCGAGCCGCTGCCCAATCCCACGACATCGCCGTCGCGGACGAAAGCAATGCTCGCCCGCGCCGCCGCCTCTTTTTCGGCTTCGTGGCTCATAGGATTTCTCACTCTGCGCTATCTTATCGCTCTATCATCCAGCGCCCATCACGATAGCGGATTATCGGCGGCAAGCCCGCCCCCGGCCATTTCATCAGGGTTCCGATGGCCAGTTTACGCCACGGCTTGGCCATCGCCGGAATCCGCTGCACGCCTGCGCTCAGAGAGCGAAACCAGCGTAGAAGCATAGCGTGCCGCAAACTGGCAACTTCCTGCTGGAGAATTTCTTCCTGAATCCGGTGGCATTCTTCCAGGGTGGTTAGGCCCAACGAATCGGGGTGCGAACGGAAACCGCCGATCAGGGCATCGACTGAGTAGAGCTTGGCGAAGCGGAAGAACCGCACCCACAGCTCAAAGTCGCTGGCCATGCGGCGCGAATCATCCACGCGGCCGCCGGCGCGGTCCCACAAACTGCGGCGCCAAAATGTGGACTCCTGCTGAATGTACCGATTGGCGCCGGCCAGAAATCTCATTCGCGACCACTGCCGCAGGCGCAGAAATTCCACCGCCATGCCTTCGTCGGAGAATCCGGTGGGGCGCCCGGTGATCCATTCCACCTCGGGAAAACCGCGAAACACGCTGCCAACCACGAACAGCGAGCCGACATGCAACAGATCGGTCGCGCTGATCCATCCCATTCCACCCGAAGCTTCGGGGCTGCAACGTGCGAAGCCTTTATTGATCGCGTCATACATGCCGCGGTCGGGCTCGCTAAACCACGCGTGCAGCCGCGTCTCATGTTTGCGAATGATCTCGATGCTGCCGTCGGTCGAGCCTCCGTCGGCAATGACGTATTCGAGATTCGGATAATTCTGGCTCAGCACCGACAGGATGGTGGCTTCGAGATAGCGAGCCGAATTGAAGACGGGAGTCACCAGCGCGATTTTCGGCCATTCGCCGGAGGGTGCAGCCGCGTGGTCGGTTGGGGACGGGACTACCAAGGCGTGGCCACTCCCACTGATGGCAATTACATTCTCGGAATCAAAGTGGGGCCGCGGCTCCAGCGGGGCAGGTAATCCGCTGGCGGGATCGAAGCCGAAGACTCGGTATCCTTGATGTCCCAGGAAGGCGAGCACCTCCCGGCTGCTCGCACCCTGATGCTGGAGCGACCGGTCCGCGAGTTCCAGGAGCAGCGCTGGCCTGAATTTCCGCAGAGTCTCTGTCGCGCCCCGTAGCGCCGCCAGTTCGGCGCCTTCAATATCCATCTTGATCACGTCCACCCGCGCCTGACTGCCTACGAGGTCGTCGAGCCTCTCCGCTCGGACCTGCTCGCGATGATCGAGGGCAGTATCGTAACCGAAGGCTCCTAGTGTATTGTGCCCTGATTTCCCCAAGGGAGCGACCGACAACTCGACCACGGATGGCCTGTCAGTGAGCGCCCTACGCAGGACCTGAATGTTGGTCAGCGCATTCAGCTCGACATTCTTCTGCAGGATTTCCAACTCACGGGCGCTCGGCTCAATCGCGATCACGCGGCCCTTGGGGCCGACCCTGCACGCGGCAAACAGCGAATAGAGTCCCATGTTCGCGCCCGCGTCGACAAAGGTCATGCCCGGCTTGAGAAGTCTGCCGCAGCAAGACAGAACTCATTGGGCTCGTACCGCCCGGTGACGAACACGGAACGGCTGGTCTCATTGCCGGGGAACAGCAATAGCTGTAGGTTTTCCAACCACGCAGACCGCGAACGGCCGCCGCAGCAATCGGCCAAAGTCTCTTGCGAAACCGGCTCGCCGTGTCAGCGCGCTGGCCGGAACCCAGCACCCATCCCGGAAAAGGCTCCAACACCGGCTTCGCCGACAGGCGAGGTCCGAGCCAACCGCTGAGGCTTAGGTGCGACATCAGTCCTCAAGCAGAGAAACGAGGCTTGGGCGAGTTCAGATCGCTGCGCGAGGCCACGAAGACACAGCGGAGTGGATGTCCGTCGCGGACGCACGCGAGGTCATTCTTCCACTCGAAACGAAAGTCCTCGTGCGCGGGCGGGATGCCTGGCGCGTACACGTGCTCAAAGCCGGCGCGGTTCAGCCCCAGGACGACGTAATGTGGGGTGGGGCGGCCGGCAAGGCCCGCCAGGGCCTGATTGAAGTCGGTGCTTTCATCTTCTACGCGGACCACGGCGAGCGTATAATCGCAAACCATGGTTTCGAGCAGCAATAAGTCTCCGCACACGGCCGCCATGTTGCGAATGGCTTGCAGCGGATTCTCCAGGTGATAGAGCAGGCCGTAGGAAAAGACCACGTCAAAACGCCCAAAGCGCGATAGATCCTGCTCCACGTCGCCGACATGCGCCTCGAGTTGAGGATAACGCGCGCGCAAGCTCTCGATGTTTTGCGCACGCCCATCTACGCACACCACCGAGCACCCCATCTGCTGCAAGCGAATTCCCAGGTGCCCGACGCCGCAACCCAGATCCAGCACGCGCTTGCCCGTGAGCGGCAAATCCAGCGATTCCAGGTGAGCCATGCGAGCCGCATTCAGGGCCAGCGCTTCCGGCGTGTCGAACACCTGCACCCCGCCGCGCTTGCGAACATCGTCACTGCGATAGCGCCGTCGCTGCACCTGCACGGGATATGGCAACACGTCGGGTAAGGCCGTCGCCGGCTTCCGCTTGCGTTTTCCGATGATCTTCTGGAGGATGCTGGCCATTGAGATTCCCGCCGAGGACCCCTGAGTCTATCGGACTGCGAACAGCAGCGGCAAGCGCGAATCCGGTTTGGTGGTTCATTGGTCTTGTCGTTCAATGTGGAATCAACACCACTGGTTTCTCGCTCACCGGGTTGGCCTGACGATACCGGACGGTTGTATACTGCTTCCCTCGGAAGAACTGACCCCGTGGACCCTTGATCAGCAGCCCAATGTTTACTGACCGAAAGCGCCGTTCTCTGTCCAGAATTCTAACCGCGGGAGCATAACCCCGGGGGTGGCGCCCGGACCAATTCCGCCTCGGAGGCTAGGAATGCAAGAAGACGATCCGACGAAACTGGAAGACAGCTCGGGTGTTTCGCGCCGCGACTTCCTGAAGATTTCCGGCATCTCCGCGGCAGTCGTGCCCATTCTCGGGACGAAACTGGTGGAAGCCGCCGGCGTGCCGGTTCGCGTTTACGGCCCAGGCAAAGTGCCCATTGAACTCACGGTGAACGGCAAGAAGCACCAACTCCAACTGGAGCCGCGCGTTACCCTGCTCGACGCTTTGCGTGACAATCTCGAGATCACCGGCGCGAAACGGGTTTGCGACCGGCATGAGTGCGGGGCTTGCACGGTTCTGTTGGATGGCAAGATCGTTTATGCTTGCGCAGTGCTGGCCATCGAGGCTCAGGGCAAGCCGATCACGACTGTCGAATCGCTGATGCAAGGCGATCAGTTGCACCCCATCCAGCAGGCGTTTGTGGACAACGACGCTTCGCAATGCGGCTTTTGCACCTCAGGGTTTGTGGTCGCAACCAGAGCGTTCCTGGAAAAGCATCCCGACCCCACGCCCGAAGACGTGCGGCGCGGACTGAGCGGCAACTTCTGCCGCTGCGGGACCTATCACGGCATTCAACTTGCACTCGCGCAAGTCGCGCGGAAGGGGGCGTGAGTCATGCCCGACTATAGTTGGCCTGATGCGGAACACCGCATTCTGATCGGCAAGCGAATCTCGCGCGTGGATTCGCCTTTCAAGGTTTCCGGCCGCGCCAAGTACACCTACGACTATCACGCGCCCGACATGCTGTTTGGCAAAGTGGTCCGCTCGCCCTACGCCAAGGCGAAGATTGTCAGCATCGATACCAGCGCCGCGGAAAAAATGCCGGGCGTGAAGGCCATTGAGATCGTCCAGAAGCCGGGCAGCACGGTGCAATGGGCGGGCGACGAAGTGGTCGCCGTAGCCGCCTTGGACGAAGGCACCGCCGAAGATGCGGCGCGCGCCATCACCGTGCAATACCACCCCGCAAATCACATGGTGAGCGATGCCGAGCCGCCGGCAGGCGCGGGCGATAGCGCCGGTCCCATGAACGGGGATGACATTGACGATGCCATCAACAATCAGCTCCCTGACCGGCAGTTCATCGAATACTTGCAGCAGCATGGCGTTACCTTCCACGTTGAGGAAGACGACATCAAGGACTGGAAGGGCGCGGGCGCGTCGGACGCCGTGATCGACGCCATCCGCAAAGCTGAGTACCACGAGGTGAAAGGCGGAGGCGGGCATTCGGCTTATCAGAAGGCCGCCGCGCAGACCATGGGCGATCCCGACAAAGCCTTTGCCAGCGCGGACGTCGTGTCAGAAGGCCTATACGGCGCTTCCGTGATTACGCATTGCTGCCTGGAAAGCCACGGTTCGGTCGCCGAATGGCCCAGCAAGGACCACCTCATGGTCCACATTTCCACGCAGAATGTTTCCGGCGTGCCCGCGCAGATGGCGGATCCGCTGGGCGTTCCCGCCGCCAACATCCGTATTCATCAGGACAACATGGGCGGCGCCTCGTTTGGGGGGGTGGTGGCGCTTGGCGTGGCGGCCGGGGTCGTCGTCGTGGTGGTGGTGGCGCTTGGCGTGGCGGCCGGGGTCGTCGTCGTGGGGGTGGTGGCGCTTGGCGTGGCGGCCGGGGTCGTCGTCGTGGTGGTGGTGGTGCTTGGCGTGGTGGTGGTGGCGCTTGGCGTGGCGGCCGGGGCCGTCGTCGTGGGGGTGGTGGCGCTTGGCGTGGCGGCCGGGGCCGTCGTCGTCGTCGTCGTGGTGGCGCTCGGCGTTGCGGCCGGGGTGCTCGTCGTGGTGGCGCTCGGCGTTGCGGCCGGGGTGCCGTCGTCGTGGCGCTCGGCGTTGCGGCCGGGGTGCTCGTCGTCGTGGCGCTCGGCGTTGCGGTCGGGGTGCTCGTCGTGGCGGGGCTCGGCGTCGCGGCCGGGGTGCTCGTCGTGGCGGTGGCGGCGCTCGGCGTCGCGGCCGGGGTCGTCGCGGCCGGGTTCGACGCGATGGTTGGCGCTGTCGCGGGCCAGGCGGACGTTGTCTGGTGTTGCTGGGCAGCCGCCGGGCCTAGAAGGGGGTGGGGCGCATGGCCGCTGGCATGGATTGCGCCGGCGCCACCGGTCGCGATCGCGGCGGCGCGGAGGATCTTCGCGAGGACCCCCGTTGCACCTAGTCCACCGACCCCGGCGGAGGCGGCATAGTCGGCACCCACGGCCGTGAGGCCGGTGGCGACCGCGGCAACCGACGGAGCACCAGCGATCACGGCGGTGCTGGCCGCACCAGTGCCAGCGGCAACGCTGGCCGCTGCGCTGGAGCCCGCGACGACTGCGCCAGCGCCACCCGCGGCGGTCGCGCCGCCCGCGACGACCCCACTAGCGCCGCCGACGCCCCCGCCGGCGGTCGCGCCGCCCGCGACGACTGCACCGCTGCCGCACGCGCCAGCGCCGGCTGCCGCCGCGCCGCCACCGCTGCCGCACGCGCCAGCGCCGGCCGCGACGGTGCCGCCACCGCGCATTGCCGAGCCCAGCACCGAGGCGTCGAGCCCGCCGGTCAGCGTCACGGGCAGGATGAGCGCGAGGGCGGCCCGCTGACGGCGGACCTCACCCTCGAAGGCTGCGCAGCTCGGGCAGCGATCGATGTGCGCGCGCGTCATGCTGCGGGGCAGGATCCTGCCACGCGACGTTGCTAGCCCGCTCGCGGATCTCCGCGCACGGACGATCCCGCGCCTGCCGGCCACGCACGAGCGCCTCGCGCGCCTGGAAGATGAGCGCCTTCACCTTCTCCCTGCGCACGCCCAGCACGGCAGCGATTTCTTTGTGCGAGTGATCGCTGAGCTCAAAGAGCACCAGCGCGGCGCGCTGGTCGGCCGGCAGCCGCTGCATGTCCTCCAGCATTTCGCGCAGCTGCTCCCGCCGCTGGACTTGGTCGGCCAAACCCTCGAAGAATGGTCGATCTAAGGCCACTCCGTCGATATCGACGCCCTCGCGGCGGGTGCGCAGCTCAGACAGGCAGCGATTGCGAGCGATGGTGTACAGCCACGGCCGAAGCGAAATGTTGCTCTCCCCGCCTCGCAACGCCCGATACGCGGAGATAAAGGTCAGCTGCAGCGCGTCCTCGGCCGACTCGCGGCTTCCGAGCATGTGCACGCAGAACGCGAGCACGCCACGGGCGTATCGATCGTAGATCGCCTCGAAAGCAGCATCGTCGCCGGCCCGCACCCGGCCCACCAGGCAGTCGTCGGTTTGGACCACGACAGCCCCGCGCTCCACGGCTTGGCGGAACCCAACGACTGCTGCGCTCACCCCCATACGCACCGTGTGCTCTGCAGTAACTCCCAGAGTCCAGCCGAGGGCTCGGCCAGTGCTCGCTCGAGCTCGGACTGCCGCAACCTGAGCGCGCCGCTTCCATGCCCCCGGGTGGTAGAGAGCGGCAGCTCGGGTGCGAAACGTGCAGCTCGAACGGTCCGCCGGCGCTCGCCCCAAGCACGCTCGGCTAAGCCGCACCCGGTCAGGCCCGACGGTGCCCCCGCTCGGCCCACGCGGCGGTCGGCCAGACGGCGTCCAGGGAGAACCCATACTCCCTGGACGCCGTGCCCCCAACGACCGTCGTGTTACAAACCGAAAAGAGGTAAGCCGTCCACCGTTCGCCCCCGTTTGCCCCCATCCGTTTGCCACCTATCTACATCAACGCGAAGCGAGCCGAAAGGTTGGTCAACTTAGGAAGGAATTTGGCAGCGAAGACGCATCAATGGTAGGTTTGTGAGCAGCGCCCGTCGCGTCTTCGCGGGCCTGGGGCTCGGCATAATCGAAGTTTCGGCATAGCCTGGGACGAGGAACTCGTCCCACGGGTCAGGGGAACTGCCCCCAACCTCCCTGACTCTCCGGGGGGCCCGGGTGGATCTTGGCCCCCCGGGCGTATGTTGAACGTCCCGCTCCTACTGACGCACGGTCCGGTGCGCGCACGGTCGCGAGAACTGAGCTTCAGCAGACAGCGCCTGCGACGCATCGAAATGGAACGACGGCGTGAGCTGCTGCGGCCCGACGCGGCGACTCCCATGCGACCCACGCATCGCGGCCGCCCTAGGCCGCTCGGCGCCCCCGCCTCTAGCGTTGACCCTGAACAGCCCCTCGGCCATCCGCTCCGCCCGCGCGAGGACCCGCTCGGCCTGGGCCTGATAGTCGTCGAACGCCATCTCCAGCTCGCTGCCGCAGCTCTCGTAGCTGCCCCAGGCGACGTCCGTATCTACCATGGCGGCGGCTGCCTCCGGCGGCGAGGCGCCCTCGGCCAGCAGGTCGAGGATCAGCAGGTCAAGGATCTCCGGGTCGGTACGAATCCCGCTGGGCATGGGACCTCCTTCAGTCGGCTCGGGTGGAACCTTTAGTCGGAAGTAGAAGAGGCTCACGAGACTTCGGCTCGACGCTCTCCCTATGGTGTCGCGCCTACGGGGTTAGCTGACGGGCTCGCGATCGGGTTCAACCAGACCGCTACGGCCGGAACACCGGCCGACTCGCCCCAACAACTTGGGTTCCCCGCCCGCCGCGTCTGATTGCGCGGCGGCTCGGCTATGTCGAGCTCGACTATAGACCCGACGGATGTCAGTGACAAGCGTGAGCCATGGGGTTGGGCCTATACCGTCGACTCGTAGCCTTCGCCGCCAGCCCCCGCTCGGCTGGATGCAGATACTGACCATCTGCCGGTGAGCGTCAGGGAATAGGGCTTCGAGCAGCACGCCGAGGTGGTAGACCGTGCGACCCCGCAGCTTGCGACCCTGCTCAGCCTCCGCCGTCGCCGCCTGCGCTGTCTTTGCCGCCTCGGCCGCCACGGCGGCGTCCTCGGCCTCGATCACCGCCAGCGCCGCCTGCAACTGTGCCACGCGCCCGCGCGCACCGGAGATCTCGCCCGCCTGCTCCAGACCAGGCAAACCCGCCGCGGCGTCGACGCTCGCACCCTGCTCCTCCTCGGCGGTCGCCGCCATCAACTTTGACACCTCGCGCCGGATCCAATCCGCATCGCGGTTGCGGTCCAGGGCCGCGTCCGCGGCCACCTTCGTGCCGTCCAGCGCGACCACCGAAACTTGAGTGCGACAAGGCACCGACCAGCACGTACGCCTTACAGCCCCACGGCGTCTCCGGCAGCTCAAGCCAGTCCAGCTGCAGCTCCTCGCCCGGCTCGTGCTCCAAGCCGACCGTGAGCTTCATCCCGCCTGCGCGGCAGCACTCGCACACCGGTCGCAGCCCGAGGCCACGGATCTCCCTGACCATCGTCGGGTAGGAGCGATCGAACCCCAAGCGCACCAGCTCCTCATACAGCGTGGTCGCGAGCACGTGTGCGTCATCAACGAATCGCGCCAGCGCAGGGCTTGATGCGCAGCATGCGGCAACTAGGCTCGCATGGCATGGCGGGTCCGAGAGCCTGCGGAGATGCTGCGTCCTGCCCTATTGGCGTTAGAGGATGGACAGCTCACTTGGCCACGAAAGGAGCACTCTGCTCAGACGCCTCCTCCGGGCTAAACGCGACAGCGACCACTGATGTGCGCAGGGGTGTAGCTGCGTAGGCAGTGGCCGCAACGGTCGGCGACGCTGCGGTCGCGGAGCGACTTGCGCAATGCGCGACAACCCACGTCAGGTTGTCACTGCTGGATCCACGAACAACCGGTCGCGTCGAGCCTTGTGGCGCCGGCGATCACGGCTTCCGCTTCCGCCCGCCGGACAGTGAGAGCGGCAGCGCCGCGACCAGACCCGTGTCGGCGACGGAGAAGCCTGAGCTACGACAACCATGCTGCGGACTTGTCAGCGATCTCAGGAGCATCCCGTTCGCGGGCAGGCGCCAAGGCCAGGAACTGTCTTATCTGGGTTCGGGAGTCAGCATGAATGTGATCTCGACCGCTGCGGTGATCTCCTGTTCTCCGGGCTCGATTGGCATCCCGCCGGCGGAGGCCGACAGGGCCTGGATCCTGCCGCTGCGCCGGGAGAGCACTTCGGACTCGGGCTCGGCGAGTCTGACCAGCGCCCAGGCGGGCACCGACCCCTTCGGCATAGGCCTGCGCTTTGCGTTGGACGTCGGAAGGGGCCTGGCGAGCTGCTTCGAGCCTGGCCGGGTGGCGAGCCGATATCCGTTCGCCGTGGCGTCGGTGCGGCGGTCCGTTCGGTCTAGAAGAGCATCGTGAGTTCGATGACCCCACCGGACGTCTTCGCGGTGAGCGAGTGCTGGCCGTGTTCGAAGACGCGCATCATTCGGGCATTGCCGAGGAGCACGTCCGCCCTCAAGCCGCGAGCCCCGTGCTGGCGGGCGTACTCGACCAGGCCCGAATGTAGGATCGATCCGAGGCCCGCGCCCTGCCAATCAGGGTCGACCATGTAGGCCACCTCGGCCAGGCGGGTCGCGGGGCTGAGGTAGTAGCAGCTGGCGGCGACGATGCGCTCGTGCGCCGATGGGCCGATCACGACCGCGTACGCCATCTCCTCGCCGTAGTCGACGCTGCATAGGTACTGCGCCACCGTGTCCGTGAGCGAGGTCAGCTTTTGCAAGAACCGGCTTTCGACGTCCTCCTCGCTGAGCCGGTAGAAGAGCTCGTGCAACGCGCCGGTGTCGCTCGTGCGCGTCGGGCGCAAAAGCACCTCTCGGCCATCGCGTAGGCGCACATCTCGCACCTCGGCTACCGGGTATGCGGTGCGACTGCGCAGCTGCTGCTTTGGCCCGACGAGCCCGCGTTCGATCGCCGCGTCGAGCAGCTCCCTGCGGAAATCGGGATGCGCGACCTCGATCAGCGCGACCGCACGTTCGTCGAGCGAACGGCCAAACAGATACGCGGTGCCGTACTCAGTCACGACCCAGTGCACATCGGCCCGCGGGATCGCGACCGCCTCACCAGGACCTAAGTCGAGGACGACGGCCGACCGCCCAGCCGGCGTGCGCGAGGCGAGGCAGACGATCGGCATCCCGCCCGGGGAGGCAAGCGCCCCGCGATGAAATGCCGGTCCGGTCGAGACTCCGCCGTACAGCAAGCCATCGAGAGTCTCAGTGGAGACCTGGCCGGTCAGATCGATCGTAAAGGCTTGCGTCACTGACACCATCCGCTCCATGGTCGCGATCACCGTTGGATCGCAGATGTACTCGATCGGATGGAAGGCGAAGCGCTGATCGTCGTCGACGAGGTGATACAGGCGCTTGGATCCCATCGCCCAGCTCGTCGCGACGGGGCCGGAGACTACGCCTCCGGTCACGAGGTCGACGATCGGTTCGGTGATGACATCGGAGTGGACCGCCAGGTCGCGCCGGTTGCTGAGGTGAGCCAGCATCTCGTTCGGCACGCGGCCCAGGCCGATCTGAAGCGTGGACCGGTCGTCGATCAGCCTGGCGACGTAGCGGGCAATCTGTGCTGGCACCTCGCCCGCAGGTTCGTGCAGGTACTCCACGATCGGGGTGTCGACCGACACGAAGCTAGCGATCCGATCAAGCGGGATCCGACTGTCGCCGGCTGTGCGGGGCATCGCTGGATTCACCTCCGCGATCACGGTGCCCGCCGCCAGAGCCGCAGCCTTCGTCACGTCCACCGATATCCCCAGGCTGCATGTGCCGTCTGGATCAGGTGGGGCAACCTGGATCATCGCGACATCAAGCGGGATCTGCCCGTTCTGGAACAGGCGGGGGACGTCCGCAAGCGAAAGGGGCAGGTAGTCCACGTTACGACCAGATTCGTGCAGACTGAGCTCTTCGCTGCCGACGTCAGAACAGACGTGCGGTGCCGGTAGCTGGTCCGCGGCGGGTCGCTGCCGGCGACGCGGCTGGTGAGGAAATGCACCAGCGTCACCCCGGGCCTCTTCAAGCTGTTCCAAGGCCTCCACAAGGCTCCATGGGGCGGCGCATGCGCTCCCGATGAACACAACGTCGCCAGGCCGGACAACGGACACGGCCTCCGCGGCCGAAAACCGGCGATCACGCCAGTCGAGTGCCGCCCCGACGCTCATACCAAGCCTGCGATCATACTGCCGGCCACGAGCGCCGCCGAGACAGCTGAGAACCTCCAGCTTCGGCTGCCGCCCGTACGAGCGTTCGAGTCGATTTCGAGCCGCGGACCTGTGTACATCCGCAGCCTGGCCGCAACGCGCTGATCAGCACATCCTGCCGGGCCAAGTCAGAAGCATTCCGGTGGGCGGCGCAGGACACGAGATTTCGCGCCAGCTTCATCACGCCAGCACTCGACGGGGCGGGGTGGGTGCGGTGGTGACTTGATTGATTGATTGATTGATGTGAGCGTGGCGATCTTCAGTCGACCTGCCAGGGCGGATATAGGCGTTGCTGGTCGCGGTGAACGTGGTAGTCGCAGCAGCGGTGCAGATTGAACCGGCCAGACAGCCGCTCTGCTCGACAGCAGTCTCGCGCGGAATCAACGCTAGGTCATTGAGGACCGATGCGGTGGGCTGCTGCTCGTCATCCCCGATCCAGCACTCTCCCGAGGCGGTCAAGCCGAGACTGCTCCGTTCACGAAGACGGGGTCGCATGTCGCAGGCGGAATCAGTTGGGCGCCGTACTTCTGCTTTGGGTCGGCGGCCAGCCGAAGCGGAAGCGGCGATCTGGTGGCCGGCGCGGCGACATTGAAGAAGCCGACGCAACCCGCAACGGCAAGCTCCTGGAACTCGGATCGACGGGATCGAAGAAGGCGATTGGTGCGAGCCAGGTCGGGCTTTGCCTAAGCAGACACCCGCATGCTCGTGTGATTGCGCCAGTGTCGCTGCTGCCGCGAGGCTCGTGGTGCAACCGCCAGCTAGCTCGCCGCCGGGCGCGGCCGGCGCTCAGCCGCGCT
>CAVZMC010000085.1:0-22306 GCA_963776125.1 uncultured Acidobacteriaceae bacterium | reverse complement strand
TACGACCCAGAAACTTCCAAGGAATTTTACCCAGCAAGACTCGGACGAAGTCCAGCTTCGCCTGAAGCAAGCCCTTAACTCTTTCAAGTTCGTAACGTAAGAACCTTCCCTCCGTATTTGACGAAAAATCGCCGTATCGCACATTGACCCCGTCGCGAGCACTCTGGCTCCGTTTGCCCCAAATTCATCATGCTCCCTGTAGCTGACAAAAGTGTAGTGGAGCAAATTCCTTCTCAGCCTCGGTTTTGGAGCTTTCTGCATGGCGTTCTGATGCTAAACTTGGAACCCCTGAGCGCGGGCGCAGTTAAGACCGCTCGCGTACAGGAAACAAACGAGGAGGGGGTTCTGTGAAAAGATTCGTCGCGACCACTTCCGCAGCTGGCTTTGACAGGCGATGGCAGAACGGCAATCGAGAATGGATTCGGCAAGAGCTGAACCACTGTTCACGAGTCCGGTTAGGGTGTCCTTGTCGCTCACTTCAATCCCAAGAGCTCGGCGACAATCTGCAGGAGAGTTGGGTCGGAAGTCGTCGTTCGCGGCCAGGTACTGACAGTACTGGACAAGGTTGCCGGCGACGTGCTGCGCTTGATCGTAGTTCTCGGCCCACTTGCTGCGGCTTACACGGAGAGGGTACTCGTTGAGCTCAGCGGTAATTGGCTCCAGACGTCGCTCAAGCTCGGCACTTTCCCGAGTCAGCTCTATCTGAGCGGCGTTGGAATAGGTGGCCACTGTTTACCCATTTAGTATTATAACATAAGTAAACAATCCTGTCAAACTCGAACTGGGGGAGAGGCGAGATACTCCTTACCCTTCAATGATTTATAGGAAGGTGATGCTTGCAACAAAGAAGGGAGTGAATTGAACGGAAAGAGCCCTTATGTCTGTCAGAGTTCCACGTCGGAGTGATCGTTTTTCATCTGTGCCCTGGCTGCTTCCTACTCGGCATACACTCTCTCCATGCGCTCTTCATTAACTCCGTCCACGTATTTGGCGAATCTCAGAAACCGATGCTTTGCCTCGTCGGTCAGAGCTTTCCATCTGGTGATGAACGGTGTCGGCCGTGATGTGTCCGAGAAACACTCTTCCAGGTCCCTTGGAAGGCACGGAAATTGTCGCAACACAGGGTCGGCCCATGGGTCGAAGTAGGCTTTTCTCTGGACTCTCATCGCGTGCTCCAAACCATATTGGCAGATATAGCAATCTATGGATTTAGTCCCTTTTGGGACCCAACCATCACCAACGTGACTGCGGTAGTGAGCTGCGCCTCTACCGCCTCCAGCTCTTCCCGAACCTGGACCTAACCTCGGCTTCGCCTCATTTGACTTCATCTTGTGGTGCTTCCTTTTGTAGGTGGATCTATCCACGAATCCATACGGTGTCCAAACGAAATATGATTCCTTAACTTCACTTTTGTGAACGTAGAGAAGTGACTCGACTGTGCCTAGCTTCTGAAATAGAGCAATGGTCTGTCCTGCGGTTTCGCCCTTCCGCGCCGCGATCTTCACACCGTCGTGCTCAATCAGCCTGTAGCGCATAAGGTGACAAACTTCTCGGACAATTCACTTCCCCACAGCGTGGGATTTTAAGGTGACAGAATGCGTTGTAGGGCGTAATTCCGGCCTTTGGGTGCGTTATTTCGACAGCACTTAGAATATGCTCGTAATTCTCATAACCCAAAGGTCGGTGGTTCAAATCCACCCCCCGCAACCAATTCCATCAATCAATTAGCGGGATTTACCGATTTCCGGCTGGGTCAAATAAGGCCCTCGTTGGGCAGCCCATCCAAGCATCTTTCTCCGGTTTCCAGCATTCCTGTTCGGCGCTCCGCTTTACAAAGTCCATGTATCTCCTCATCAGATGGAGCTTTTTCTGATCTGAGATCGGGCGCATCCTGCCTGGGAGCCTTCCACCCCGTGTGATCCCCATCACATTCCTATGTGACGCTTGCCGCTGTGGGACCGTGCACTCATGCCTCAGAATCGGCGCCATCGATGTGGGGCCCGCTAAGTTCTTTAACTTCAATGAGGAGGCGGTGAGATGCCAGTGCGTCATCGCATGTCCATTGTGTTTGGGGTTGTGTTCACCTGCGCCTTATTTTCGACTTATAGCTATGCCATCCCAGCCTTTTCGCGCCAATACGGCACTTCCTGCAGCACCTGCCATGTCGATTTTCCCAAACTGAATGACTTTGGCAAGGCATTCAAAGATGCGGGGTTCAAGTTCCCCAAGGATGATGACGCGTTCATCAAGTTGGCGCCGATACTGCTCGGAGCGCCCGCGCAGAAAGATCTGTGGCCGCACAGCATATTTCCAGGGACGATCCCAGGCATGCCGCCTATTGGCCTGCGCTTCAACCAATTCTTCCAGTACACCAACGGCAACGCCAACAACTACAACCAGATGCCTGTAGGGCCGGCCGGGACGCTGCAGGCGCCAAATGTTCCGACTACCGATTTCGAACCTGGTTTCTTCAGCATCTTCATGGCGGGGAACTTTGGCAGCGGGATCGCCTTTTGGGTGGATGACGATCTCAGTGTGGCGGGACAAAACGCCAATGGCGGACTCGGCGACGGTTATCTGCGCTTCGTCAACATTGGACGATTCTTCAAGCTACCCACCGACGCGCTTACCCTGAGAGTGGGCCAGTTCGAATTGGATTTGCCGTTTACTCAGGCGCGGTCGATCAATATCAGCCCCTACGATATTTACAGCGAGGCCAACATCGCGGTGGCGAATCAGCAGAACCCGCAAGCGGGGGTGAACAACCTGCTCGCGATGTCCGATGCTGCCAGAGGAATCGAGTTCAGTGGAGGCCATCTCTACAGGGGCTACCATTATTCGCTGGCCATCGTGGATCAAAATACCAGCGGCAGCTCATCGCCGGCGACGAATGTGCCATCGCCCACGGGAGGACAAGCCGGCGGCGGGGTCGGCTTTTTCTCGGATTCCAATTTCAAGGATCTCTACGCCAACGTCTCCTACCGGTTCAATCTGGAAAAGGACGCCGCGAGCCGCAATTCGGTCCAGGCGGCCGGCGCGACCGGGCCGCGCGACCATAGCTACTTGAGCGTAGGCGCCTATTCCTTCTATGGAAGCTCGGAGCAGCGTTTCTCCGGTTTCGCGTCCGATGGTGTGACGCCAGGAGTGCTCATCGCACACGAGCCGTTCTATCGCGTCGGAGGCGATTTCAGTTTCAACTACCGCACCTTCAATCTGTTCGGCCTGTACATGTATGGCCACGATCAAGACCTGCTCTTCAACCCTCTCTTCACTGGATTTGTTCCCGGCAGCCCTGCTAAATTCAGTGGCGGCTTCTTGGAGGCCGACTATCTCGTGCTCCCGTGGGTGATGGGGATCATGCGTTGGGACCGAGTGCAGTCTTCCGCGGATTTTCTGAATCAGGCGGGTAGTTTGAACTACTTTTCACCGGTGGGGAGCACGCGCGACCGGATCACTCCTGGTGTGCAGTTCCTGATTCATGCCAACATCAAGGCGTCCTTTGAGTATGCTTTCCGGCCGCAGCAGGCCCTGACCTACGACGCGAATGGAAACCCAGTGAACCTGTTCCGTACGAACACCGCCACGGGTGCCTTGGAATTCGTCTACTGAGAACGCAAAATTCTAACAACGAGCGATTGCTAACAGAATGAGGAGAGTTGAGAATGAGACGCATTTTGATGATGGTGATGGCAGTAATCGCGATGATGAGTCTGACAGCCAGCGCGGGCACGATTAGTGGCAAAGTTTCAGGAGTGACGGGTGAATCGGTTGTCTACGTTGAAGCCGTAGCGGGCAAAACCTTCCCCGCTCCCACCCAAGAGCCGGTCATGGACCAGAAGGGGCTCATGTTTCAACCCCACATCATCGTCGTGCTGCAGGGAACAACGGTGCAGTTCTTGAACAGCGACAGCGTCGCCCACAATGTGTTTTGGATTTCGGTCGGTGGTAACAAGAAACTGGGCCACAACCTGGGCACCTGGCCGCAAGGGCAGAAGCGCCCGTTCAAGTTCGATAACCCGGGCGCCGTTCCGCTGTTGTGCAATGTGCATCCGGATATGTCTGGTTACATTGTCGTATCGCCAACTCCTTATTACTCGCTGACCGACAAGTCGGGGGAGTACAAGATCGAAAACGTCCCCGACGGCAGCTACACCGTAACTGGCTGGCACGAAGGCGCAAAGAACCAGTCGAAGCCCGTGACGGTTGCGGGCGACACCAAGGCGGACTTCACGCTCAGCAAGTAGCAGGCCGGGAGTGGAGAACGCGATTCTCCGCTCCCGTGTTCTTTTTGACCTCGGGCCCTGCATATCTCCCCAATCATGCTGAAACGCTACAAAGACAAGAAGGTGGACCGGGATTGGCTGAACACCAACTTCCCCTGCATGATGGCTTGCCCCGCGCACACCAATGCCGGCCGCTACGTCGAGCTGATCGCCGAAGGCCGCTTTGAGGAAGCCTACAAGTTTGCTCGCGATCCCAATCCGCTGGCCAGCATCTGTGGCCGGGTTTGCGCGCATCCTTGCGAAACCGCATGCCGTCGCGGAGAGATCGATCGGCCCATCGCGATCCGAGCCCTAAAGCGTTTCCTGACGGAACGCTACGGCCCCGAGTCGAAACATCCAGTTGATGTGAATGCCGGACGCGCCCAGAAAAAGCTTCCATTCAAAGTAGCGGTCGTAGGAGGCGGGCCCGTCGGCTTGTCGGCGGCTCACGACCTGGCCCTGATGGGTTACTCGGTCACGATCTTTGAAGCGGCGCCGGTCGCCGGCGGAATGCTCTATCTGGGAATACCCGAATATCGCTTGCCCCGCGATGTCGTAGAAGCGCAGGTGCGGGAAATACTCGAGACCGGAGACATTACTCTCAAACTCAACCAAGCAGCCGGACGCGATTTCATGATTTCCGACCTTCGCCATCAGGGTTTCGATGCCGTGCTGATCGCGGTGGGCGCGCATCGCAGCCGCGATCTCACGATTCCAGGCGTCGATCTGGATGGCGTCTACAAGGGGATTGATTTCCTCCTGAACGTGAACCTCGGCTACAAGTTCACCATCGGCAAGAAAGTCATTGTGATTGGCGGCGGGAACGTAGCCATGGATGTCGCCCGTTCCGCGGCGCGCGAGGTCGTCCGCCAGCACGCTGCGGGAGTGGAAGATCTGGAGCCCTCGCAAGAAAATGTGGCCGCCGTTGCTACCCGGGAAATGGTGGACATCTCGCTCTCCGCATTGCGCATGGGAGCGCGTGAAGTGAACCTGGTCTGTCTGGAAAAGCGCGACGAAATGCCGGCAGCTCTGGAGGAGATCGAAGAGGCGGAGACGGAAGGCATCATCATGCATCCCGGCTTGGGCCCCAAGCGGATGATTGGCAAGGACGGGAAAGTGGTCGCACTGGAAGCGCTGAAGACGAAGTGGGTTTTCGATCAGAACAAGCGCTTCAATCCGGCGTTCTTCGAGGGCAGCGAAATCCAGTTGGAATGCGACACCATCATCATGGCCATCGGCCAGGCGCCGCGACTGGACTTCCTGAAACCAGAAGATGGTGTGGAACTTTCGCCGCGCGGCTTGATCGCCGTCAATCCCCAAACCCTGATGACCTCGGCCAATGGCATCTTCGCCGGAGGTGACTGTGTGTTCGGGCCGCGCCTGATTATCGACAGCGTGGCCGATGGCAAACGCGCCGCGGTTGGCATCGACGAATTCCTGCGCGGAGAAAAGCATCCCGAACCGATCGTCGAGGTGGAAATCCTCAAACGCTACCGGATGCCTCTCGACTTGCTCGACATGACGCGTGAGCCGATTCCTATGTTGCCGCTCGAGCGCCGCACCGGGGTCACGGAAGTGGAAATCGGTTACGACGCCCAGACGGCCATGCAGGAGGCGCAACGCTGCCTGCACTGCTGGGTGAATACGGTCTTCGAGGGTACCCCGGAAGATGGAACCATGTGCATCCTGTGCGGCGGTTGCGTGGATGTGTGTCCGGAAAGTTGTTTGCAGCTGGTAAGTTTGGATCGTATCGCCTTCGAGCCGGAAGCGGTGCAACAAATACGCGAGCATCGGGAATTATTCGGAGTAGAACTAGATGAAGTGAAGGCGGACGAGCTTGGGGTAGTGACGGGCTCCGCCATGCTGAAGGATGAGACTCGCTGCATTCGTTGCGGGTTGTGCGCTGCGCGCTGTCCCGTCAGCACGATCACCATGGAGTCTTACCGCTTGGTTCCGGCGGGGGCCACCGGACTGATCTCAATCGAGACGTTGGATGGATCTTTTCGGCCCAAAGCGCCGTTGGCAACTGCGAGCCCGAGGTAAGTATGTCAGAGGAGAAACGAGACACATCGTCGACGCCCGGCAAGAAGACAGAACTCGACCGGCGGGCTTTCTTTGTGAAGCTGGGGCTGGGGTCGTTGAGCATTGCCGCCACAGGAACGGCGGTGTTTGCCTATCAGTTCCTCTCGCCAAATGTCTTGTACGAGCCTTCGCCGATTGTTAACGCCGGTAAGCCCGAAGGCTATCCCGAGGATTCCGTTACCCTCGATGTGAATTCGGGGATTTACCTGATCCATACCAGGGAAGGATTTTTCGCGCTGAGCGCCATCTGCACCCATCTTGGTTGCATGACCGCATGGAAACCCGAGTTAGGCATCATCGCCTGCCCTTGCCACGGCAGCAAGTTTACTCGCGAAGGAATAAAGACCGACGGCCCGGCGCCGCGGCCGCTGCCCTGGCTGCGGACATGGCTGAGTGAAGACGGCGACTTGATGGTGGACCGCTCCACCACCATTCGTCCGATGCAGTTCGTGAGAATTTGAGCATGGCCAAAACCATCAACAACTATTTCGACGAATTGCGCAGCACGCGCGTGTGGCGTTCGGTTTTTCGCAGCGGGACAGGTTCGAGCACGCTGCATCGCGCCCTCGCCGTCCAGCAGAACGTCTTCTTGCATCTCTTTTCGACCAAGGTGCGGCGGCGCATGGTCAGCTTCAGCACCACCTGGTATTTGGGCACGCTGACCTTCGGAACCTTCCTGATTCTGGTGATCACGGGCATTCTACTGATGCTCTACTACCATCCGTCAGTTCCGCAGGCCTACGCGGACACCAAGGATTTGCAATTCGTCGTCTCCTCGGGAATGTTTCTGCGCAATCTTCATCGCTGGTCGGCGCATGCCATGGTCTTTCTGGTGTTCGCGCACATGTTCAAAGTGTTTTACCGCGGCGCATATCGTCCTCCCCGCGAATTCAATTGGGTGATCGGAGTCGTTCTACTTCTCATCACGTTGCTGCTGAGCTATACGGGATATTTGCTGCCCTGGGATCAGTTGGCATTCTGGGCCATCACTGTTGGCTCGAACATCGCTTCCGCGGTGCCGGTCCTCGGCAACCGGGTTCACTTTCTTATGTTGGGCGGAAACCAAGTCAACGCCAACGCACTTCTGCGTTTTTACGTGCTGCACTGCGTGATACTGCCGCTGGCCGCGATTCTGTTCATCGCGGTGCATTTCTGGAGGATTCGTAAAGACGGCGGGCTCTACTCCCACCAGACGGAGCCGAAGACGATTGTCGCCCAAACCACGCCCGCGGCAGCGGCCCTGGCAAAGGATCCGCAATGAGCGACCACAAGGATTTTTCTGCCGGCATGAACTCCGATGCGCGCAAGTCGCCAGTGCGGGTGGCGTTTGTCACACGGCGCACCTCCGCCCAGGTAAAAACCGCGGACGAGGATCAACTGCAGACTTATCCGGAAGTTCTGTTCCGTGCGGCGGTTGCGATCGAGCTGTTGGCGATTGGGTTGGCGGTGATTGCTCTCTTGTTTAATGCGCCTCTCGAGGGCATTGCCGATGCCTCCCACACGCCCAATCCCGCCAAAGCGCCGTGGTATTTTTTGGGGCTGCAGGAGATGCTGCACTACTTCCCGCCGGTCGTTGCCGGCGTGCTGGTTCCGACGCTGGTAGTAATAGCGTTGATCGTCATCCCCTATTTCAACATCAACATCGAGGCCGAAGGCTTATTCCTGAAGCATCGCACGCTGCGGCTGCGGATCTTCTATGTGGTTGCACTTGGGCTCTCTCTGTTTCTGCTGTTCTTTCACGTTTACGTGGCCCTGGCCCCGACCCTGATCATGGCCGGATTCATGTTCCTAGCTGGGCAAAGCTCGCCGCAGTCACCCTCGGCTTTTCAGCGTTATCTCTCGGCCAAGCCGCTTTCTTATTGGGTGATGACGTGGTTCTTGTTGGAGTTGGTCGTACTCACCGCGGTTGGCACATTCTTCCGTGGCCCAGGTTGGTCCTGGGTTTGGCCTTGGGGGAGCTAAGTGGAACCGTCGAAGAACCCGTTTTCCTCGATGTGGCGCGCGTTGTTCGGCGACCCCGTCCGCGCCTTTGGCGTGGTCAGCCTGCTCTTGCTGATTTCGCTGGCTATTGCTCCGGCCAAGAACTATTTCAGCGAGTGGCGCCATTATCAAAACCAATACCTGAGTTTGATCCGTAGCCGTGGCGACGCGGTTACTCTGCAGCGCCATTTGCAAGGCGGCATTCAGCAAATCTGGCTTCCGGATCTTGGTGTGGTGGACCGCTGCACGACCTGTCACGTCGGCTTGAAGGAACCCAGCCTGGCGGATGTGAGCACGCAACCCTTCCGCCGACATCCCGTGATTCCCCATAAGCTGGATGAGTTTGGCTGCGTAGTGTGCCATCGCGGGCAAGGCGCTGCCACCACCGTCGAAGAGGCCCATCGCAGCACATTGGCGTGGGAGCAGCCGATTTTGCCCGCGCGTTATATAGAGTCCTCTTGTGGACAGTGCCATCGCGGCGCCCTTGCCGGCACGCCCCAGCTGAACCTGGGTCGGACTCTATTGGCGCGGTACGGTTGCGTCCACTGCCACACGGTCAAGCTGCCCGACGGCGGCACTATGCGAGCGACTGACGACCCGCCGTCGCTTTCTCACATTGCGGACAAGACTACTCGAGAATGGATTTACGCCTGGTTGAGGGATCCTCAGGCCTACGCCGTTTCCGCCACCATGCCGAACTTTAGGCTGAGTGATCCAGATACGCGTGACATATCCGCTTTCTTGATCGCGAACAGCACACCGATGCCGGGAGACACGGCGAGTCTGCCTCCGGCTTCAAAAGCTCCGCCTGACCCGACCGCGGCAGCCAGTCTGTATGGGGAGTCGTTCTGCGCCTCCTGTCACGCGGTACAGAATGCGGCCGGCAACGTTGTCGGTGGGGATGTTGGCCCGGAATTGACTCGTGTAGGCAACAAGGTAAGACCGGAATGGCTGCAAGCTTGGCTGCGCAATCCGCGGGGCTATGATGCCGAAACCGCAATGCCTCACTATCGCCTCAACGATCAGCAGGTGACATTGCTTAGCGATTACCTCGAAGGCAAGACGGATTCCGATCTGCTGGCCAATGTGCACTTGGAATCCGCTACGCCCGAACAAATTGCGCATGGCAAGACCTTGGTCGCCGAGTACGGCTGCGCCGCCTGCCATGAGATCAGCGGAATCAAGAAGCCGGAGAATTTTGCCCCGGAGCTGACGCGAATTGGCAGCAAGCCGATTACGCAATTGATCTTCCTGCCGGGGATGTCGCACACCTTGCCGGATTACATTTCCGCGAAGATCCGCGAGCCGAGGTCTTTTGGGACGGCGCTGAAGATGCCTCAGTTTAGCTTCGCGCCTGCGGAGGTCGATGCTCTGACCACGGCGCTGCTCTCGCTGACCGACCGGAGCCAAAGCTTGCCACGCGCCTTGACGGTGCCGTCGCCGCAGTCCTCCAGCTACGAACCCGCGGGCAAAGCTGGAAAGCTCATGGCCGATCTGGCCTGCTTCAGTTGCCATGCCATCAACGGCCGTGGTGGGGACATGGCTCCCGATCTCACTTGGGAGGGCAGCGCCGTGCAGCGGCCCTGGCTCCAGGCTTTCCTGAAAAATCCCAACACGCTGCGACCGGCGCTGATCCGCCGCATGCCAAGATTCAATCTCTCCGACAGCGACATCAACGAGCTGACCGATTACATCATGACCGTGTATCAGAAACCCGACGTCGATCGCGATTCCATGCCGGCCAGCGGATATCCGGCAACTCAAGTCGAACAGGGCAAACAGCTCTTCTATGCCAAGTATGCGTGCCAGTCCTGCCACATCGTGGATACGAAGACCGACAAAGGATACATTGGGCCGACCCTCACGCAAGTGGGCTCGCGCTTAAACGCGGCTTGGATCTACAACTGGCTGAAGAACCCGCAATCCCTGCGCCCCGGAGCCATTGAGCCGAATTTCAATATGAGCGACGACGACGCCCGCGCCTTGACCGCATTTCTGATGATGCAGCGAAACTCCGGCAAGCAGGAGGCGAAGAAATGACCCGGCCGTCGTTGGCTTTGTTCGCAATCGGCCTAATTGTTGTGATGGGCAGTGTTGGCTGCAAGAAATCAACTTCGCCGTCTACGTTGAAACCGACAGCTTTAGCCGTGGCACTCGTCGAATCAAGCGGCGGAAAACAAATCGGCGCCACTGGCGCAGTGCTCAGCCAGCCGATCGTCGTCCAGGCCAACGACGAGCAGGGCAACGCGGTGCCAGGAGCGCTGGTCGAGTTGAGTGGGCCCGCTGGCGTGAGCTTTGATCCTTCGGCAGGCCTCACCGATTCCAGCGGCCAGTTCACTACGAACGTTGCATTGGGCGGAATGGCCGGGCGATACCAGATCACGGCGACCACGCTGACCAAGACACAGACGAAAGTGGAACTCAAACTGGAGGAGATCGCCCTCGGATATCAAGCGCAGGTAGGCCATCAGCTCGACGAAAAATACTGCGTCCGCTGCCACGACCCGGAATCGACCCCGGAACGAGTCTCCAACTACGACAATCTTGAAACCAAACCGCACGCCTTCACAGATGGAAACACGCTCAACCAGATGACAGATGCCGACCTCACGGCCATCATTGGCCACGGCGGCCCGGCATTGAACAAGTCCGCTCTGATGCCGCCCTACGGATATACTCTCAACAAGACGGATATGCAGGCCCTAATTGCCTACATCCGCCTCGTCTCCGATCCGCTCTATCAAGGTTCCGGAATGGTGTATGTCCAGAAATAGATCTCTTCGGCTCGTCCTATTTTTGCTGGCTTGCAGCCCATGTCTTGCCCAAGTTGTAAGCCCGTGGGAAATTAAGGATCCCGACCTCAGTTCCCTGCAGCAGAAATATATGGACGATTTGCAATCCGCGGGGCGCGACATTCTCGCCACACATTTCGAGTATCCTTTCTATCTCAGCCGCAAACTCGATCTTGATCAGGCGGCGCAGCAACGCGCCGATCAGCACTCCATCCGCTTCGACACCTACAACGGCCATACCGTGCTGGCGATCACGGGAAACTATTACGCCGCGTATTCGACCCAGAAGATGAGCGAGGAAAAGCGCGCTCGGGCCACATTCCTGGCGGTCGTCATGCCGATTCTTAGAGGCGTCGTGCCGCGCTTTCAGTCGAACCGCGACATTCAAGGCTACGCGATCGAAGTTTCCCACCACATCTTGGGAAACGTGATGGGCATCGGCATGGAGCACGCAGAAAACCTGATGATCTTCCTGCCGCAGCAAGCCGCGATAAAGCTGCTCGACTCCGCTGACCAGACTAAGCAGCAGGCCGCGTTGCTTGAGGGCAAGGCTTTCCTGAACGCTCAGCCCGTCAACGTCTGGCTGAACGGCGAAGAGCCGCCGTTGCCTGCGGAGCGCTCTTCAAGCGGTTCTTCGGGAAGAAACGAGACTTCGTCGACGGAAGGGGGAGCCGAGGCTTCTCAGGGAAATAGTGCGCTGCTGCAGCCTGATGCGTCTCAACCCGCTTCTTCGCCGGCCCCAAAGCAGAAGGGGACGACGGCGCCGCCGCCCCCTCCGCCGCGCGACACTTCGCCCCAAGCGCTTGCTTCTTTGCAAACGTCTGGGCAGGAAATCATCGGCCAGATGACGAAGGAGTTGGACTCACAAGCCCACTTCGTCGGCTACGCACCCCCGAGATTCGTTGTGTTTCGTCAGGGAATCTACCTGGAAATATCTCTCAACACGTCGCTGGCAGAATCCGCTAGCGCATCGCGCTATAAATTGGCGGCGCTGGCATTTGATGAGCACATCGCCCACCTGGTGCGCCCCACGCTCGAATATTTCAAAGGCGATCAGGACTTCGACGGGGTTGGCTTCAGCACGACGGTGCATCTGGAGGGGAAAACTGCGGCGGCAAGAGTTAACTCCGAGGCAGTCGAGTTCTTCTTCCCATTTCCCGACTTGCGTTGCTACGCAAGCTATGACTGCACCGGCCAGCAGTTGGTTAACGAAGGGACGGTGCTGATCAACGGTGAACGCGTTTCTCTCGATTTGCAGATTGCGGAAGGCGGCTCCAGCCACTGAATCGGTCTTTACGCTCTCCGCATCATCCGAAACTTGTGGATTCCGCGGCACTCCTCAACTATGGCGTGCCTGCGGGCAATTTTGTAGCCGCCCTCCGCGGATGCCAAAGCGCGCTATGTGTTCGGTGCGTGCAGGTAGATCTCGTGGCTTTAAACCAGGCTATAGCCGCGTCTAAGATGGATGAATGTGCAGAATTCTCCCAAGTTTCTGCCAGGCGGGACGGCTCTTGTGGGTCTCTTAAAAACCGAACGGCGCCGAAGTGTAGGATGTTACCGATTGTCTTGGAACTGCGGGCAGTGCGGTTGCGCCTGCCAGCGAAGGCTGGGCGTACGAGAGCAAAAATAGTCCGCGCGAAACCGTCCACCCCGGGAGAGTGACATGCCGTTGGACACAACCGCTGACAAATCCCAGAGTTCGCAATAGGAGGTTGCAAAGGAGACAGCCATGAAGCGCAGGGATTTCATCAAGAACGGTGCGGTCGCGGTCGGTCTGGCAGGTTCCCCGCAATTGCTGCCTTCGCTCCTAGCAAGCGAAAGCGCATCGCCCAAGGCGGACGAGCGGCCGGTGAAGGAAAAGGCGGCACCGCAGGAGATTCGTTCCCCCGAATATCTTCGAAGGGCGCAGGGAGACAAGTTCCTGCCGAAGCCAGCGGAGTTTGCGGAATCCAAGCGGGCCCCTGCGGTTCGAGTCTCTCCTATGCCCCTGGCGGAACGGATCAAGAGGAAGATCGTGCCCCGGCGCGGTTTCTGTAGCATCGCACCCGGCACAAACGTCAGTGAGGGACTGACCTCTGGCAACGGCGCGATGAATATCGAGGTGACCTGCGACCCTTACTCGGACCAGGTTCTTTTCCATCATGAAAGTCTGCTGATGCCATGGAGAAAGTCCCTCGAGGCTCCCAAGGCCGCGGACGTATTTCCTCAAGTGCGGCAAATGGTATTGGACGGGAAATACCAGGAAGCGGTCGAGCTGGCTTTCAACGAAATGGAGAAGGGCCCCATAAAGCGGAATACCTTTGGACACCCCACCGTCCCGGCGTTCCTGATGCGTCTTGATTTTCCGAAAACTGCGTCAGTCCAGAATTATCTCCGCACGGTCGATTTCGAAAGCAGTGAGGCTAAGGTCTACTGGAACGATGAACGCGGCGGATGGATTCGTCAGACCTTCACGTCCCGGCCCGACAACGTGGTGGTGCAATGGCTCACCGCTCCGAAAGGACAGCCGGTGAATGTCCGAATTGCCCTGTCGCAATCGGCGAGAAGAATGCGCCCCAATGCGGCCTTCCAGCAGGGCATGAACCAGGCGACCAGTAGCGGGGAAAGCGACATCCAGCGTGACTTTAACGAACAACGACTGATTTACAAGTGCCGTCTCGATCCTTCCACCGACAACAGCGGCTACGCCGGGGTGGTGCGCGTGGTCCGCAACGGCGGGTCGGCTCACATGGAGGACGAAACGCTCGTCATCGAGAATGCGTCGTCGGCGATGCTGCTCACTCGCATCGAATGGTTCGCCGACTACAGCGAGGACAAGGTGGAAGCTCTGCGGCTGGCGGTCGAACAACTTTCCCCCGATTATCCGGCCATGGTGGAGCGGCATCGCAAGGTCCAGTCGGAGGCCTTGAACCGAGTCACCGTGGATTTCGGAGGTGCGTCGCAATACGGATGGTCTTCGGAAGAATTGCTGGCCGATCAAAGGTCGCGGCCGGACTATTCACCCGCCTTACTGGAGAAGATCTTTGAAATGGGGCGCTACTGGTTCATCCTCACCAGCGGTAAATATTGCAGCATGGCGGCCGAGGTCAATGCCAATATCAACCTGCAAATTTCGCCCGGCCCACAAGGCGACCTGCGGGAAGGCATGGATGCCTATTTCAATTGGATGGAGAGCTTAGCTCCGGATTTTCGAACGAACGCGAGGAATATTTTCGGCATGCGCGGCACCCATTATTCCTTGCTGCCGGACAAAGGCTTCGGCGTGGCCTACCACTACTCCAGCGCCTCAAATTCCGGAGAGATCTGGCCGCATCCCTACTGGCTTTCCGCAGGAGGCTGGTGCATGCGCCCGTTCTGGGACCACTATCTGGTCACCGGCGACACGGAATTTCTCCGTAACCGCGTGGTGCCGGCATTGAAAGAGCTGGCGCTGTTTTACGAGGATTTCCTGACCGTTACCGACAAGGATGGCAATTACATCTTTGTCCCATCCTTCTCTCCGGAGAACAATCCCGCGAATACCAGTCCCTCGGCCATGCTGGTGATCAACGCCTCCATGGACATCGCAGTTTGCCGGGAAGTGCTGGGGAACCTGGTCCAGGCAAGCGAACTCCTCGGCAGCGACGCCGACAGTATTCCGAAGTGGAAAGCCATGATCGAGAAACTGCCGCCCTATCTGCTCGAGCCCGACGGCACCTTGAAGGAATGGGCTTGGTCCACGCTGGAAGAGCGCTACAGCCATCGTCATATTTCCCATCTCTATGGGGCGTGGCCCGGCGACGAGATCGATCCGGACCGTACTCCGCGACTTGCGTACGCCGCGATGATGGCTGACCGCAGGCGCGTGCCGGAGAGACTGGCCGCGCATGGCCGCTGCCATCGCGCTCTGGTCGGGGCGCGGCTCAAAGATATCTACATGGTGGACACCGAACTGCGGCAACTGATCGAACAGGGCTACGTCGCGACGACGCTGCGTTGTTCCCACGATCCCTACGCATTTCCCATGCCCGACGCCCAGGGCGGCATTCAAACGATCATCATGGAGATGCTGCTCTACTCACGCCCCGGCGTGATCGAAGTGCTTCCCGCCCTGCCGCCAAGCCTGGGCAAGGGTTCGATCAACGGAATGCTGGCCCGGACCTTCGCGCGGATCGACAAACTGGCGTGGGACATGGAGGCGAGAACTGCAGAACTGACGGTGACGTCGTTTCGCAAGCAGGATGTCACTCTCATCGGGCGGTATGGGATCGAAAGCATCACCGCGCCCGCGGGTGTTCTGGCCGCGCCGCTCCAGGCCGGCAATGCCAACATTGATGTTCACTTGCCAAAGGACAGGCCGGTGACCTTCCACTTCAAGCTGGGTCATCGCCACCCGCTTGATTGGGTCACGCAGGTGGCTGGTGCATAGCACTGCTTGCATAGAGATGTAGTCTCGTGGGAGAGTGGCCCGTCTTTAATGCCAGCAACTCCATGATATAAGGATGGCGAATGAACCTGTGACCTGACGCCGTTCCTTCGACTGAGGCCGTATGATGCTGTGGTAGTCGAGTAACAAAGTCATCCAAATTCTCAGGTGGTTTACACCGCCCGAGGGAGAAATCGCATGTCCGATATTACTCGCCGTGATCTGCTTGTTTCTGGGCTTGCTGTTTCCGCCTCTTCTCTGTTACCCGATTTCTCCTGGGCCCGCAACCCGCTCGATCAGGAAATTCTGCCAGACATCGTTGGCGCCAATGCGGCTCTCGGGCCTCGCGAGCGGCTTCTGTTCGATTTCGGCTGGAAGTTTACCTTTGGTCATGGCTCCGATCCCACAAAAGACTTGGGGTTTGGATTCGGCCAAAGCGACTTTGCTAAGACCGGTGAGTTCAAGTTTTCCAAGGGAGGCTTCGATGACTCTCAATGGCGCAGGTTGAATCTTCCGCACGACTGGGCCGTAGAGCTCCCATTCGTGCGTGACGACGCGGGCAGCGGGGACGGTCCACTGCGCTCGCATGGATACAAGCCGCTCGGCAGACGATACCCTGAAACCAGCGTGGGGTGGTACAGGCGTGAGTTCGAAATTCCGGCAAGCGACCTCGGCCGCCGCATCTGGATTGAGTGCGATGGCGCCTTTCGCGACATACTGGTCTTTGTCAACGGGTGCTTCGTCGGACGCAACAACAATGGCTACTGCCCCTCCCGTTTCGACCTGACCGATTTCCTCAATTACGGTGGCAGAAACTACATTGTCTTGCGAGTCGACGCCAGCTTCGGCGACGGATGGTTTTACGAAGGTGCGGGCGTTTACCGTCATGTCTGGTTGACCAAGACGGACGCCGTTCATCTGGGCCGGTGGGACAGCACCGTTCGCGCCAAAGTCAACGGCAACTCAGCCACAGTTGCTCTCGCAACGATCGTGCAGAACGAAAGCGCGCAGGACGTTCCCACCAAGGTCAGTTGGACAATCGTGGATGAACAGGGCACGACGGTTGCGACGGCGCAGTCGCCCAGCCAGACCATTGCCGCCGATGGCTCAGCCGCATTCACCGCCAGCGCCCGGATTGCGAACCCTGCACTTTGGTCAGTCGAAACACCCAATCTCTACAACGCCATCCTCACCGTCGAGTCGGAAGGCAAGGTCCGTGACGCGGAGCGTGTGACATTTGGCGTGCGCACGGTCGTGTTCGATGCGGACAAGGGCTTCTTCTTAAATGGCAAATCCTTAAAGATCCAGGGCACCTGTAACCACCAGGACCACGCAGGTGTTGGCGCGGCCGTGCCGGACCGTTTGCAGTGGTTCCGTCTCGCCGTATTGCGTGAGATGGGATGTAACGCGGTCCGGACCTCCCACAACATGCCGACGCCGGAGTGGGTTGAGGCGTGCGACCGCATGGGCATGTTGATGATGTGCGAGACGCGCCAGATGAGTTCAAATCTCGAGGGCACGCAGCAACTGGAAATGATGATCAAGCGCTATCGCAACTCCCCTTCCATCATCCTCTGGTCCATTGGTAATGAGGAGTGGCAGCTTCAGGACGCGATGGCCGAACAGGGTGCGAAGATCGCTGCCACCATGGTGCAGCGCTGTCACGAACTCGATCCGACGCGTGTGGTCTCTGCTGCGGTCAACGGAGGAAATGAAAAGGGGGTCTCTGAATCGCTCGACATCATAGGTTTCAACTACAACACACAGACGTATCCGGAGCCTTTCCACAAGAAATATCCCAAGCGCCCGATCTTCGGATCGGAGACCTCGAGCGCCCTCTCCACCCGCGGAGAATACGCCTCCGATCCGTTGCGAAATACGGTGAACTGCTATGACGGCGCGGCGGCGTGGGGCGAAACGCCGGAAGCATGGTGGAAATTTTACGGAACGCGAGGGTGGGAAGCCGGCGGGTTCGCGTGGACCGGCTTCGACTATCGCGGAGAACCGACCCCGTACGGCTGGCCTTCCATCAATTCACAGTTCGGAATCGCCGATATGTGTGGTTTTCCGAAGGACTACTTCTTCTATTACAAAGCGTGGTGGCGAAACGAGCCCGCGCTGCATCTATTCCCGCACTGGAATTGGCATGGCCGGGAGGGCGATGAAATTCCGGTATGGGTGTATAGCAATCTGGACGACGTGGAACTTTTGCTGAATGGCCAGAGTCTGGGCAGCCAGAAAGTTCCGCACCTTGGGCATTTGGAGTGGAAGGTGAAGTACGAGCCGGGCACACTCGAGGCGCGCGGTTCAAAAGATGGCAAGGTCGTGTTGACGGAGAAGCGCGAGACGACCGGATCCACGGTTTCCATCCGGCTGACCGCGGATCGCACCCAAATCGAAGCGAATGGTGAAGATCTGACCATTGTGAGGGTAGAGGCTCTCGATCGAGAAGGCCGTCCGGTGCCGATCGCGAACAACAAGATTGCGTTCACTGTTTCTGGACCCGGGAAGTTGATCGGCGTCGGAAACGGAGATCCTAACTGCCATGAGAGCGACCAGGAGCCCAAGCGCTCTCTCTTCAACGGTCTCGCCCAGATCATCGTTCAAAGCACAAGGCGGCCAGGTGAGATTCACATTGCGGCACAGAAGGACGGCTGGGACGGTCCAGACCTGACCTCTGCGACGTTGCAGATTACGGCGAGCCCGGCCCAACCACGGCCCTTCGTGCCGGAGGTGCCAGGTTCATAAGCTTTGCGCGGTCAATCCAATGGGCCGCGTCTCCCAGATAAATTGATCGCGTTCTTCGCGGCCCTTGAAAAGAACAGGATCATACTCTTCCGGTCCGTTGATTGAGCCAGTCCACGTACAGTTTTACCCAGTTAAGGGGGATCTCCCTTCTGGATCAGACGGGAATCACTGGCGCTGACTTAGGCTGTTTCCTGCCACCGATGCGTCCATTGAGCGTGCGGACTGGTTCCGATGGTGGCCGCGCTCCACCCCGGGGCATGGCCTAAGGGGCTACAACCTCTGAGAGCTGGAGCTGCCACACCGCGGCCAATAGACTGGGTTTGCTGGAGATGCATTCGCATCACTCCAACCCGTCTAGCCACTCGACCTCGACGCCTAGCGGCGGCTACGGCAAGGCGCACACGCGGGATCGGGGACTCAATTCTTCCGAACGGGACCCATGCGCGCTGGTCCTCATTGTCCTATTGATCTGTGCCGGATTGACGGGCTGCGGCTTGACGACTGCGTCGAGTTCGTCCTCTGGAAGAGGCTCCTCGCCGACGATCACTTCCTTCACCGCGAATCCGACAAGCGTAAACTCCGGCACGAGCAGCACGCTGAGTTGGGCGGTAGTGGGAGCGGCGAGTATTGCCATCGCGCCGGGCACATTTACCTCTACCTCGGCGAGTGGTTCAACGAGCATGAGCCCAACGGCGACCACCACCTACACGCTGACGGCAAGCAATGCATCTGGCTCAAGCACATCCACGGCGAAAGTTACCGTGGCAGCGGCCGGAGGTCCTCTGGCGATAACGACAACCTCGTGCCCCGGGGGAACACAAGGCGCCAGCTATGCAGGCTGCACAATCGCCGCAACCGGAGGCTCTCCGCCATACACCTTTTCCGTAAGCACGAATGCCAACTTTCCTCCATTGCCGGAGGGGATGTTGCTCGATACGGCGACGGGGATCGTCAGCAGCTCGCTGATCGGCGGCCAAGGCACTTACACGCCCGAATTTGTAGTCACAGATTCGGCGGGTGCGCAGGCGACCCAGGACATCAGCATCGCAATCAACGGTAACAACGCGTTCCTGGCAAATATCTTTCCTTCAACTTCTATTTTTCACCATCGAGTGGACGCAGCCACGACGGGTTTGCCGGTAGACACCTCCCCTGCGGCGCCCATGTACAGTGGCTATCTGCCGGCGACCGTTAAGCCGTTCTTTGGGAACAATTCGAATGGTCCCTTTCCGAATGGAATACCGGCCATTGAAGTTCCCTACAACCAGGCGGAGGTACACGTAACAACCACGTTATATCAATCCTATTTTTCCTCCGGTCCAATTCCAGCGAATGCTCCGGTCGAGGGCACCAGCAACTCGACGGGAGACAGGCATGTGCTCGTCTACCTGGAGGCTGGCGGCGGAAACAACCCCGCTCTCTACGAGATGTGGCAAGGAATCTACGAAGGCGGGCCCTGGACCGATTCCTCGAACGCGCTTTGGCCCGACGTATCTTCGAATGCTTTGACCACGCAAGGGCAGGGAACATCCGATGCCGCAGGACTTCCGGTAGGGCCGCTGCTCGCCAACGCCGACGAGGTGATTGGCACCGGCACACCCAGCGCGCCGCGCGGCACGATTCAGCATCCCATTCGATTCACTCTCAACCATATTGTGAACTACTGGGTTTGGCCGGCTACGCAAACAGCGGGCGTGGGGAGTTGCACGGCGACGGGAGGGGGTACGATTCCGACGGAATCGGAAATCTCGCAGTCGACTCCTCCCGCAAGCTGCACCATGTCCGGACCGGCGGGCGAGATTTATCGATTGAAGAGTTCCGTCGCGACTCCGGAGTGCGCTTCCACGAGCCCGCAAGCGGCCATTATCATCACCGCATTCCGAAACTACGGCATCATCTTGGCCGACAATGGAGACAGCGGCGGCCTCATCGGGACCCCCGACGCTCGCTGGAACGACAACGATCTTTCCTGCATCACAAGTCTCACCTTGTCGGACTTCGAGCCGGTGAACGTCTCGAGCCTCATGGTCAGCAATGACAGCGGGGCCACCAGTCACTAAATCTTTCCGGGCAATGATTTGGCTTGTTTCCGATCTTGAAAGGATGCAAACACCATGAATGAAGAGAGCCGCACTCCAGCTAGCGGCGAAAAAGTTGAACGGAAGAATGCCGATCGCGGGAGCGGGGGGCTTGGCTAGCGATTCCGGGATTCGGCGAAACTCACAAGAGCGTAAGTATTCAATTGCGAAATGAAATCCTGGATATCGCGCAACATTCGCGCCTTGGTATCCGCGGAGGAAACGGAGAGGTCAGAGGACTGCATGCGGATGACTATCGGGAGAGGGGTTGAAGTCGGATGAAAGAGAAGACTCTTTGCTCCCATGCTGGCGAATGCAAGCCCCGTCTGGGGCGGGAGCAGCACTTGTTCATTGCATCCTCCCGCTTGGCAAACCGTGGTGGCTTCCACGGACCGGCCGCCGGAATCGTCATAAAAGTACAACGCGAAAGTGGCCGAGCCACCTTGCGCGGCAGGTAGCTTGCTCACTTGTTGCCATGCTGGACGCTGTCCCTGAGAGACGTGGCAAGCGATGGGATAGTGAACGCCGGGACCGAGCCACAGCGCGATGTCGATTTCGGTGCCTGAACTGTCGTCCAAGTAAGCCGCCCAGCGATAGGCAAGATGGCCAAGCCAGTCCTGCTCCGACCAGGTTCTCTGCATGCGATATTTGCCCATGTGCGTTGGAAAGACATCTGAAGATGCAAGCTCCGAGCCCTGCACTCTGCCGCGAGCTATGACAGCCAGGTCGCGCACGCTAGAGAACAACGAGACGACAACCAGCAGCGAAGCAACCGCGCCCTTCCAGTGGGGTATGCTGTGCGTCGCACCGTTTTCACGCACCAGATCTACATTCTGCATCCGGGTCGAAGCCAACTGCCCGCTTTTCGGCTTGTTCCTGCGCACCACACTGGCGAACGAAGCTGCGGCCACCAGGAAAAGCAAACCGCCGATGAAATAATCCGCGCCTTCTCCGTGCGGCTGCAGCGAGGGAAAGCTTAGCGCGATGCGATAGAACAAGACCAACAAACACAGCCGGATCAGATTAAGCAGATAGCCGAGTGCAACGGCGCTGACGGCAGAGAAAACGCGTGCCCTGGTTGAGAAGCGGTAGAGATATCCGAGTATCAGAGCCAAGTAGCCCATGGTGACCGCACCCCGAATACCGTCGCACCCCGGAGCGATGAACATGCCGAAACTCGGCGCGAACATTAAGCGGAGCTGACTGACGTCAGGATGAACGCCAATGGCCAATGCAAAGGACTGCGCCACGCGCGCGCAAACAAATTGCAACGGCAAATCCACTAATTGAAATATCTTGGGAACGGGATTAACAAACAGCAGCAGCACCAAGGGGAACAGTGCCGCGCGCCACACTCGTGCGCCCCCCAGCAGCAGCACGATTCCGCTGGCATAGGCGAAAACGGTCAGCCCCAGAGGCAAAAGTGTAAACCCGATCTGCTGCGTGAAGGCAACAACCTGAAACGCGCTTCCACCTTCCCGTGCCATAACGGTTGCATAGTAGAGCGGCAGCAATCCCCACCATGTGCCACGGGTTTCCCAGTCCAGCCTCCGCCAAACGCGCAAGGTGAGGACCGCGCTAACGATCGGAAAATAAACGCCGATCGATCGCAGCGCGTCGCCTGTCCAGATTTGCCAAAGGAGGGAAGCGGCGGTGAGCAGGAGCCCCGCGAAGCCCAACACCAGCCAGGGAAGCAAAAGGCGCAAGGCTCTGGATTGCAAATGGATGCGATTACCAACAAGGAGAGGTCTATCGCCAATCGTAAGGCTGATTCCCATTTTCGGTGAATCGGGTGTGACTAATGCTCTCGCCGATTGCGCCGCAAGAACGATGTCAGCTTGTTCTTGATGGGAACCACCAGGGCACCGGCTGCGCCAATCAAGCCAAGCACCACAGTAGGATTCTCCGGTGAGTCAACGCACCCGCCTTGGGCATGCAGCGGGAGAGCAGCCAAGAGTC
>CAVZMC010000084.1:0-18158 GCA_963776125.1 uncultured Acidobacteriaceae bacterium | reverse complement strand
AACCCAGCATGATTCCCAGCGCCGCCGCCAGCCCACCGCCGATTCTCGAGGACAGCCCCCAGACCAAACCCACAAAAATCATCAGATGGGCCAGTCCCTTGGCGTATTGCCCGGTGTATACGGCGCCGACACCAAAGGGAAAGAAACCGGCAAGAATGCCCGCCAGGGCTGGATTGGGACCCGAACTCGTGACCGTTGGGGCCGGCGCGACCAAAGGCTGCTTTGCGGCGGACGGGGAATCTGCCGCGCCACCAGTTCCTCCCTGCATGCGGGCCGCCAGGCAATCCTCGCAATAGATCACGCCTCGGACATTACGGGCGCAGTTGGCGCACAGCGCCTTCCCGCAAGTGCGGCAGAATGCGGTTCGGGGAGCATTGGGATGATTGGCGCAATTCATAAGAACCTCCTGTACATGGTTCTGGTCGCTACAGGCGGATTCTCGGGAGCGGCCGCCAGCACCACGTGGCCCTCCCCTTGGCTGTAGTTGCGTTCCTGTTTTTGTTCGGGCTGTCCACTGGTATCGTTTCTCCGCTCCTTCGGTTTTTCCTCCGGCGGCGGTTCGGCGGGAGCAGTGTCCCGCTTGAACTCGCGTACGCGTGATTCAATCTCGTACACGAAGCGGATATTCTCGTAATACTTCACCACGCGACCGGAGGTTTCATAGTAAGAACGCTCGATGGCACTCGGCCGCAGGTCAATGTGACGCAGATCGCTGAGCTTGACTCCCGCCAGACTCAAAGAAATGGAAAGTGAAAAGAACACCATGCCAAACGACATGGCGAAACGCGGCTGGCGCACCACGCCAAGCGTGGGAGCCACCACGCTCGCCATGAATCGCTCCCACCAAGAAGCCTCACCCCGAATCGTCGCGTTGAAGCGGCTGGTTTCCAGCCCGCTGGTGGCGATCAGAATGTTCTGCACCAGATGCGCGGGAGGCTCGACTTCTTCAAGCGACTTCAGCCAGCGCTGTCCGGCCTCGGCTTCCTGCAAGAGCGGCCCGCAGACCGCGCAGCTTTGCGCGTGAGTCTGAAAGCTTTGCAGCTTTGGCGCAGCCAGCGTGTGGTCGAGGGCGTCGCTGAGCAAGCCATCAAACTCCGCGCACCGCATTCCGTTTTGGTTTTCTGCTGCCATCACATCACCTGCCTATAGGTACGTTGTAGCAGGCGCGCAAGTTCCGCCCGCCCGCGATTAATTCGGGACTTTACCGTGCCCTCCGGGACCCTTAAAACCCCGGCAATCTCCCGGTAGTCCATGTCCTGCAGGTCGCGTAGAATCACCGCTTCCCGCAGCTCCGGGGACAGCTTTTGCAGCGCCCGGTGCACCACTTCCCGCGTCTCCCGGCTCTGCACTCCGGCATCGGGGGGCTGGCCCTTATCGGGGATCTGGTCGCTCAACGGCCGGGCGTCTTCGTGCTCGGAGGTCGCCGTATCCAGCGAATCCGTCATACGGTCTTGCTTGCTCTTACGGAAATGGTCCACCAGCAGGTTTCTGGTAACCGTCGTAACCCATGTAATGAGCGCTCCACGACTCACATCATAGGAATTCAGGGTTCGATACATCTTGATAAAGACCTCTTGCGTAAGGTCTTGGGCGTCCTCGGCCGAGCCTGCGAAACGATAGCAGATGTTGTAGACCCGCCGGTGGTAGTGCTGCACGATCTCTTCCCACGCGCCCGCGTCGCCGGCGAGGCACCGGCGTACCAGCATGGCGGCTACATGGGCGTCTTCCAACTTGCACTCCCCGGGGAATTCGCGTCTCGAAGCTGGGACGGCGAACCCGCTCGCCGTCGCACCGGCTCAACAGTCATTGACAGATACGTTGTTGTAGGGCCGAAAGTTCTTGTCTGCCGAGACACGGCATTGTAACAGCGGAGGGAAGCTGGGCGAAGAAAGGACGAAATTGTTGGCTTTGCATCGTGGGCCAGCGAAACCGCTCCCACACGGCGCAAGCGGCTGGGGGGAACTCGGTTGCATGGCCTTTCGGGTTTGCATGGCCTCGGGAAAGGGCACGACCTTTGGTCGTGCCGCTAAGCCCATGACAATATATCCGCGCTTTAGCGCCCGAGGGAAGCCAAAACGCAATGACTTTTTCCTCAGCCTCGTAAGCTGCGGACCGATGAGGGGAGAGAGCAGTCCCCAACCTCGGCGGACGGAAGAAGGAGTTCCGACTCTGGGAGCGCTCTACGCCGCTCTACCCTTCACGTTCGGGTTCAGAATCTCCGCCTCCGCCTGCAGCCAGTCGTCTTCTGCGCTGCCGTTCATTCCCTGGCGTTGTTCGTAGATCTCGTAAGCCCGGCGCCGGATCGCGTCTTCCAGTTCCGCGGGGAGTTCGGTGGGATAGTTTCGCGGTTCAATGGCCAGCTGGGAGTTCTTCATAAAACACCTCGTTGCTGGGCCGACTATCTTCCACCCGGGCCGCCAACGTCTGTGACAATTGTCACCGACCCGCACAGGTTGGCTTGTGCGAAAAGCGGCCTTAAAGGACCACGGTCATCCGCCCCTCCCTAGGAACGGCCCATGCCTTTCCAACGACAAACCTACCCCATCTCGCTGGTCATGATAAACAGCGGCTTCATCTCAAAGCTGTGGTAATGCGGGCGCAAGCGCTCGATGTTGTAATGCTCGCGCACATTCACCACTTTCTTGGATGCGGTCACCGCATCGATTGGCATGTTGTCGTAGCGCCCGTTCTTGAGCACCACCAGCCGGCCATGCACTTTGCTCAACAGCAGGTCCAGCGCCAGATTGCCGTATGCCATGGGCACGATCGAATCAATCGCATCCGGATCGCCGCAGCGCACCATGTATCCCAGCTTCTGATTGATCACCTCGATGGCCTTGCCGTGGTTGTATTTCGGGGATAGTTCCTTCAGCTTCGCCGAAACCAGATCGCCAATTCCTCCCAGCTTCTTGTGCCCGAACGCGTCGGTCGTCTCCTGCTCGAAAACCATGTCGCCGCCTTCAAACATGGCGCCTTCAGAGACCAGAACCACGGAATACTTACTGGGATTGCGGTTGCGGTCCTCGACCAGCAGCTCGGTCAATCTGTCAATGTCGAATTTGTGCTCCGGAATCACGCAGCGGTTGGCCGCTCCCGCCATGGTCGGCAACATCGCCGTGAAACCAGCGTAGCGGCCGAAGACCTCCAGCACCATGAACCGCTCATGCGACCCGGCGGAAGTTCGCAGGTCGTTGGTCATGGCGATGGTGCGGGTGACGCAGGTGCTGAATCCGATGCAGTAATCGGTGCCCGGCACATCGTTGTCCATGGTTTTCGGAATGGCCACCACCTTCACGCCTTCCTGATACAAGCGAACACCGTAGCTCAGCGTGTCGTCACCGCCGATAGGAATCAGGAAGTCGATTCCCAGCCAATCCAGAGTCTTGAGCACCTCCGGCGTCAGGTCGTTCTTCTCGGCATGGTAGGTCGACTGCAAATGCGCCGGCACGCTGTCTTTCTTCACTTTGCCCGGATTGGTGCGCGAGCTGTGGAGGAACGTTCCGCCGGTGCGTCCAGCGCGGTTCACCAACTCCTCGGTCAAATACTGAAAATTATTGCTGTTGTCGTAGTCCTTCTCGCGGACAACATCGACCAGGCCGCCCCATCCACGGCGCAAACCAATGACCTGGTACCCCTCGCGCAGCGCGCGAAAGGTGACTCCGCGAATTGCCGGGTTCAATCCCGGCACATCGCCGCCACCGGTTAAGATTCCGATCACACCTTTTTTCGAATTGACGTTCGCCATTTGTGAGTTTTTCCTCGCAGCAAGTTTAACTTAGGATTTAAGAAAAAAGAGAGTTCAATCTGGCTGGTGCACCCTTTCCGTACGGTAATCCCTCGAACGCGCCTCACTCGTGAACCAACCCCTGCGGCAGCTCGCCATCACAACGCTTTTCGCGTTACACGATGGGTCATGATCTCGGCTTCCGCCCGTAGCCAATCGTCTAATTCATGGCCCTCGATTTTGCCACGTTCTTCGTAGATCTGATAAGCCCGGCAGCGGATTTCATTTTCCGTGCTGGCGGCCACGACCAGAGCTTTCGCTAGAGCAGGTTTTGCGCCGGTGGCTTTCATGGCAGTGCCCCTCTTTTCACTACCAGCTTCTATGCCGATCCGAAACCAGTCAGTGATTGTGGTCACAGCCGACAGAACGGATCGCTGAAACGGGTTTTTAGCGGGCACAACGGCTAGGGAATTCTGTGAGCGACAGTACGTTCCCTTCGGGGTCCTTGAACCAGGCGATCTTTGCCCCGCTGGGAGAGGTCCAGACGCCGATTGTGTCTTGCTGAAGGCCCTCGTATCGTTGAAAGGACACCCCGCGTTCTCGAAGCTCGCTGACGGTTCGGGCAATATCGGGGACTTCCCATCCCAGTATCGTGAAGGGCGCTGGCTTGAAGTCCGGTACCTGCGCCACCCGCACCATGATTCCGTTCGCGTCGAGCGCAAGCGCAAACGGATCTTCGCCGATGAAGCGAAGTCCGAGCACGCCCTCATAGAATGGCCGAGCTTTGTGATGGTCTTTGGTGGGAACGAACGACATCACCTTGTGCAAACCTAGCATTCAACGCCCTTCTAACCAAAGGTATGAGAGCCGTGGCAGCCTCATTCGCTGGTGAAGTAATCCACCGTCACCGGATTCTCAAACAGCGAATAGTCCCGCGTCACCACAGTGATCCCGCTTTCGGTGACGAAATATCGTTGCCGGTCTGCTTCGCTATCGTAGCCGATCGTGGTGCCTTCGGGGATGTGCACGTCACGGTCGACAATCGCCCGCCGGATGCGGCAATGCCGCCCGATATTCACGTGCGAGAATAAAATGCTGGCCTCTACTTCGCTGTACGAGTTCACCCGCACGTCCGGCGAGACCACGCAATTCTTCAAAATGCTGCCGGAAATGATGCACCCGGCGGAGACGATGGAATCGAGAGCCGTCCCCATGCGCCCCGCTTCCGCAAACACAAACTTGGCCGGCGGATATTGGCGCTGATGAGTGCGAATGGGCCAGTCCGAATCATAAAGATTGAACACCGGCGAAACCGAAACGATGTCCATGTTGGCCTCGTAAAACGCTTCGAGGGTCCCCACATCGCGCCAGTAAAGCGCTTCCTTCTTGTTTTCGTCCACAAAGTCGAACGAATAGACGCGGTACTCGTCCGCCATCTTGGGCAAGATATCTTTCCCGAAGTCGTGGCTGGAATTCGGGTCCTCGGCGTCTTTCAGCAGTACCGGAATGAGCACATCGGTGTTGAATATATAGATCCCCATGGAAGCCGAGACTTTTGCCGGGTTGTAGGGCGACCGCAGGTCGGTCTTGCGGGGTTTCTCCAGAAAGCCAATGACACGCTGATCGCGATCCACGTCCACCACCCCATACCGCCGCACGTCCATGGGATCGATCTGAATGGTCGCCAGCGTGACATCCGCTCCCGAGTCGAGATGCTGCCGCTGCATCCTCCCGTAGTTCATCTTGTAGATATGGTCGCCGGAAAGGATCAGCACATGTTTCGGCTGCTCGGAGCCGATGGAATAAATATTCTGATACACCGCGTCCGCCGTGCCCTGGTACCACTGCTCGCTGACCCGCTTCATCGGCGGCAGCACTTCGATAAACTCCCCAACCTCCCGTCCCAGAATGTTCCAGCCCTCGCGAATGTGCCGGTTGAGCGACAGCGCCTTGTACTGGGTGAGGATGTAGACCTTGCGGAGATCGGAGTTAATGCAGTTGGAGAGGGTTACGTCAATGATGCGGTAAATGCCGCCGAAGGTGACCGCCGGTTTCGCCCGGTCGCGCGTGAGGGGATACAACCGCTCGCCCGCCCCTCCCGCCAACAAAACTCCCAGGGTATCTTTCATCTGGCTTCCGCTTCGATGAGGTTACGAGCCCGTGGGATGCCGGAGCCTGGCGCTAGAATGGTTCACCCACGAACCGCACATTCAGAACCATAAATATTAGCATAGCCGCTCTCTGTGCCCGGCTGGCGGCTCGGACTTGGCGTGGGCCACTCGGAGAGTGCGCGCAATGTAGAGATTGCAGTGGAAGGCAAGAACAGATGAGAAAATTCTGGCGCGGTTTCGGAAAGGCAACAGACCTACGTGAGCGGGAGGAAATAGCGAGAGCCCGAGTTGCTTGAGAGGTTAAGCCATCTCATCGGAACGGGCGGTCACGAGGCCGAATCTGAATACGCGGAGTTCTGAAGCAGATCCGTCAAGACATGGGCGAGGAGGAATTGAGAGAAAGAATCAGGTGGTACCACCGGGATCGCCGCTAATGAATCACCACCGAGCCGGCCACGGTTTGGCAGATCGCATCCAAAGCCTGTTGCTGTGCGATGGCATACGAGCAAGTCAGCGGCGCCAACCGGCCGTAGGGGCCGATCACCATCACCAGGCGCCCGCGGATGGGCGCCAAGTCCCGCGCGGTCGCCGTAAAATCACTGAATGCCGCCGGGCGATCCTGTAAGCTGCTGCTCTCGAAGTTCAGCTTCCGGCCGGAGCTGCCGGTAAACCACAGATAGTTGGCGACGAACCTGGTGGTCTGCTGCTTGAGCAATTCGTCTTCGCTCAGGCCTTCGTATTGCAGGTCCAGCATAGGCCCCACAGCCACGGTGACGGTGCGCTCTCCGGAGCCGCTCAGCAACAGCACCGTGCCGTCTCTGCGTTCCACTTCCCTGGTCTGCTCGGGCACGGCAATGGACAAGTCAAAACAGTACCCGCCGCTGCAATAAGTGTTCTGCCATCGTTCAAAGCCGCGCGGGACAAGGTCCAGCGACTCGGAAAGCTCCTTGGCCCCGGATGCTCCCGCGCCCGCCTTGGCCCGGCGGGAGGCAGCCGCCGAGGCCGCCAGTGAGGATTCGGCTTCGCCTCCGGTCGCTGGAACCGGTTTCACTTCCTCCACCGGCTCGCTTTCGAATTTGTTTAGCTCCGCCAGCCATGCTTCGGCATTTTTATCCGGCAACCAGCGCACGGTGGATTCTTCCGCCAGGGAATATGTTGCCAGGGGAATCGAAGTCTCGCTGGCGTCATATTTCAGCGCCGTGCGGTTGTCGATGGTGCGGTTCCGCTGCAGATAAACAACCCGCCCGTTGGCGCCGTCGAACAACAACGACACTCGTCCCTTGCCGGTGATGAATGCCGTGCCGGTAAAGTCTCGCGCCTGGGTACGGGCTTCGATGTAGGCAGGCACGTCGGTCGGCGAGAATACTTGTCTGTATTGCAGCCAGGCGTAAGGCCGCCCCGCGATGGTCGCATCCCGCGGATATTGCATGGAGGCAGCCGCTACCTCCATGTCCTCCACGAAGGTATCCGGCCAGTAGAGAAAATGCCGGCTGGGGAACGAAGCCGGCCCGGGAGAGATCGCCTTGTCGCTGAGGCGCACTTGAAGCAAATCCCATGCTGCCTTCAGCAACACGCTCACGCCTTCGCTTTCGGCAGACGCAGGTGCTCTGCTCAGCCTCGCATCCCCCGCTGGAGTGATGTCAAACTTGATCTCGCTCGCTTCCAGGTTCTGCAGGGCTTTGGCCAGATCGGATTTCTCCGGAATCGCGCAAGCCTGCCCATCGTAGCGGACCGCCTGGAAATGAACCCGGCCACTAAGCCCGCCGCCGGCGCTCACCGCATCAAAATCAAACTTCAGCACGGCGCGCAAGCGGTAAGAACAGTCATCGGGAACACTCAGCGTGACGTTCCGGGCGTGGCCGGAGGACGCGTGAACCAGCCCCTCGAATTCATAGCGCACGCTCTCCCCGGGAACGAACTGCGCAATCAAAGCCTTGGCCGAGGCGGGTTCGGACGACTGCCCCCGGCTGAAAGTGGTTGCCAGCAACAACAAGACCAGCCCCCACTTCCAGCGGCGCTTGCCATCCTGGTTAGTGCTGGACATAGACATATCTTTCGGGGACTTCCACGTGCAGCGAGGAAATAAACGCGTCGCATTCAGGTTCCGCATCCGTGCGGTCTTTGGCGTTGTACATGCAGTAGGCCATCACCGTGGAAAACGGCGTTTCGATGAAGGCCACAGTCCCCTGCATCTTTCCGCGAACATCGTTGAGGATTTCAAAATGTGCCACACGCGCTTGGTAGTCTCCGACCGCGTCGTCCGAATCGAAGAGAATCCGGCCGCTGGTCCCGATTCGGCTTCCCACTTGGAATCTGCGCAGGAAAGCCTGCTCTGCGCACTCCGGAGGTCCGCCGCACCAGTCTCTTTCTCCCAGGTGAGGTCCGAACCCAACAACAATCTTGTCTCTCTTCTGTCCGAGAATTGTGGCCGTTGGGGAATCGTCGATCGGAGTCAATCCCGAAATCCTGATCGCGGGAATAATGACGAACTCCGCCACTTGCGCGTTCAACCGCTGCATGTGGTTGGCGGGAATGTCGTCGTCGTTGACTACGCGCTTGGCGGTCTTCGCGTGCTTCCGTTGCCCCTGTTGTTGCCGCACCACGTCGCCCAGAGGAGTCTGCGTGCCGGAGTCGCCAGAATCCTGCGCCCATGCGCCAGTCAACGCCAGCAGGCAGCATAAGCCTATTCGGCACGGCAAGCGCCAATAGGATCTACGGATCATTGCCATCCGCGTTGGACTGGGGAACCTCCATCGACCGCACCACATGCTCACACATTTCCTTCGCGTCGGCATAAACCTTTTCCGGAACGCTGCAGCGGATTTGCACGAACACGCCTGGCGCCATGTAAGCTGCCTGTTGCGTAACTACCGCCTGGAACGCGGTTGGGGAGCGGAATGCCGCCAGCCGCGCCGGCATGCCCCCCAAGGTCGTAAGCTCCTCGCTGTACACTTGGTCCGCTTTGCCGGCTCCGGTGAAATACACGGCCGGCACATTCTCAATCCACCAATCGATCTTGGTATTGATGAACTCCTCGCGGCTGATGATGCCCGGGGTGGTTGGGGCTCCCGTGCTCGCCTGAATCACCGCCACGCTATCGCCGACCGGGACTTCAAATTCAAACAGTCCGGTGTAAGCGGTCTGAAAATGTTCGTCCTTGTGCGCTTTGACCGGAATCTGCAGCGTCGCGGTGTAGCATTCGTCCTTCGCACAATAATTGAAGCCGTAGGAAGAAAAGCCGGGAGCGGCGTGCTGCAGTTCCGTCACAACTTCCGTGGAAACAGTTTTCTTGTGCTGCCGGGCAAAGTTGCCCAGCGAGTCGTCTTGCGCGGTTACGGCAACTGGCGTGGCATCGGGGTTGAGAAGGGCATTCGTGACCACCGCCTTCTTGGGCGCGGCCTCCGCCGTTTTCGGATGCCACTGCGAGCCGTGCTCACGAAAACTCACCGACGGCAGAATCACGTCGCACGCCCGGCGTCCATTATTTTCCCGGTCGTAGGTCTTGACCACCACGCCGATGGGGCGGTTTGGGGTTGGATGCAGATCCTCGTTGGTAAAAGGATAGCCGCACACCATGGGCACAACGTAACCGTCGCCCAAGACCAGCTGCACCGATCCCAACACTTCTTTATTCAGGGGACACGTGCCGAAACCAACCGTGGCCGCGGCATGCCCATTGATGGGCTTACCCGCGGTACCGATTCCTGTCCCAGCCGTAGCCACTCCGACCCTACAGTCAACAAAGTAAGCGCGCGCCGCGTTGCGCAGGATTTCATCCGGCGTGCTCCCTTCGGCCGGGATCGGGTCGCCCAGGATTACCACGGTGCGCGTCCCCATCAGTTCCGAAGAAACCAGCTTCAGGCCATAGGACCCGCGTCCCTCCACCTCCGCATCGGCGGGCACCAGGATCGAGTAGTCCCCGGCCTTAAAGTCGTAATAGCGGTAACCGACCGGAGCAGGGCCATTCTGCTCGGAGGCTTCCGAAAGCTCAACCGCCATCTCGTTCACAGCTTCAGAATTCGCCGAGCGTTTCGCGCGTTGTTGTTCCCGCGCCTCCCGCGCCTTCCGCGCGGCATCCGAGAGATCGCTCTGCGGCTGTGCATTCTCTTGCGCCTGGGCTTGCTCCGCTGAAGCCGGGGCCGAAGCGGCCTGGCTGGCGTTGGCTGAAGAATTGGTTTGGGCGGCAGCTAAGGCAAACGGCGCCAACAGAAGCAAGAGCGCGGCCTTGCTGCCCGCTGCTAGTCTTTCCCCGGATTTGCATCGCATCGATGTTGCCCCAAGAAGCGGAACTTTTCGGATTATAGAGCGCTGCTCCTGCGTTCTGGACTGCGGGCGGGCGCTGCGACATTACTCAAGTAAGTGGACAACGGCGGACGGCCACACTCGCCCTCACTGCGGTACACTGGGGCTGGATTTTCGGCGATTCCAGCGCCGAACTCCGCCAGGAGGTCGCCATGTCGAATTCTCCACGAATACTGCTAGCGTTGCTGTTTCTCAGCTCGCCCGCGTTGGCACAGCAAACGCCAGCGCCGCCGCCGCCCAATGCTGAACCCTCCGCCCAATACACCATGCCGGTCGAGGCGGCGCGCCAGGCCAATCCGGTCAAGCCGACGGCCGAATCGCTGGCTCAAGGCAAAAAGCTCTATGGTTTTGACTGCGCCATGTGCCATGGCGCGAAGGGCGACGGCAAGGGCGAAGTCGCCGCCGGCATGAAAAACGTAACCGACTTCACCGATGCGGAAGCCATGAAGAAAGCCACCGACGGGGAACTTTTCTACATCATCAAGAATGGCAAAGGTGACATGCCGCAGGAAGGCTCGCGGGCCAAGCCGGACGACATGTGGAACCTGGTGAACTACATCCGCTCTTTCGCCAAGAAGAAGCCGGCCGCGGACGAAAAGCCCTAGCAGTAGCCGGGAATTTCTCCAGCATTCCCGCGTCGCCGTCGCCGCGCGATATCCCTCCATCCCCGCCGCTCCGGACATCAGCTTTTTCTGTGCAGTGCGCTATTCGCTTGTTCCACTGACCGGGTCACAGCCAGCGCCACGAGTCGCGGCTGATTGGCCATCGAAGTTACTTGCCTTTCTGGCCGGAAGCTGAATAAATGTCTCTCACGTATGTTGAGACGGTTGGGCTTCCTGCCTCGCTTTTGTGTGTTGCTGGCCGCGGCGGCGGTTGCGCAGGCCACGCCATCGAAACCCGCCACTGCCAAGGCGGACTATTCCCAAGAAGCCTTCGTCATCGAGCGGTTCTCCGCCAAAGAAAGCTTCGAGAACGACGGAACTTCTTCGCTCGTGGAAAGTGCGCAAATCCGCATCCAATCGGAAGCTGGCGTCCAGCGTTATGGTGTGCTCGCCTTTTCCTATGCCAGCGCCACGGGCTCACTCGACATTGGCTATGTGCGCGTTCACAAGCCGGATGGCTCGGTCATAGAAACTCCGCCCGATAGTGCGCAGGATATGGCGGCGCAAATCACCCGCGAGGCTCCACTCTACAGCGATCTCCACGAAAAGCAGATTGCCGTCAAAGGGCTGAGCGTCGGCGACGTGCTCGAATACCACATTGACGAGCACACCACCAAGCCACTCGCCCCCGGCCAGTTCTGGAGCGCCTATCGTTTTACGCACGAAGCCATCGTGTTGAGCGAGGACTATGAGATCGACGTGCCACGTGGCCGAGCCATCAAGCTCAAGAGCGCCTCGATTCAGCCGGTGATCACCGAATCCGGCGACCGCCGCATCTACACCTGGCACAGTTCGAACCTGCGCGAAAAAGACAAGACTAACGAAAAGCGGGAAGCGACCGAGCAGGTGTGGAAGACGGCGCGAGGCCGCCTTCCCGCACCCGACGTACAGATGAGCACCTTCACCAGTTGGGAAGAAGTCGGCCGCTGGTATGCACAACTGCAAGAGGACCGCGTCAGACCCTCGCCGGAAATCACGGCGAAAGCCGCCGAACTGACGAAGAACGCCGCCACCCCCGAAGCGAAAATCCGCGCCCTCTATGCCTACGTCAGCACCCAGTTCCACTACATCGGGATTGACTTCGGGATCGGGCGATACCAGCCACACTCCGCCGCCGAGGTCCTGGCCAACCAATATGGAGATTGCAAAGACAAGCACACGCTGCTGGCAGCGCTGTTGACCGCGGTCGGAATTCCCGCCTACCCCGCACTGATCAGTGCGGCCCAGGAGGTGGATCAGGACGTTCCGTCTCCCGGCCAGTTCAATCACGTTATCACTGTCGTTCCTCGCGAAGGCGGATTGCTGTGGCTCGATTCCACCGCCGAGGTTGGCCCTTATCAATACCTGGTTCCTCCGCTGCTGGACAAGCACGCTCTCGTCATCTGGAGCGATCAGCCCGCCGCCTTGCTCGCCACTCCCACCGATTTACCCTATCCGACCACCCAAACCTTCAAAATGGATGCCCAGTTAAGTGACGACGGCACCCTGGTCGGCCAGGCGGATTTATCCTCCCGGGGCGACGTTGAATTCGTGCTCCGAACTGTCTTCCGCTCGACGCCGTTGCAGCAGTGGCAGGAGCTCGCCCAGCGCATTTCGGCCAGCCAGGGATTCGGTGGCGAGGTCAGTGAAGCTACCGCGAGTTTGCCGGAAAAGACCGACGAAAGTTTCACCGTCTCCTATAAGTACACACGCAAGAACTTCGGCGACTGGGACAATCGCAGAATTTTGGCGCCGGAGCCTTTCATATCCCTGCCCGCGCCCGATACGGAAGAGGATCTGCCCCTGGGGCCCTCCTGGCTCGGACCGCTAGTGGACATTCATTTCACCAGCAGCGTCGAGCTGCCCGCGGGCTACACCGCGCTGCTTCCTCCAGCGGTTCACGTCAAGCACGACTTCGCGCAATTTGACGCAACCTATGACCTCAAAGACGGCAAGCTGCTTGGCGACCGGCATTTCAAAACCCTGATGCATGAAGTCCCGGTCGCGGAACGCGAAGAATATATCCAGCTCGCGAAATCCATGCAGGATGACTACGGCGTTTTCATTTCCCTGATCTCGAGAGCGCCTTCCTCCGCGTCCGCGGAAAACAGCAACGCAAGCGTGGCCCTTCCGAGCGGCATCGAGAACCTGCCCATGAGTTCGAATGAGGAGGCAACCCGGCTCGCCGGCGAGGCGCGCGAGGCTGTAGCCAACCACGATCTGCAAACTGCTGAGGCTGACCTGTACCGCGCCGTGGCTGCCGATCCAAAATTTACTCGTGCCTGGATCCTCCTCGGAAACGTTCTGCTCGCGCAAAAGCAGAACGAAGCCGGGATCGACGCGTTCCACAAGGCCATGGCGCTCGCCCCCGATGTGTCGGCTATCCCCAAAGGTCTGGGCGAAATGCTTATGTCGGCGGGAAAGTTCCAGGATGCTTTGCCCGTATGGCAGGAATTCATCAAAGCCTATCCGCAGGATATCGACGGACCGTCAAATTTGGGCATTTGCCTGTTTCAGTTGGGGCGAACCGCAGAGGCCGCCTCCGTATATGAGGCAGCCGTCAAAATCCACCCGGAGAGCGCCGCGCTGCAAGGGAACTTGGGCATCATGTACCTGCGCGCCGGGCAAAATGACAAAGCCGGCCCGGTATTCGCCAAACTCGCCTCCCTGTCTCCGGACATCAATACCTTCAACAACGTTGCTTATGAGATGGCCAATGCCGATTTCCAACTGCCTGCCGCCTTGGACCTCGCCATCAAAGCCGTGCGCGGCGCCGAAGAACAATCGCAAAAAATCAATTTACCGGATCTGAGCATGCCAAATGTCGGCCAGGTTTTTCAGTTGAGCGCCTATTGGGACACGTTGGGTTGGGTCTATGAGCGAATGTCGAATCTAAACCTGGCGGAACAATATCTCCGCGCAGCCTGGAAGTCGACGCAGATCGGTGTGTCCGCCGGCCACCTCTGCCACTTGTATCGGCGCACCCATCAAACCTCCCAAGCCATCGAGATGTGCCGCATGGCAATCTATCGCATGCCGAAAGGCGGGGCGGCGGGCAGCCAGAACAATACGGAACTGGCAGCCGCGCGGGAAAATTTGGATTCTCTGCTGCACGGGCCCCGGAAAACGAATCCGGCCGGCATCCCTGTCGCGGGGAACGACACTGGCGACGTAGCCGCTAAGATCAGCGACGAGCGCACATTCAAGCTGCCGCGCTTCCTGCCGGGAACCGAGAGCGCGGAATTCTTTGTCCTACTGGCCTCCGATGGCAAGAGCAAAACGTTCAAGGTCGATGACACAAAGTTCATCAGCGGATCGGACAAGATGAAGGCTCAGGGAAAGCAGCTGAAAAGCATCGACTTCAACGTTCCCGCACCCAGCGACGTACCCACCCATTTCGTGCGCCGCGGCATCCTGGGCTGCTACCAATACACCGGTTGCTCGTTCGTGCTGCTCGACCCCGCCACCGTGACCTCATTGAACTAGCCCGCCAGCGGGCCCGTCGGGCCTACGGCTCTTGCCTATCCTTATCTTCAGGGTTTCCCTAGAACAGGAATTTCGCACCGCACTGAACCAGGCGCGGCGAATCGGCGCGGATCACCTGTCCGAAGGTAGAACTGCCGATATTGCCGTCGACCGATTGTGGCCCAAAAAACTGCGCGTGGTTGAAAACGTTAAAACCTTCCAGCCGGAATTGCAGAAACTTCGTTTCGCTGAGGCGCACATTCTTGAGCAGCGCCATATCGTAGTTGTCCAGGCCTGGCCCGGAGAAGAAGCGCCGCTTGGCGTTACCCGGCGTTCCCAAGGCGTTCTCCCCGAACTGGGACGTGTTGAAATAGGCCTCTCGATTGCGGGGATTTCGATTCAGATCCAGGGAGCCGCCGGCGTAGTTCGGTTCGTCCACGCCAACGTTATTGACGCCGTTCGGTTCGGTGCCCAACAAGGAATTGTCTCCCAAGTTGACCAGCGTCACCGGCAGCCCGCTGCTGAAGTGCGTGATCCCCGAAAGCTCCCAGCCGCGCGTCCAGCCATTCGAGACCCGCAACAGCCGCTCAAACGGAAGTTGATAGTTGTAGCTCACCACGAAGTTGTGCCGCACATCGAAAGCCGACAGGGCTTTGCTGAGCGCGGGATTGAGCGGGTTAACCTCTTCCCCGATATTCGAAGACTGATCCTCGGACTTGCCATAGGTGTATCCGGCCAGCAAATTCAAATGCTGGCTGGTATGGCGCAGCGTGATCTGCAAGGCGTTGTAGTTGGAATTGCCGGCGGCGGCCTGGTTGGCGTCGCTGCCGAAATTGGGCCCCAGCGGCCCACGTGTTCCGCTGTATATCTGTCCCGCGGAAGTCGTGTAAGAGGTGTCCTCGCCAAAGGGTCCACAAGGCACTTGCCCTGGCGCCAAGTTGGCAGGATTGCGCAAGAACAGGCAGAGCGCGGGGTTGCCCGGGTTCGCTTCCTCCAGCACCAGCAGCCGATGCCCCTGCGTGCCCACGTAATTCACACTGAGCACGGTGTTGGCTCCAAATCCGCGCTCCATCGAGAGCATGTATTCCTCGGCGTACGGAATGCGATTCGTCGTGGGGTAGTTAGGAAGCCCGGTGATGGGCTCGAATTGCCCCCAGTTAATATTCGAATCAGCGTTACTCGCGCTTGAGTTCAGCGGCGCAAGCGTAACCGGAAAAGCTTGCCCCAGATTCTGGCCGGTCGCCGCGGTAACGAATGGCGTGGAAAACAACGGCGGAGCCGGGCTGCTGTAGGTCGTTCCGTAGGGCGCGTTGGCGCTCATCACCCCGATGGTGAGAGCCTCGATGGCGGTGTAAAACATGCCATAGCTGGCCCGGATGCTTGTCTTGCCCGGACCACCCAACAGCTTGGCGAAAGCGCCATCCCCCGAAGCGCCGGGCGAATAGGCTAAGCCAATCCGAGGAGCGAAGTCGCGATTGCCCGGCGGCGCCAAGGTGCGCGGCACTCCCGGGTCCGTGGGATAAAGAATCCCCGCCGGCGCTCCCGGAAAAACCACCGACTGCTGGCCCGGTACAAAGGTCGCAATCTGGTTGTATTTTTCATACCAGGGCTCAATGCGATCCCACCGCAGGCCGTAATTCAAAGTCAGGCTGCGCGTCGCCCGCCAGCTATCTTGCCCATAAAGTCCCACATATTTGTTGCGGCCGTAAAAAGGTTGTAATTGGCTCTGGTTGTATTGGCTGGGAACTCCCAACAGGAAATCCGCAAAGTCGGAGCCGGTTTCGGTGCCCAAGAACAGGAAACTGCCGTTGAACTGGGCGATCGCATCGACGTTCACCTGATCGTAATGGAACTCCCCTCCGAACTTCAGTGTGTGCGTGCCCAGCACTTTGGAAAAATTATCCAGCCACTGGTAAGTGTTGCCCACCTGCTTCAACTCATTGGTATTGGTTCCAATAGTAAAGCTGTTAAAGCCCACACTCTCCACTCCTTCGGTCTGGGGCGAGAGCGGAACGATCCCCGCGGTTCCTTGTCCCACCTCGAAACCCTGCGAGGCTAGGCTTACGCCGACTCCGCCGAGCGGTTTGCCAAGGTCATTTGCGTCCCGCACATAACTGAAGTGGAATTCGTTGAGCGCGGTCGCGTTCAACGTCTTGCTATCGCCGAGGTCCAGCAATTGTGCGCGGCCCGAATACTGCGCGTTGAAACCAGGCACGTTCGCCCCGCCTTGCGCCACCGGGTAAGGATTGTTTTGCGACCAGCCGTCAAGAAAGTAATAGGCGGTCAAAAGACCCCAGCGCGTATTGGCGTCGAGGCGGTAGGCGCCTTTGTCGTCTCGCAAAGTTTCGTTGTAGACGGAGGTTGAGAATGTGCCGTTCGCATTGTTGGCCGTAGGAATGTATTTCAACAGATTGACCGCCGGCGCGGACCATGCGCTCTTCGGGATAGTGGCGTTAGGGAAAACGCAAGTTGCGGCCGTGCATCCCGGTGTGTAATACGCTTCACCGGCCGAAACGCCATAACCCAGCTTTTGCGACAACAGACTTGCCCAATAAGGCCCGCTCACCGCCGTTGGGACCTTGTTTCCCTTTGCGCCGGTAGTCGCAAAAGAGCTGGCCAGATCAGCCAGATTGCCCGTCCGGTCCTGCATGGAGGGGACGGGAATCTGGGCGGTATCCACGCCTTGGGTCGAGCCCGTGCCTTGATAGTCGGCGAAAAAGAAGATCTTGTTCCTGCGCATGGGACCGCCGAGCGTCCCGCCAAACTGGTTCTGATCGAATGTGCCGCGTGTGGAAGAAAAGTAGTTGCGCGCGTCGAGATTTGTATTGCGCGCGAATTCGAAAACGTCGCCGTGAACTTCGTTGCCGCCCGATTTCGTCACCACGTTGATCTGGCCTCCGCTGAACTCCCCGTATTCGGCATCGAAGTTATTGGTAAGAATGCGAAACTCGGCAATGGAATCGAGGTTGGGAACGATCGCCGCTCCCATGTTGACGTCTTCTTCCACGTCGCTGCCGTTCACCAGAAAGCTGTTGGCAAATATGGCGCGAACTTGAACAACAGATTTATCCACATCGCGCGCAACAGTCAAAAAGTGGCCGAAGTGTTCATTCTTCGACAGCAAGTCATGGATACTGTGGCTGGCATCGCGCGACTCTACACGGACCTTGTGAGTCTGAACGAGGACGTGAAGGTGAAGGAGGAGGCTCTCCGGCTGGCGCAGCGGCTTTCGAAGACGACCGCGATCAGGTCGACCAAGGCACGCAGGCGCCGTAGGAGGTACGCGTGCCAATGCCGCTGTCTCCGTCAGCCGACAGGCGCTGATTGTTGCTCAGGGGCTGGTGCGGCAGCAGGAGCTCATTTTGAAGACGGCGATCACGCGCGGAGGCCTTACCAACCCTGACGTGCTTCAGCCATACCCTTGAAGCAGATACCGCATCCGATCAGGAATCGGACCCGGCTCTACCGGAGCTGCTGGCTGCGGCTCTTCAAAAGCGTCCGGATCTGGCTGGCGCCAGCCTCCAGGTCGAGAATTCCGAAATCAGCCTGAAGGGTTCGCTCAATGCGGTGAAGCCGCAGCTCGATCTGGTGGGGACCGTGCAGAACTCCGGCATGGCAGGCGATTTGAATCCCCTCGCCAGCACACTGCCCGGCGGCCTGGCTCTAGGCGGCTATGGCACGACGTTGTGCCAGGTGTTCCGCCGCGACTACCCAACCTATGAAATCGGATTGCAATTGAATCTGCCCTTGCGGAATCGGGTCGCGCAAGCCGACGCTGTTCGCGACGAGTTGCAGCTGAAGCAGACTCAAGTACGACGCCAACAATTCGAGGATCAAGTCCGTCTGGAGGTTGCCGACGCCGAAGAGTCTCTGCTTCAGGCGCGCGCCTCCTACGAGGCGGCGGTGGAGGCTCGC
>CAVZMC010000083.1:0-146833 GCA_963776125.1 uncultured Acidobacteriaceae bacterium | reverse complement strand
GGGCTAACACAATGGATGAGAAGCTTTATCTCCGGCGGGGCAGCAGCGGCGACGACGCCTTCTCGCTGAACGTGACGCCAGAGAAAGCCGGCTGGACCTACAGCGGCCTGAAGGTCCTGACCCTGCCGCCCGGCGGCACGCACACCTGGGCCACCGGCGACGACGAGCTGCTCGTCCTGCCGCTGGCCGGCTCCGCCACGGTGACCGTCGAGGGCCAGACCTTCGACCTAACGGGCCGGCGCAGCGTGTTCTCCCGCGTCAGCGACTTCTGCTACGCGCCCCGCGACGCCACGATCACGGTGACCTCCACGCACGGCGGCACGTTCGCCCTGCCGAGCGCCCGCTGCGCGAACCGGCTGCCGCCCCGCTACGGCCCGGCCGAGGCCGTGCCGGTGGAACTGCGCGGCGCGGGCCAGGCCAGCCGGCAGGTCAACAACTTCTGCTCGCCCGAGGCGTTCGAGTGCGACAAGCTCATCGCCGTCGAGGTGCTCACGCCGGGCGGGAACTGGTCGTCCTACCCGCCGCACAAGCACGACGAGACGCGCGAGGACGAGGCCGAACTCGAGGAGATCTACTACTTCGAGACCCCCGGGCTCGGCTACCAGCGGGTCTACGGCACGCCCGGCCGCCCCATCGACGTGCTGGCCGAGGTCGGCGCGGGGGACGTCGTGCTCGTCCCGCACGGCTGGCACGGGCCGTCGATCGCCGCCCCCGGCTACGACCTGTACTACCTCAACGTGATGGCGGGCCCGGCCGCGATGCGCGCCTGGCGTTTCTGCGACGACCCGGCCCACGCCTGGATCCGCGGCACCTGGGCCGGCCAGGCCGTGGACCCGCGCCTCCCGATGACCTCCCCGGCCGAGCGGGATCCCGAACAGGAGAGATGACCGTGACCACCGTCCGCCTAACCGTGGCCCAGGCCCTGGTGCGCTTCCTGGCCCGCCAGTACAGCGAGCGCGACGGCGTGCGGCAGCGGCTCATCGCCGGCTGCTTCGGCATCTTCGGGCACGGCAACGTGGCGGGCGTCGGCCAGGCCCTGCTCCAGGCGCACGAGACGCACGAGGCGGACCTGCGCTATTACCTGGCCCGCAACGAGCAGGCGATGGTGCACGCGTCGGTCGGCTTCGCCCGGATGAGGAACCGGCTGCAGACCTTCGCCTGCACCGCCTCGATCGGCCCCGGCTCGACCAACATGGTGACCGGAGCCGCGCTCGCCACCATCAACCGCATCCCGGTCCTGCTGCTGCCCAGCGACTTCTTCGCCACCCGGGCCGCCAACCCGGTGCTGCAGGAGCTCGAGGACCCGCGATCGGCCGACGTCAGCGTCAACGACGCGTTCAAGCCGGTGTCGGTGTTCTGGGACCGGATCAACCGCCCGGAGCAGCTGCCGTCGGCGCTGCTGGCCGCGATGCGGGTGCTCACCGATCCGGCCGAAACCGGCGCGGTGACGCTCGCGCTGCCGCAGGACGTGCAGGCCGAGGCCTACGACTGGCCCGAAGATCTTTTTGCCGAACGGACCTGGTACGTGCCTCGCCCCGTGCCCGAGCCCGCGGCCCTGGACCGGGCCGTCGCGGTCTTCGTTCGGCGCGCCAGCCGCTCGTCATCGCGGGCGGGGGCGTCATCTACTCCGAGGCCAGCGCGGCGCTGCGCCGGTTCGCCGAGGCGACGGGGATCCCGGTTGCCGATACCCAGGCGGGTAAGGGCGCCCTGGCCTGGGATCACCCCGGTGCCGTGGGCGGCGTCGGCGCGACCGGCTCGCCGGTGGCCAACGCGCTGGCCCGCGAGGCCGACGTCGTGCTCGGCATCGGCACTCGCTACAGCGACTTCACCACCGCCTCGCGCACGGCTTTCCAGAACCCGGCGTTGAGGTTCGTGAACCTCAACATCACGGCCTTCGACGCGGGCAAGCACGCGGGCGTCGCGCTGGTCGCCGACGCCCGGGCCGGTCTTGAGGCCCTCACCGATGCCATGGCCGGCTACCACGTCGACGAGGCGTACACCGCCCGGATCGAAGCCGAGAACGCCAGTTGGCGCCATGTGGTGGAGCACGCGTACCACCTGGGTCATCAGCCGCTTCCGGCGCAGACCGAGATCCTCGGCGCGCTGAACGAGTTCATGGCCGAACGGGACGTGGTCGTGCAGGCGGCCGGGAGCATGCCCGGGGACCTGCAGATGCTGTGGCGCGCCCGCGACCCGAAGCAGTACCACGTCGAGTACGGCTACTCGTGCATGGGGTACGAGATCGCCGGCGGCCTGGGCGCCAAGCTGGCCGATCCGGGCCGTGAGGTGTTCGTGCTCGTCGGCGACGGGTCCTACCTGATGATGGCGACCGAGATCGTCACCGCGGTCTCCGAGGGCATCAAGCTGACCATCATCCTGGTCGACAACCGCGGCTTCGGCTCCATCGGCTCGCTGTCCGAATCGCTCGGCTCGCAGCGGTTCGGCACCAGCTACCGCTACCGCAACCCAGCGACCGGGCTGCTCGACGGCGGCATCCTGCCGGTCGACCTGGCCGCGAACGCGGCCAGCCTCGGCGCCGACGTGCTGCGGACCAGGACCGTCAAGGAGTTCCTGGCCGCGCTCGAGCAGGCCAGGGCGTCGGACCAGACCACGGTCGTGTACATCGAGACCGACCCGCTCGCCCCCGTCCCGTCCTCGCAGAGCTGGTGGGACGTGCCCGTGTCGGAGACCTCCGCGCTGGAGAGCACGCAGCAGGCCCGCGCGGCCTACGAGGCGGCCAAGCGCGATCAGCGACTGTACCTGTAGAAGGGCTGAAATTACGGATGCGTACTATCCAGCACTGGATCGCCGGGTCAGAGACAACCGGGGCGTCCACTCGTTATGGAACGGTCTGGAACCCCGCCACCGGCGCCCGGCAGGCCCAGGTCGCGCTGGCCGAACCCGCCGACGTCGACGCCGCCGTGGCCGCGGCCAGTAAGGCATGGCAGGAGTGGCGCGACGTCTCGCTCATCCGCCGGGCGCGGGTCATGTTCGCCCTGCGCGACCTCATCGAGCGGCACCTGGACGAGCTGTCCGAACTGGTCGCCGACGAGCACGGCAAGGTGGTCTCCGACGCCAAGGGCGAGGTCATCCGCGGCCTGGAGGTCGTGGAGTACGTGTGCGGCATCCCGACCCTGCTCAAGGGCGAGTACTCCGAACAGGTCTCCACCGACGTGGACGCCTACTCGTTCCGGCAGCCGCTCGGCGTCTGCGCGGGGATCACGCCCTTCAACTTCCCCGTCATGGTGCCCATGTGGATGCATCCCGTGGCGATCGCCGCCGGGAACACCTTCATCCTCAAGCCGAGCGAGCGCGACCCGTCCGCGTCGAACTTCATCGCCCGCCTGTACGCCGACGCCGGGCTCCCCGAGGGGGTCTTCAACGTGGTGCACGGGGACAAGGTCGCCGTCGACGCGATCCTGGACCACCCCGGCATCGCGGCGGTGTCGTTCGTCGGCTCGACGCCGATCGCCCGGTACGTGCACCAGCGGGCGTCGCAGGCCGGCAAGCGCGTGCAGGCCCTCGGCGGCGCCAAGAACCACGCCGTGGTGCTGCCCGACGCGGACATGGAGTTCACCGCCAACCACATCACCGCGGCAGGCTACGGATCAGCCGGCCAGCGGTGCATGGCGATCTCCGCGGTCGTCGCCGTGGGCGACGCGGGCGACGCCCTGGTCGCGAAGCTGAAGGAAAAGGCCGAGGAGGTCAAGGTCGGCCCGGGCCGGGACCGGGCGTCCGACATGGGCCCGGTGGTCACGCCGGAGGCCAGGGGCCGTGTCGTCGGCTACGTCGACCGCGGCGAGCGGGCCGGCGCCACGCTCGTCGTCGACGGCCGGGGCCTGTCCGTGCCCGGCCACGAGGACGGCTTCTTCGTCGGCCCGTGCCTGTTCGACCACGTCAGCACCGACATGGACATCTACACCGACGAGATCTTCGGCCCGGTGCTCGTCATCCTGCGGGCCGAGACGTTCGCCGAGGCCCTCGACATCGTCAACGCGAACCCCTACGGCAACGGCACCGCGATCTTCACCTCCAGCGGGCAGGCGGCGAAGAAATTCCAGCGTGAGGTCCAGGTCGGGATGATCGGCATCAACGTCCCGATCCCGGTGCCGATGGCCTTCTACTCCTTCGGCGGGTGGAAGGACTCGCTGTTCGGCGACACCCACGTGCACGGCCCGGAAGGCATCCGCTTCTACACCCACGCCAAGGCCATCACCAGTCGCTGGCCTGACAACGAATACCAAGAGCACCACCGTACGCACATGCATTTCCCGACCGCCACCTGACCGAGCGGCCAGGGCCACCCCGCAAACCAGGCAGATCATCCTCACCCGGAGGTATCACAGATGTTCAGATCCAGAAAGCGGGCAGCAGCCATCGCGGTGATGGCGATTCTCGCCCTCGTCCTAGCCGCCTGCTCCTCCACCGGCGGCAAGAAGGCCGCGCAGGCCGCCGCAGCGGGCGGAACGAGCGTGGCGGCGGGCCACGCCAACACGCCGCACTACACGATCGCGATGATCACGCACGCCGCCCCAGGCGACACCTTCTGGGACATCATCCGGGCCGGCGCGACCGCCGCGGCGGCCAAGGACAACATCACGCTCAAGTACTCCAACAACGACGACCCTACCCAGCAGGCCCAGCTGATCCAGGACGCGATCAACAGCAATGTCAACGGCATCGCGGTCACCGACCCTGACCCGCAGGCCATCTGCCCGTCGATCCAGAAGGCCAGGGCGGCTGGGATCCCGGTGGTCATGTTCAACGCGGGCGTGACCACCTGGCAGCAGTGCGGCGGGATGATGTACTTCGGACAGGACGAGGCCATCGCGGGGCTCGCGGCGGGCAAGCGGCTCGCGGCGGCTGGCGCCAAGAACGTGCTCTGCGTCCTGCAGGCGCAGGGGCAGGTGCAGCTCGAGGCCCGGTGCTCGGGCGTGAAGCAGGGCCTTGGCTCCGAGGGCACGATGAGCAAGCTCTACGTGAACGGCACCGACAGCTCGGCCGTGCTGTCCAGCATCACCGCCGAACTCACCAGGAATAAGAGCATCGACGCCGTCATCACCCTCGGCGCGCCGATCGCGCTCATCGCCATCCAGGCCATCCAGGCGGCGCACAGCACCACCAAGCTCTACACCTTCGACACCAACGCCGCGGAGATCGCCAAGATCAAGTCTGGGCAGGTGCAGTGGGCCGTGGACCAGCAGCCGTACCTCCAGGGCTATCTGTCGGTCGACTCGCTGTGGCTGTACCTGACCAACGCCAACGTCATCGGCGGCGGGCAGACCGTGCTGACCGGCCCGTCGTTCATCGACAGCAGCAACATCGCCCAGGTGGCCCAGTACGCCGAGCGGGGCACCCGCTAACGGATGTCGTGCGGGGGGTCACCCGCCCTTCGGGTGACCCCCCGCGCAGAAAGAGAGGTTTTCATGACTCAGACAGCGGTAGCTCCTGTCACCCCGCCGCCGATCCGCGATGAGCGGGTGGGGCGCAAGTCGCTCCTGGCCCGGCTGCTGGCCCGTCCCGAGGCTGGCGCGCTGGTCGGCGCGATCGTCATCTACGTCTTCTTCTTCATCATCGCGCCGCCGTTCCGCAGCGCGGCCTCGTTCTCGAGCGTGCTGTACGTCACCTCGACCTACGGGCTGATGGCCACGCCGGTCGCGCTACTGATGATCGGCGGCGAGTTCGACCTGTCGGCGGGCGTCTCCGTCACCAGCGCGGCCCTGTGCGCGTCGCTGTTCAGCTACGAGTTCACCACCAACGTGTGGGTCGGGGTGCTGGTCGGGCTGGTCCTGGCCCTGTTTATCGGGTTCCTGAACGGCTGGATCGTGGTCAAGACCGGCATCCCGTCCTTCCTGGTCACGTTGGGGACCTTCTTCATGCTCCAGGGGCTAAACATCGCCCTGACCCAGACCATCACCAACCAGGTGGCCAGCCCGGACATCTCCACCCTGCAGGGCTTCGGCTCCGCGCGGGAGGTGTTCGCCGGCAGCTTCACCATCGGCGGCGTGAACATCCGGACCTCGGTGCTCTACTGGATCGTCTTCTGCGCGATCGCGACCTATATCTTGCTGAGGACCAGGATAGGGAACTGGATCTTCTCCGTCGGCGGCTCCGCGCCGTCCGCCCGGGCGGTGGGCGTGCCGGTGGGGAAGATGAAGATCGGCCTGTTCATGGCGGTCGGGTTTATGGCCTGGTTCACCGGCATGCACACCCTGTTCCTGTTCAACACCATCCAGTCCGGCCAGGGCGTCGGCAACGAGTTCGTCTACATCATCGCGGCGGTGGTCGGCGGTTGCCTGCTCACCGGCGGCTACGGGTCGGCGGTCGGCGCCGCGATCGGCGCGCTCATCTTCGGCATGGTCAACCAGGGCATCGTCTACGCCGGGTGGAACCCTGACTGGTTCCAGTTCTTCGTGGGCCTGCTGCTGCTAGGCGCGATCCTGCTCAACACCTTTATCCGGCGTCGTGCGGAGGCAGCGGCATGACCACTCCACAGAACACCCCGGCCGGCAAGCACGCCGTCCCCCAGGACACCCAGGCAGGCAACGGCGGCGGCGGCGTGCCGCTGGTCCGGCTGGTCAACGCCGGGAAACGCTACGGCGCGGTGATCGCGCTCTCCGATATCACGATGGAGGTCGGGGCCGGCGAGGTCACCTGCGTGCTCGGTGACAACGGCGCCGGCAAGTCCACCCTGATCAAGATCATCGCCGGGCTGCACCAGCCGTCCTCGGGTACCTACGAGGTCGACGGCACTCCGGTGGCCTTCGACTCCCCGCGTGAGGCCCTGGAGCACGGCATCGCCACCGTCTACCAGGACCTGGCCGTCGTCCCGCTGATGCCGGTCTGGCGGAACTTCTTCCTGGGCAACGAGGTCCGCAAGGGCCTCCGGATGGACATCGCGTTCATGAAGAAGACCTGCAAGGACGAGTTGCTGGCGATGGGCATCGACCTGCGGGACGTCGACCAGCCCATCGGCACGCTGTCCGGCGGCGAACGCCAGTGCGTGGCGATCTCCCGCGCGGTCCACTTCGGCGCCAAGGTCCTGATCCTGGACGAGCCGACCGCCGCGCTGGGGGTCAAGCAGTCCGGGGTGGTGCTGAAGTACGTCATCCAGGCCCGCGAACGCGGTCTCGGCGTCATCTTCATCACCCACAATCCGCACCACGCCTACCCCGTCGGGGACCGGTTCCTGCTGCTGAACCGCGGCAGGTCCATCGGCTACTACGAGAAGAGCCAGATCACCAGGGACGAGCTCACCGGCCTGATGGCCGGCGGCGCCGAACTGGAGCAGCTGTCCCACGAGCTGGAAAGTGCCGGCGGCGCCGCCGCCGACATCGGCCGCGTCATGGAGGCAGACGTAGAAGAACTCGGCATCTCGCACGAGGCCGGCGGCGGCTCGGACGCTGCCTCGGCCACGACCAGGCAGGAAGGGTTATCTCATCCATGAGCACGACTGGCACCGGTGCCGGGCCGCGGGCGCGCCTGCGGCTCGGCACCTGCCCCGACTCCTGGGGGGTGTGGTTCGCCGACGACCCGCTCCAGACGCCGTGGCAGCGCTTCCTCGACGAGGTTGCCGAGGTGGGTTACGAGTGGCTGGAGCTAGGACCGTTCGGATATCTGCCTACTGAAGCGGCGCGGCTGACCGAGGAGCTGGACCGGCGCGGGCTCAAGGTGGCCGGCGGCACCGTCCACGGGTTCAGCGGGCTGCACCGGCCCGGCGACTGGCCGGAAATCGCCCGGATCACCCGCCAGGTAGCCGAGCTGACCGCCGCGGTGGGCGGGCGGCACGTGATCTTCGTGCCGGTGCCCGGCTACCGCGACGACAAGACCGGCGCCTTCCTCGAGCCCGCCGAACTCGACGCCGGCCAGTGGCAGACCATGACCGGGCCACCGACGAGCTGGGCAAGATCGTTTCGGAGGAGTACGGCCTGCGGCTGGAGTTCCACCCGCACGCGGACAGCCACGTGGAGACCCAAGCGCAGACCGAGCGGTTCCTGGAGCAGACCGATCCCCGTTACGTGTCGCTCTGCCTGGACACCGGCCATCTGGCCTACCGGCACGCGGACAACGTGGCCATCATCGGCCGCTACCCCGACCGCATCGGGTACGTGCACATCAAGCAGATGGACCCGGCCATCGTCGCGCGCGCCGACCGCGAGGGCCTGGCGTTCGGGCAGGCCGTGGCCATGGGCGCCAGCTGCGAGCCGCCCAGCGGAGAACCCGCCATCGAGGAGGTCGCCAAGGCCCTGCGCGAGCTCGACCGGGACCTGTTCGTGGTCGTCGAGCAGGACATGTACCCGACCGACTTCGACAAGCCGAAGCCGATCGCCGAGCGCACGTACCACTATCTGCGCGGCGTCGGCATCGGGAGGGAGTAAACCATGACCGTGCACGTTGGCGTCATCGGCGTCGGCATGATCGGCCAGGATCACATCCGCCGGATCTCCCAGGTCCTCACCGGCGGGGAAGTGGTCGCCGTCAACGACGTCGACGCCGCCCGGGCCGGCCAGGTGGCCGCGGGCCTAGCCGGAGCCACCGTGCATCCGACGGCCGACGACCTCATCGCGGACGACAGCGTGGACGCGGTGCTGGTCGCGTCCTGGGGCGCGGCGCACGAGGAGCAGGTCGTCGCGGCGATCGGCGCTGGCAAGCCGGTGTTCTGCGAGAAACCGCTGGCGCCGACCAGCGACGCCTGCCTGCGGATCATGGACGCTGAGATGGCGGCCGGCCGTCGGCTGGTTCAGGTCGGCTTCATGCGCCGCTACGACGCGGCCTACCAGGCCATGAAGGCCACGCTGGACGACGGCAGCATCGGCGCCCCGCTGCTGATGCACTGCGCGCACCGCAATCCGTCGGTGCCTCCGTACGGCTTCACCACGGAAATGATCATCAGCGACTCGGCGGTGCACGAGATCGACCTGGTCCGGTGGCTGTTCGGCGAGGAGATCGTGGCCGCCAGCGTGCTGAAGCCGCGCCGCAGCGGCAAGGTCGCCGCGGACCTGCAGGATCCGCTGATCCTGCTGCTCGAGATGGCCAACGGCGTGCTCGTCGATGACGAGCTGTTCATCAACGCCCAGTACGGCTATGACGTCCGCGGCGAGGTCGTCTGCGAGACCGGCACGGTGGCCCTCGCGGACGTCAGCGAGGTGACCGTGCGGGTGGCCGGACGCCATGGCGGCCGGGTGCCTGTCGACTGGCGGGACCGGTTCATCCGCGCCTATGACACGGAACTGCAGGACTGGCTGACGGCGGTGGCCGCCGGCACGTCGACCGGCCCGAGCGCCTGGGACGGCTACGCCGCCGCCGCGGTCACGGACAGCGCCCTGGAGGCGCTGCGCACCGGCCAGCGCACCGCGGTGACCATGCCGGACCGCCCCGATTTCTACGCCAAGGCCCAGTAAGAAAGGCCCCGATGAAAGGCCCGCGGCCATGAAGATCGCGCTCGACCCCTACATGTTCCGTCGCGTCCCGCTGACCGATCTGCCCGCCCTGGTCGCGGACCTGGGCTATCAGTACATCGAGCTCTCGCCCCGCGAGGACTTCCTGCCGTTCTTCGTGCACCCGCGGGCGGGCCAGGCGCAGATCGCCGAGTTCAAGAAGGCGCTGTCCGCGGCCGGCGTACAGGTCTCCTCGGTGCTGCCGCTGTACCGGTGGTCCGGCCCGGACGAGGCCGAACGTCAGGCGGCGGTGCGCTACTGGAAGCGGGCCATCCAGATCGCCGTCGACCTCGGCGTGACCGTGATGAACTCCGAGTTCAACGGTCGGCCCGAGGCGCCCTCGGCCAGCGAGGCCCAGTTCTGGCGCTCGCTGGAGGAGTTGCTGCCGGTCTTCGAGCGGGAGGGCATCCATTTGGTGCTCGAACCGCACCCGGACGACTTCGTCGAGGACGGCCTGGCCGGCGTCGATCTCGTCCGCGGCATCGACAAGGACTGGGTCTCGTTCCTGTACTGCGCGCCGCACACCTTCCATCAGGGCGGCGACATCGAGGGAATCATGAAGTACGCCGGGCCGCTCCTGACCCACGTGCACATCGCCGACTCGTTCGACCACCGCGCCTCGTCCGGCCTGCGCTACATCGTGAACCCGCCCGGCTCGACCGCCCGCGTGCACCAGCACCTCGACATCGGCCAGGGGGACGTGGACTGGGACGTCTTCTTCCGCACGCTCACCGAAGTGGAGTTCGACGGCATCGCCTGCGTGTGCGTCTTCGCCTGGGAGGAACGAGCCCGCGAATCCTCGACCTACAACCTGGAGCAGATCCGCCAGTACCTGGCCAAGCACGGCGGCCTTGCGGGGTGAAAGGCAAAGCTGCGTCCTGACGCCGGCCTGCTGCCCGCCGGCGAGGCATAGGCGGCCCGGCTAGGCAGCCAGCGCTGGATCGCCGCGAGCAGCACCCGGCCCGCGGTCACCGCAGCCCAGAAGCCGCCTTTGACAGATGTTCACAGACCGGTGCGGGCCGCCCGCTGCACGCACGCCAGTTGTTCATGGCCGGGCGTCCTGGTCGACGAGCCTGACTATCTCGCCGACCGGCCGGACCAGCCCGTGGCGGCGGCGGATCACGTCGGCGATCAGGCCGGTCCAGCCGGTCTGGTGCGAGGCGCCGAGGGCCGCGCCGTTGTCGCCGTGGAAGTACTCGCCGAAGACCAGGTTGTCCCGCCAGGCGGGATCGGTTTGCAGCAGCCCGGTCCCGCCGAAGCACGGCCGCCGGCCGTCGGGACCGCGAGTGAAGATGGAGATGAGCCGGTCCTGCAGATCGGCGGCGATCTTGTCCAGGGGCAGCTGCTGGCCGGACCCGGTCGGGTACTCGACGGTGAACTCGTCGCCGAAGAACCGGTGGTAGCGTTCCAGGGCGCTGATCACCAGGTAGTTCAGCGGGAACCAGACGGGGCCGCGCCAGTTGGAGTTCCCGCCGAACATGGCGGTGGTGGACTCGGCGGGCTCGTAATCGATGCTGGCCGTGATGCCCTCGACCTGGATCTGGTAGGGATGGTCGCGGTGGTAGGCCGACAGGGCCCGCAGCCCGTGCGGGGACAGGAACTCGCTTTCGTCGAACAGCCTGGCCAGTAGCCGTGGCAGCCGGTCCGGGCCGGCCAGGCTGAGCAGCAGCTTCTGCTCACCCGGCTGGCCGTGCAGCAGGCCCCGCTGGCGTAGGGCGCCGGGGTCGGCCAGGCCCTCCCGGTCCAGCAGATCGGCGAACCGCTTGCCCACGATCAGCGCCCGCGCGGACATCATCCTCGTCGATGACCGCGGCGGCGAGCGCCGGGATCATGCCCACCATGGAGCGGACCTTCACCGGCACCGCGGTTCCGGATGGGGTCACCAGCCGGTCGTAGTACAGCCCGTCCGTCTCGTCCCACAGGCCCTGGCTGGTCAGCGCGTCGCGGATGGCGGCGAAGTGCTCGAGGAACTTCAGCACCAGGTCCGAGGCCGGCCGCTGCCGGGCCTGGTTGAGCACCGCGGCGATGGCGAGCATCGCCAGCGCGTAGAAGCCCATCCAGCCGGTGGCGTCGGACTGCTCCAGGGTGCCGCCGACCGGCAGGTGCGAGCGGTCCAGCGGGCCGATGTTGTCCAGGCCGAGGAAGCCGCCCTCGAACACGTTCCGGCCGCCGGGATCCTCGAGGTTGACCCACCAGGTGAAGTTGACCAGCAGCTTGTCGAAGACCCGGCTGAGGAAATCCAGGTCACGGCCCTCGTCGACGGCGAACACCTCGAGCGCCGCCCAGGCCTGCACGGGCGGGTTCACGTCGGAGAAGTCCCACTCGTAGGCCGGCAGCGCCCCGTTCGGGTGCTGGAACCACTCCCGGCACAGCAAGATCAGCTGGTACTTGGCGAACGCGGGGTCCACGTGCGCCAGCGCCACGCAGTGGAACGCCAGGTCCCAGGCGGCGAACCAGGGGTACTCCCACTTGTCCGGCATCGACATGATGTCGAAGGCGTCGAAGTTGCGCCACCGGGAGTTGCGCCCGGTCAGCCGCTCCGGCGGCGGGGCCGGCTGGGCCGGGTCGCCGTCCAGCCAGCGGGTCACGTCGTAGTAGAACAGCTGCTTGCTCCACAGCAGCCCGGCGAACGCCTGCCGCATGACCATCGCCTCGTCGGCGGTCGCCGCGCGGGGCGTCAGCTCGGCGTAGAACTCATCGGCCTCGGCCCGGCGCTGGGCGATCACCTGGTCGAACGGGGCACCGAGGGCGGCCGCCCCCGGCCCGCTGGTCCCGCCCGCCCCGGCCGGCTGCGGCCGCAGCCGCAGCCGCAGCTCGGCGGTGGCGCCGCCGGCCAGCGTGACCTGGTACCAGAAGGCGCACTTGGTGCCGGTACGGTCCGGGTTGACCGTGGGCGCCCCGCTGATCACGTGGTCGTTGATGCCGTCCTTCGGGTACGGCGTGACCGGCTCGGCGCCGAACAGCCGCGCCACGTTGGTCTCGTTCTCGCAGAACAGCGCGGTCGGCAGCGTGCCGTCCGGCCCGGGGCCCGCGATCAGCTCGAGCTCGCCGCAGAACGGATGGCCGATGCTGACGGCCGCCGTGCCGGCGCGCGCTGGCCGCGGCCGCGCCGAGGACCGGCTTGGCGGAGCCGTCCCAGGACCAGGTGTTGCGGAACCAGGCGGTCGGCAGCACGTGCAGGGTGTCGGCGTCCGGGCCCGCGTTGGTCACCGAGATCGTCATCAGCAGGTCGTCCGGATCCGGCCTTGGCGTAGTGCACCTCGACGATCCAGTACCGGTCGTCGTCGAACGCCCCGGTGTCGAGCAGCTCGTACTCGGGCTGCCGCCGGTTCCGCGCGGCGTTCGTGTCGATCAGGTCCTGGTAAGGGAACGGGCCTTGCGGGTAGTGGTAGCGCCAGCGGTTCCAGGCGTGGCTGGGGATCGCGTCCAGGTACCACCAGTACTCCTTGACGTCCTCGCCGTGATTGCCCTGCGCCCCGGTCAGCCCGAAGGCCCGCTCCTTCAGGATCGGGTCGCGCCCGTTCCACAGCGCCAGGCCCAGGCACAGCCGCTGCTCGACGTCGCAGAACCCGGCCAGGCCGTCCTCGCCCCACCGGTAGGCCCGGGACCTGGCGTGGTCGTGCGGCAGGTAGTCCCACGCCTCGCCGTCGGGGCTGTAGTCCTCCCGGACCGTCCCCCACTGCCGCTCGCTGACGTACGGCCCCCACCGGTACCAGTCACCGGCCTGGCGCAGCCCGTCCTCGAGCTTGCCGAATCCCGCCACCCGCTCACGCTCGGCGCCCACCGCAGCCCCTCTCTCCTTGATGCCCTGGTTAGCATGCCACCTCGCGGTAAGGCCGGGCCGAGGAGGCCGGGTCCGTCAGTCCAGGCCGCCGAGGACGTTCTGGTCCCAGTCGATCACCGAGCCGGTGACCACGCCGGAGCGGTCGGAGAGCAGGAACACCACGAAGTCGGCGATCTCCTCGACCTGCCCCAGCTTGCCCCACCCGGCGCGGAGGCTCTGCGAATCCTTCGGCTTCGTGCCTGCGTAGTATCTCCCGAACGGTCCAGACGGCGGCTCGCGCCAGCGGTTCCGGCTCCGCCGCCACTGACGCCGACTGCCTGGGCGCCTGGCGGCTGTCGGGACGCGCGCAGCATCGGGACCGGGAACGGGACCTAGGTCCCGGGCAGAAGGGCCGACCTGCTCTGGCCTGGTGAAGCAGGTCCGACAACTTTGCCTGCAGGGTGAACCAAAGCTCACGCCATGCTAGAGCGAGGGGGGCGAAGTGACGCTTGAGGCTGGATCAACGCGGGATGCCGCCAGCGGCAGTGATCCCGGCAGGCCCGCCGCCTAGGGCAGACGACGGAATCTGCGCCGTAGGCCGCCAGTGGACAAGCCGTAGGCTAATGGCGTCCGCTGGCCAGGATGAGGAATCGCCGGGGGTTACCGCGAACGGCAGGCGCGGCCAGCGTGTCCGGCATGGGATCGAGGTCGCCCAAGGGAAGTATGCCGGTTCACCGGCTGAGCATCTGTGGCGCCGGCTGGACGCGATGGATTTCATCAACCGGGGCATGCTCTTCGCGGCCACGCTGCTGTTGTGCCTGTTCCCGTTCCTGATCATCGCCAATGCCCTGGCCGGCCGGTCGGCGGCCAGCGGGCTGGCCCGGCACCTGGGCCTGGACAAGCAGGCCGCCGCTGAAGTCGCCCTGTTCACCTCATCGGCTGCCACCTCCAGCGCCATCACCGGGACTGCCTGGGTGTTCTTCATCCTGGGGGGCATCGCTGCGGCCACGGCGATTCAGGGTCTGTACGAGTCGGCCTTCGAGCTGGAGGGCCGGGGGGCCAGGGACATGTCCCGCAGGCTGGTCTGGCTGGCCGTGCTGGTGGGCTGCTCCGTCCTGGCCGGGGCTGGCCCGGGCTGCGCGGCGCGGGAGGCCCGGTCTTGCTCGCGGTCATTGGCGTGGTGGTGCTCACCGGCTTTTGGTGGTTCACGATCTGGTTCCTGCTGACGGGCAGGATCTCCTGGCGGGACGTGTTCCCGGCCGCCGTCGCCACGGCCGTATTGTGGGTGGGCATGGAGGCAGTCTTTTCGATCATCTTCTCCGGCATGGTGACCTCGGACGACAAGAAGTACGGGCCAATCGGTGTGGTCTTTGCCCTGATGTCCTGGCTGATCGCCATCGGGGTCGTGATCATCTTGGGCGCGGTCGCCGGCATCGTGTGGCAGGAGCGGAACCTGTCGTTCCGGGCTGCTCTCAAGAAATTGCGGTGGGACGGCAGCGCGCCGCGAACCAGGAGACCCTGACAGATCGCCGAGCGATCCGCGCACGCCTTGCGCACCCGATGATCATGGGGCGAGATGGTAACTCTTACCCGGATCCACAGTGGCCGGCTTGGCCGGTCGGCCGCGCACCCGCCGGTGGCAGGTGCCTGCTCGGACCCTAGCCGGAACGGCTGCCGGCAGCCGTTTCGCGGTGACGGCGCGGCTCCGTAGTGACCTGGGGCAGCGTGCAGGCCCGGGCGCTCTGTGCGCCAGCACGGCGCGGTCCGGTCGCTGAAATAGCCGTCAAGATCTTGGCCTTCTCGCGCTCGAACTCCTCAGGCGGAGATGACTCCCCGGTCGCGGAGGTCTGCCAGCTTGGCCAGCTGGTCCGCCGTACTGGCCGGTGAGCTCGCTGCGGCTTGCTGGATGTAGCTGCGGAACTCGGCGTCCTACCGCTGAGCCCGCCCCGCCGCCCGGTCGCTGCATCGTGCCGCCGCGGGCGATCAGGTAGACCAGCACGCCGATGAGCGGGATGAACAGCACGAACACGAACCACAGGGCCTTGGCCCCGCCGGACAGGTCATGACTGCGGAAGATGTCGATGAACACCATGATCAGGATCCAGATCCAGATCACCCACAGGAAGAAAATGAACATCGTCCAGAAAAGGTTCAGCAGCGGATAGGACGAATCGGCCAGTGACATTTCTCCTCCTTCGCGCGGGTCCGGCGCTCAGCGCTAGCTGACAGCGGTCGTAGCCCCGGCTGGGATTTGGGTGCGATCGTGGACGAGGTAGGCGGCGATGATCGCGGCCGGGAAGAAGAACAGGCTGAAGATGAAGTACCCGATGAAGCTGTGGCCCTTTCGGCCAGCGACACGGGCGGGCCAGAACGCGATTGCGATCCAGATGATCGCAAACAAGATCCACCAGAGGACGGGCATGGCCGTCTCCTCTCCGCGTTCGTACGGAACGCTCTTGCCTGCTGCCGGACGGCAGCGTCGGCACCAGCGACGTTGCCGCACCGGGCCGTCCTGCGCACCACCCGGGCATCACCCCGGGAGGGGTGATCCGCGGTGATCGTGATAACAGCTCGATGAGCCGCGGCGTTCGCGTGGCTGGCCCACGCGTGCCTGCCAGCACGTTGATTCGCACCGTGGACGCGGCGCCGGGGGATCATCTTGCCCGGCGTCGTTCAGCTTGGTCGTCAGGCTCTCTTTCCATGGCAGGTCCGGCCGGCGATGGTACTCGGGTCTTCTCCCGCATGGACGGTCAGCCAATGCCGGGCAGCTCAGGGCTCAGCACACCCCATGCGGTCCCTCCCGTCGTTGCCGGTCTGCCCGGTCAGAACAGCCCATGGGCCTGACCCTCGCGGACTGCGTCCGCCCTGGAGTTCACGTCCAGCTTGCGGTAGATGCTTTTCATGTGCGACTTGAGGGTGTTGGCAGATATGAACAGCGCGCCGGCGATCTCGGTGGTGGTGAGCCGGGTGGCCAGCAACCGCAGTACCGTCAGTTCGCGGTCGCTCAGGACCCCGCCGGGCGGCTGTCTGGCCGGGCCGTTGGATGAGGCAGCGACCGCTTCTGCGCGTACCGACAGCTCATCGACGTAGGGCTTGAGATCGGGGCCGGCCGGCAGGGAACGGAGCAAGGCGGTGATGCCGGGTCCTTGCTCGATGATGGTGGCCAGGTACCGGTGGGGGCTGGCCAGCGCCAGGGCCGTCCGCAGGTAGCCGGTGCGCCCGCGTCAGGTCGGGTGCCTGGGCCGCCAGGCTCCGGAGGACCCCCCATTCCACCCGCTCGCGGATAGTGCCAGGCTCCGTTTCCTCCAAGATCTGCTCGGCCTTCGCCCACTCCCGCCGCAGGACGTGCAGCCGGGCCTGGAGCAGCCGTGAGGCGGTGCTGGCCGGCAGCTGCGGGATCAGCGCGCTCGCTTCGGCGGGCTGCCAGGGCGAGCGCGATGCGGAATTCCTCGAGCGCGAACTGTGCCCGGACCCTGTCGTCGGGCGCGGCGAGGGCCAGGCGCGCCTGGGCCAAGGACGCCAGCGCGCCCGCCCGGTCTCCCTGAGCGGTGGCCAGCCGGGCGATCCAGGTGTCGACCATGGCCTGGAGGGCCGGGCGGCCGTTGATCCGTGCCGCCGCCCGCGCTGCGGTCAGCATGGCCGCGGCGGTCTCGTGTTCGCGCCGCTCCAGGTGGATGCCCGCTCCGGCCAGGTTGGCGATGATCTGTCCCACCCCGTGCGCCACGGCGCCGTGTTCGGCGGCAGCCCCGGCAGCGCGGTCCAGCGCCGCGTCGGCGGAGACCAGGTTGCCGTGCAGGAATGCTACCCAGGCCTGCAGTGACGGGTGACCGGAACTCATCCACGATGGGAGCCGACAATGGTGCGGTGCCGTGCTGGAGGGCGGCGGCCGCAGCTGCGAGGTCGCCGGCCAGCAGGTGCGCTCCGGCTTCCTGTATGGGCAGCTCCGTGAGCATCGGGAACAGCGGGCCTTGCCCGGCCGCGACGCTGACCGCCTGGCGGGCCAGCCTGTTGTGCTCCAGCGCCAGACCGACGCTGCCCCGGTTGAAGTGGTAGGCCGCCCAGATGCCGTGCGCCAGGGCGTCCAGGCCCGGGGCGGGGCTGGGGTGGGCCCGGTTCACCTTGGTGAGCCAGCCTTCGGCCTCCTGGTGCCCGGCTGCCGCCAGCAGGAGCACGAACTGGAGCAGTTGCTCAGGGCTGGCTTCCGCCGCGGCGTCGCCGAACCTGGCCAGCCACGCCCGGGCGACCGTCTTGGCCTCTTGCGCGTGGGTGACGTCCAGGATGGTGAGCATGGAGTCGGCCAGGAGATCCGCGGCCAGCTGCATATCGGCCACCGCCATCGCGTGACGCAACGCCGCCTAGCCGGTCCCCGCGCTCCTGCAACGCTGCCGCAGCCCGCAGGTGCGCGTCCCGGAACTGCGTGCCGCCGAGGGACTTCAGCCGCGCCCGCAGGAAGGCCGCGAACATCTGGTGGAGCCGGAACCGCTGGCCCGCGCGGTCGACCTGGTAGATGAACAGGTCATCAGCGACCACGCGGTCCAGGAGCCGGCCAGCGTCATCCCGGCCGCTGAGCGCCTGGCAGAGCTCGGCGTCGAACTCGTCCAGGACGCAGATCTGCGTCAAGAAGCCGGCCAGGTCGGGCGGCAGCCGGTTCATGACCTCGTTGGCCAGGTAGTCGCTCGTCTCCTTCGTCGTCGAGGCGAAGGCGTCGATCACCTCGCGCGGGTCGCCTGCCGGCGCGCATCGCCAGGACGGCCATCTGGAGCCCGGCGGGCCAGCCCTCGGTGAGGGAGCGAAGCCGCCGGCCATCGATGGGTTCGCGTCCCAGGCCCGCCAGCTCGAGCAGCTGCTCGACCTCGACCTGGGTGAACGCGAGATCGCCGGCCCGCAGCTCGGTGATCACGCCCGCCAGCCGGAGCCGGGAGGTGGAGAACACGGGGTTGTGCTGGCTGGCCACCAGCAGACGGACATGGGCCGGCAGACGCTGGGCAACACTGTGCCAGCGTGCGTTGCGACGCCTCCGCGAACTGGGCGTCGTCGATGACGACCGCGGCGGCGGCAGGCAGTTCCGCCAGGTCGCGGGCGAGCGCGTCCACCAGCTCCGGGTCATCCCACGAAGGCCGCTCCACGATCAGCGCCGCGTCACTACCCATGGCGGGCCACCGCGCGGCGAGGCTGGAGGTGAGCCGGGACCAGAACCGCGCCGGCTCCCCGTCGGATTCATCGCAGGACAGCCAGGCAACCTGCGCGTCCGTCGTCGTGGCCCATTGCCGCGAGCAGGCTGGTCTTGCCGAAGCCGGAGGGAGCCACCAGGAGCATCAGCGGCTCGGCAGCGGACTCCAGCCTTCGGAGCAGGGCAGCGCGCTGCACCCTGGGCCCGGTGGCCCGGGGCACAGCGATCTGCTGGCTCTGGACGGACATGCTGTTTTCGGTCTGGATGGTATCGCCCCCCTGGGCGACCTGGGTCGCGGCACCCTGCCCGGCCAGGCGCCGCCGGGTTCACCCCGCCGTGGGTGATCCCTGGGTGATGCCCGGGCGCCACCCGCAGCCGAGAGTGGGCGTGAGCGCCACGCACGGGAGGGCAGGTGACGTGACGATACGTCCCCGTGCATCCGAGGTCAATAAGGATCCGTGGCATCGCGGGCCGTACGCCGCCGTGGCCCGGAGGGAGGAGTGGTCATGACGGTGAAGACTGATGGTGTCGCGGCTAGGAGGACTGGTGCGCGGGCATCTCGCCCAGGTCCGGCGCGGGCCGAAGCAGGGGAGCAGCTGAGTCGGGCGGACCGGGTGGCCCGGGGGAAGGACGCCCGGGCGGTGGCCCCGCTGGAGTCGCATGTCGAGTTCCGGCCGGCCGGGTCGCGGGATCCCGTCGGACTGCTGCTGGGGCAGGCCGAGTCGCGGGTGCCGGAGCTAGTGCCGGTCCGGCACGGGCGGATGCTGGTGTCGGCGTTCACGTTCTACCGGGGGGCCGCGCTGCCGATGGCGGCGGACCTGGCGAGCACGCCCGCCTCCGGGCTGCGGGTGCAGTTGTGCGGGGATGCGCACCTGTCCAATTTCGGCGCGTTCGCCTCGCCGGAGCGGCGGCTGGTCTTCGACGTCAACGACTTCGACGAGACCCTGCCCGGACCATTCGAGTGGGATGTCAAGCGGCTCGCCGCGAGCCTGGCGGTGGCCGGACGGGACAACGGGTTTACCGCCAAGGCCCGCCGCAAGATCCGCCGTGGAAGAGGGCAAGGTTGAAGCCGCCACCGCGATCTAAGACGGCACCCAGCGCCGTTCAAGGGCCTGGCCTGGAGCATCTCACTCGGCAGCTTCCGCGGCGGCCCGACCTTCCCGGCCTTGTTCATGGGCGCGGCCGGGGGCCTGCTCGCCGCGCACCTGCCCGGGTTCTCCGAGACCCCCGCGGTAGCCGTGCTGATGGCCGCCACGGCCGTGTCGATCCTCAGCAGTTTCGTCGGCCAGCAGCGCCGCCTGCATCTGGAATTATGGGCCTGGCCCCCCAGAATCAGAAAAGGACGTCCATCAACCAGAAAGGTGTACTGCGCGCCCGTGTGGTCGATACGCGGAATCGGCCGCGTAGTTTCATCAGCATTCCCAACCGAGAGAACCGTGAAGAGGCAAGTGAACAAGAAAGGAATACGTGAAGTCATACCACCTCCTTGAATGGGTGGCATTCTAACACGTTTATTTCCCCCCTCTCTGACGGAGAATGATGCGGGAGGGGCACTCTGGGCGAACCCGAAGTGCCCCCCAGGGTGGTGGGTACGGGCGGTTGGTATTGCAGGAAATCATCCAGCCACCCAAATGGTCAAAGGCTCTTTCAAAATAAAGCTCCAACACGTCTCAAATCGAAAGACTTACTTGAAGGCAAGCAAAACTCATGCCAATGTCCGCCGGCGATAACCCTTGCCGAGTTGTACACGAACTGGGAGGAGAAGATCGTCTTCCCGGTGCCTAGGTCACCAAGCAGAAGGATGAAGTCCGCCTTTTTGTAATCCGACCCTGTATCAGTGGGTCGAGCCCGGGAATGCCAGTCTTCAGCCGAACTTCAGCCTCAACGGTCGCCAAGATGGCAGTCGCAGAAAGCCCTCACTAAATAAGGTTGGTAGCTGATCTCCCAATATGCGTCATCTTATGCATTCCATGGGCGAAACATCCAAGATTTCATGAATATTTGCACTTTTGTCGGATATAGAGGAGAAATTCACATTACTTTATTAGCCGAAAAGGCAACTAACGAGGTCGCGCGATGATGGAGTTTGAGCGGCTTAAGCGTCGCAACCAAGACTATCTCCTCATCGAGACAATAAAGCGCGTCGGGCCGTCCAACTACTCGCTCCTTGCGAGGCTCACCGGGCTCAACCCGGAAACGGTCAGGTACAAGATCAGCAAGCAGCTCCCGAAGTACGGGCTAGGGCTGACTGTCAACATCAACTACGGGGAGCTCGGCTTCTCGCTGGGCCTGCTGAACGTAAAGGCCAGCTCCGCCTCGGGAAAATCTTGGTTCGACCACGCGCACTACCTAATGCTCCTCTCCAAGGTGGTAGGGACAGACAGGTTCATCTGCCTTTACGGCATCCCGTTCCGGTTCAAGAAGAAGTACGCCGAGAGCTTCGAGGACTTGAAGAAGAAGGGGTTGATCGACGAATACGGCGTCACGGAGCTTTATTGGATGAGATACCCGCCGTTCAGGTCGGAGCTTTACAATTTCGACACGAAGTGCTGGAACGTGGATTGGAAGAGGATAGAGGCGACCACCCAGGAGGCGGGCGTGACCTCCTTCGCCGTGAACCACGAGTCGAAGGTCGACGACGTCGACATCAAGATCCTAAAATATCTGAAGGAGGACCCGACGTTCGGCCTCGCGAAGGTCGGTAAGGAGATAGGTGTCAACCCCAGGACCGTCAGGTACCACAACAGCGAGCACGTCGTCAAGGGCAACCTCATCATAGGGAACAACGTCAGGTGGACTTGGCCGCTCCAGCAGGGCAAGAACACAGAGATCATGCAGGTCATGGCCGGCTTCAAGTCTCTCGAGCAGGACGAGACGCCGATCGTCAGGAAGCTCTTCAACAAGCTCCCGTTCACGTGGGTCGAGGGAGGGACGGAGGGGAGGGACTACTTTGCGTTCATGGACATCCCCATCCTCAGCTTCCACGAGTGCGTCAGGTTCATCGAGACAAGTCTCGGCGCGGTGAGGAGCAAGCTCGAGATGTCCATCCTCGACTTGGCGAAGACCCAGTACCTGAACGTCCCCGACGAGATGTTCGACAAGCGACTAGGTTGGCGGCTCTTCGGAGCCTCCGAGGAAGGAAGGCAGGACGTGGCGTCTGAGACGGAGCCGCGAGAGTCTCGTCAGGTCGCAGAAGGCGAGCGGGGACCGGCGCCATGAAGCCCCTAGGCGTCGTCTACAGAGAGCTAGTCCTCGGCGGGCATCTCCTGGCGCTCGGCACTGCGAGCATCGCGGGGGCCGCAGCTTTTCTCTTCGGGAAGAGCCCGACGGTGGTCCTTCTGGTGATGGCCTACCTGTTCTCCTTTGGCGCGTACATGATGAACCGGAGCGCCGAGATGGACCAGGACCTCTTGTCGCACCCCGAGCGGACGGGCTACCTCGCAAGGCGAAGGAGGGCGCTCCCCGGGGTGGTGGCTGCCTCATTTCTGATAGGGTACGCCCTGGCCGCGACCGTGAGCTGGGATCTTCTTCGTAGCGCTCCTCGTCCCGCTCGCGCTGAGTCTCCTATACAGCGTCGGGTCGAAGCGCCTCGTCGGCCTCATCGGGACCAGCAAGCTGAAGCAGAAGCTCCTTCTGAAGAACGTCTCGATCGCGCTCGGATGGTCGCTCATCCCCATCCTGGTGGGCCTCTACTCCGGAGCCTTCGACCTGCCCCTGCTTCTCCTGAGCCCCTTCATCTTCCTGCGCCTCATGACCAACACCATCATCTTCGACATCAGGGACGCGGAGGGGGACAAAGAGAACGCGGTCAAGACCCTGCCCACCGAATTGGGCGTGGGCAGGTCGTTCGACGTGGTCGGGGCGATTGACGCGGCCTCGGCCGTGTATCTGATTCTCCTGCTGGCCGTGGGACTGGTTCCCACATACGCTGTGACCCTCATCCTTCTCCCGATATACTCCACAATCTACAGAGGGTTCGCGATGGGGAGCAACGCCAACCTGAGCTTCATCTGCGACGTCGTCGCAGACGCCGAGTACATCCTCTGGGTACCATCGATCTACATTGGCAAGATATTCATCTGACAAGGACGGGCCGGAGAAGGCCGAAGCAGTCCATGAGCCCAGCGCGAACCCCCTCCTCGCGCGATACAAGCAGGAGGTCGAGAAGCGTCTCTCGGAGATATACAGCTCGGACAGCTGGATATCCGCCGCCGCGAACGAAGCCATCCGCGCCGGAGGAAAGAGGCTTCGCCCAATCCTTGCCATCCTCACGTGCGAGGCTATCTGCGGCAACCCCGAGCAGGCTTTTCCAGTCGCGATGGCGTACGAGCCCGCCCACTCCGCCTCCCTCATCCAGGACGACATAATCGACGAGTCGCCCCTGAGGCACGCGAGCCCCACTGCCTACAACAGGTATGGAATCGCGCGGGCGATAATGCTCTCCGACAGCATGATCTTCGAGATATTCACACTTCTCGCCCGGTATGAGGGCACGGAACTCCCGAAAGAGGGGCTGGTGCGACTCCTGGAGCTCCTTGGGAAGGCGGCGAGTCTCGCCGCAGAGGGCGAGATGCAGGAGGTCGCCCTCTCCAGGAGGGGCGACATAAAGACCGATGAATACACCAAAGTGGTAGGGCAGAAGACGGGCGCGCTCTTCGCTGCGAGCGCAGCCTCGGGCGCGGTGGTCGCGAGGGCGGAAAAGGCGGTCATAGACAAGATGTACGATTTCGGGCTTTCACTGGGCGTCGCGTTCCAGATAGGGGACGACATCCTCGACATGACGGGAGAGACGAAAAGCACCGGCAAGCCCCTCTTCAAGGACATCGAGAACAACGCGGGGAACGTGGTCCTCATCCACGCCCTCTCCAAGGCGGACGCGTTCCAGAAGAGCACGATCAACTCCCTCCTCTTCAAGAAATGGTTCACGTCGATCGAGGCGGAGAAGCTCCTGGCTGTCCTCAAGGAGCGGGGTTCCTTCGAATACGCGGCCGCCTTGCTAGCCGTGCAGACAAACCGCTGCAGGGCTCTCCTCGGGTCGCTTCCCTCCTCTCACGCGCGGAACGCGCTCGAGGAGCTCACGCGGACCGTAGAGGTCAGGAAAGTGTAGAAAGCCCCTTGGTAGAGCATCTAGTTGAAATAGCCTCGCCAAGAACGGGGACTGGCCAATTGAGCAGCCCCGGCAGGATACCCACCGGAATCGAGGGTCTCGACGCACTTATCGAGGGCGGGCTGATTCGGGGCGACATGCACCTGCTCGCCGGGGCGCCCGGGACTGGGAAGACGATACTGGCCTCGACCTTCGCCTACAACGCGGTCACCGCGCAGAAGGAGAAGGTGGTCTACGCGACCTTCGAAGAGTCCGCCGAGTACCTCGAGAGGAACATGAAGAAGCTCGGGATCGACCTCGGAGCCGCGGAGAAGGCGGGCAACATGAAGGTGATAGACCTCGACGCCCTGAAGGGGAAAGGAGCTCGAGAACAACATACAGCTGCTCATCTCGGCCGTGAAGGAGACCAAGAGCACGATACTGATAATCGACTCCCTGACCGCCCTGCTCCTGGCGACGGAGTCGAAGTTCGAGCTCAGGGCATTCATGAAGAGCGTCTACAAGACGCTGAAGAACCTGGGCGTGACCACCCTTATGACCATAAGCCAGACGCCCGGGGCGGGGTTCGGCATCGAGGGCTTCGTCTCCGACTCGGTGATGCTGCTCGAAAACGTCGTCGAGAAGGACCAGTTCAAAACGCGCCTGATAATCCTGAAGATGAGGGGCACCGAGCACAGCAAGCGCTACCACACGGTCACTTTCTTGCCAAAGATGGCAGTGTCCAAGTACTAGACAAGGGACGAAGTGAGAGGTCGGCCGGAGCGAGCCTGCCAGGGCGCCCGAGTCCGGCGACTAGATTTCTGCTCCACTCGCTTTATAGGCGAACCTCTAACTTCATTAGAAAAAACATGAAATTGGTGCAATAATCTTGCTTTTTACAACGGACGGTGGATTCCCCAGCCGGGAGCGACGGTGCAGCGGAGACTTTCACCGGGAGGTAGGTAGATAGGCTTGCTTCAGAATTTGGTCCAAGTGCCCATCTTGGTGGCGGGGGTCGCCTCTGCGACTCCCATGATATTCCCCTACCTCCTCTACCCGCTCGTCCTCATAGTGACCATCGAGATCACGGGGCTCTCGGCATACTACATCTACAGGCAGAAGATCACCGCATACCAGTACACGAAGGGGCTGCTGCTCGCCGTCCACATCCTCTTCATCGGGCTGCTCGTCTTCGAGTTCCTCAGGACGGCCCTCCTCTCGATAAACTTCATATCGACCTACACCATCGGGGGGACCAGCCTCGTCCTCGCCGACGTGGTCTTGCTGACGCTGCTCGCGGTCACGGTCTACCTCGTCCCGTCAGGCATCGGCAACAAGAGCATCATCAGGCTCCTCTGGCAGAAGAAGCTGCACGTCGCCCTCTTCGGCGCGTACGCGGCGTTCATAGGCTACGCGGCCGCATATCTCATCGTAAGGCAGCCGTTCACCAGCACGACCATACCCAGCGTGACCGGGGCGAACGTCCCGATCACGGTCTTCACCCAGTACTACCTCGTCCTTCTCCTCGTGATACTCGCCGTCTTCATCCTCTATCCCTCTTCGTTGCTGGTGCTCGCGGCGCGGAAGGTCAAGGACCCATCGGTCAGCAGGGTGCTGAACATCCTGCCGGCGATCTGGAGCGGCATAGGGGTGGACCTGCTCTTCTTCAACGGCTACCTGCTCTCCTCCAAACTCGACGCGACGCCTTTCGGGTACCTCGTCGCCTCTGTGGCGTTCGGGGTCAGCGCGCTCGTGTTCAGGAGGGCCTCGCTCCTCACCGCGTTCTTCGAGCCCGTGAAACCCACGGGAAAGCTCGCTGCGGAGTTCCCGTTCACTGAGCGCCTTGGCGTCCCTGGGACCTTCCTCAAGGGGAGGTCCCTCCTCCTCGAGGCCGACCCGTCAGTGGCGTACGAGCAGGTCGTCGCCGACTTTGCGCGGCAGTCTATATCGAACAACAGCACGGTCTACGTCTTCACCGCAAAGGGGAGCCCGATATTCAATGCGCTCCGGGAGGCGGGCGGCGTCAGGTTCTACATCCTGTCGGCGAAGGTGTCGTACCCCAAGCCGGAGGAGAACGAGCCGGCCCAGATACTCATACCCAGCAACGACCAGGCCGTGATCCTCGACCTCATAGACAAGACGCTGTCGGCCGCGGAGGCCCCAGCGCAGGTCGCGATCATCTTCGACAGCATCTCGGACATGGTCCTCTCGACCGGGTTCGAGGGGACCTACAAGTTCGTGAAGCAGGTCAACGAGACTACTGGGAACGGGAGGACGGCGGCGCTATTCCTCATGACCCTCGGGGCCCACGACGAAAAGGTCGTGAGCTTCATCAGGAGCCTCTTCCCAACGCAGTTGGTGGACGATGCCAGTGGGCTGAGGGTCACCCGCTCCCAATAGGCGTCTACCAAGCGAAGATTCTTCCAAAGCACATATATCGCGGGTAAGCAAGTCCCGTAAGCAATGCCGACAATAGCGGTTCCTGACTTGTCGATCGCCTTCATCGTGGCGGCCGCGGTTCCTCTTGTCCTGGGGTTCCTAGTCGGGACCTTGATAAAACAGACGCTCAAGATAGGCGCGGTTATAGCCATCATAATCCTCATCCTGATCTTCATCGGGGTTCTCACGCCTTCGCAGGTGATCCAGCCGATTCTGGGCGCCGTCAAGGGCTCTGGCCCCCGGTGCTGGTGCAGGCGAAGCGGTACGCGAGCTACCTGCCCTACTCCTCCATCACGTTCCTGATAGGGTTAGCAGTCGGCTTTTACAAGTAAGCTAGAGAAGCCATTCCTTTGGCGGTCCGTCCCCGCCGGCGCAGTGGACCTCGCCCGTCACCCTCCTCAGGAAAGAGGGGCACAAGAAGCACACCAGGAACCCTACCTCCTCCTTCACGACGGGGCAGTCGACGCTCTCCTTCTTCATCCTCGCTATGGCCTTCGGGCCCGCGACCCCCTTGAGCTGGGCTGAGACCTCCTTCGGGATCCGCTTGGGCTTGGCGGCCTCGCGGACCTTCACGACGAACTTGTAGTCGACGGACAAGCGGCGCTGGTATCGCTGAGCGGCCGGATAAAAGCCTGAGTGTCTATTTGCCTATCGTGAAGGCTATCCACTTCGGGGATAGCGGCGTTGCCGTGAGCCTGCTGACCATCATGAACCTCCCCTGCTCCGAGAACTTCATCCTGATCGTCCCGTCCGTCGCGTACTCCACGGACTTCACCGTCTTCTCGTCGTGCACCCCCTCCTCGAGGAGCACCAGGCCGGTCACCCCCCTCGTCTGGAGCTTGGTGTGGACGGTGTCGAGGAGCCGGAGCGCCCTCTCCGCGCCGCCGTAGTTGATGACGTCCGTGAAGGAGTCTATCACGATCCTCGAGTCGTCCTCCGGCTGGACGCCGGCGTCGTCGATGATCGAGGTTATGCCCACCGAGACGTCGGTGAGCGACGTCAGGCTCGCCGAGTACTTCGACTTTGACTTGCCCGACTTCCAAGAGTAGCAGTCCAGGAAGTGCAGGTACTTCTCGACGCCCCGGTTCCAGTTGAAGAGCTGCATCGTCTCGAGCGCCCTGTCCTCCCCCTCGCTCGTCGCGACCAGGAACGCGTCCTTCTTCTGCTCGACGCCCGTGTAGAGGAAGCGCTTGCTGAGGATGCTCTTTCCCGCGCCGGGCGGGCCGAGGACAAGGCAGAGCGAGCCAACGGGTATCCCCCCGAGCATCATCTGGTCCATGTCCGGGACCCCTATCGGCAGGCGCTTCATCGAGTCCACCGCTAGCTGTCCGGCCGTTATTAAGAAGCCTAGAATATCTGTTCGGTCGGGAAGACCTCTATCCCGTGCTCCGTGATGCGATAGGGGTGCGGCTGGGTGTCGTGCGCCACTCCGCGCATCTTCTCGATGCTGAAGACCCGCGTGAAGGTCGAGCCGGTGAGGATCTTCGACATGACGATGACCCCCTGGGTCAGGAACTCCTCGAAGACGTGAGGGCGCTGGAGCTGGGCGTCGTTGAGCTCGTCGACGAATATCGTCGTGCACTTTGTCTTGTTGGCCGCCGCGATGAGGTCGAGGAACGCGATGCGCCTCGTGTACTCGTCGCTGAAGTGGACGATGAGGGTCGAGATCGGGTCGATGACGAGCCGGGTCGCGCCGACCTTTTTCACCGCGTCAGTGAGCGAGGATATCATCGTCGGAGAGCGCGAACTCGTGGCCGCCCGACCTCGGCCCCGCCGAGCTTGATCTTGGCGGGCAGCAGCCTGATGGGGGATGCGTCCACGATCGCGATCTTGCCGTCCTTGACCGGTTTCGCCAGGTCCACGCCCATTTGCTTTGCGTTTGCAAGAAGCCTCTCCGGGTCCTCGTCCATCGACAGGTACACGCCGTTCTCCCCCGCCGCGACCCCGGATTGCAGGTATTGCAGGCTGAAGATCGTCTTTCCGCTCCCTGGCGCCCCCAGGAGGAGCACCGAGGAGCCCTTGGGCACCCCCTTGCCGTCGAGGAGGGAGTCGACGCCCTTGATCCCCATGGTCACATAGGACAAGGTCTAGCCCGTGCTCTTCGCGAGTTGGTTCTTGAGCGACTGCTGCCAGGCCCTGAGGATTCTGGACCTCGAAGCGGGCGATCTCCACACCGCCCTCGGTCTCCGTCTCTATGGTGAGCATCAGCGTAGAGTAGCTCTCGGACTCGTCGAGGAACCCCGGATGCACGTTTATCGCGCGCTCCCCTGAGGTCTTCCTCTCAAAGTCGTCTTTGTTCCTCCAATTTGGGCGGCTGCTGCGCTTGCGCACCCCAGCCTCCACCGCAACGTCGACTATGGTGTCGAGGGCGATAGACATGACCTGCCCCGACGAGTTCAGCCTTCCCGTCTGGAGCAGCCCCGCATATCTAGCCTCGTAGACGTGGAAGATGAGATACCTCGGGTTTAGTATGAGTTTTCCTACCATGACGGGCGGAAATTCGGCCAGGTGACCCTCATAATAGACGAAGGCGTTCGCGGCTGCGTTGGAGGTCTCGAGAAACTTCTGGCTCGTCTCACTCGCCTCCGGCCTGCTGCTCTACCGTCATCTCCCTCCTCCTCTTCGCGGTGAACGGGTCTAGGGTGGCCATCGACTCGATGTCGTGGATGCCCCTCGCCGCGACTAGGCAGCCTCCAAGGGTCAGAACGGCACAGGCCCCAGCCAGCGGGACAGGGAATAGAAGACTGACGAGCCCGGTCTCGGCGGCCAAGGTGGCGCTCGCCGTGATGAGAAGCACGACCTGGCCTATGAACGAATGGCTTCTGTGAGCAGCGAAGATCAGGCCCACCGCGCCAAAGGAGAGGCCGGAGACGGCGAGGTAGAGCCAATGCGACGATAGCGCGACCGTCGCCACCGTGGTAACCATGAAAACGAAGCTCCCCGCCAGCGAAAGCGCGAAGCCCCTGAGCTTCCTGCTCCTCCCTTCTATCTCGGGGTATAGCTCGGGATACATCGGCCTACGATTGCGCATCCCAAACTTCTCCGCGAGAGTTTAGAAGTTTAGACTGTTGAGTCGATTCGGGTTATTCGTCTTCGACTCGACGGGGACGAGCTCGGGCGAGATCATGCGCTGCAGCTCGACGTACTTTGCGACGAACTCCGCCCCCTTCGGGGTGGCTAGGTACACGACGCTGTCGTCCTCGTGGACAGAGTCGAGGAGGGACGTCTCCGTCAGCTTCTCGATCATCTTGGTCGCGACGATGCTGTTCACGTTCGCGAAGAGCATGATGTGGCTCTTCCTCGAGGGAGACCTGCAGCAGTTGAGGACGTCCGCCATGACGTCGATCCTGCCCCTGTTCTTTGCGTAGGACGGCTTTGGGGCCGCCCGCGTCTGCGCCGTTGCTTCCGCCCCAAGCCCGTGCTCCGCCGCCGCCTTTGTTTCCCGTGCGTGCTGGATTGACTGCATTCTAGCGCAGGAGTAAAGGAGGACGCGATTAGAACGGGCATCGTGCAACAGGAAGGCAGTCGGGCCGACCTCCTGTCTGCAACACCGGATGTTACAGGCCTTTCGCGAGGCCGCCGGCCGGCGGCCCTAGCTCGCTGCGTTGTACAAGTCGACCGCCCTCTTTAGCGCGGAGCGGTCTCTCTCGACGCCCGCCCTGGCGATCTCGTTCGCTAGCATGCCCCTCATCCAGCTCCTGAGGCCTCGTTTCTTCGCTCTTCGAACCCCAAGTACCCGCTTGCCACGTTGAACCGCTCTTCGCTCCAGGAGTGTATGGCGTTCTTCGTGACCTCCTCCACGAGGCTCGAGGCTGAAATCGTCTAGCATCAGCATGAGCCGCGGCAAGAAGCGCTCGCTTTGGTAGTCTGGCTTGGCGTACATGCTGACGACCTTCTCTTGGACGATCGGCCTGATCATCTCGAGGGCACTGCGCCCTCCTTTCGACAGGATGAGCAAAAGGAGCCCCATGCTGGCTCTCGCGCTCGCTTCGTTCTCGACGTCGTGCAGCATCTCGCGCGTCAACAGATGGACTCGGAGCCTGACGTCTCCCGTCCAAGCCTGGAGTCTGCGGGCCGAGCTCGTAAAGTATCGGCTGAAGGCGCGAAATCGCCGCCGCCCTCGATGCGGGTCTGCGCTGCGTAACCAGTTCGTGGTAAGCCCGGTCATATCTCCGCAGCAACTGGTCATTGTCGAGCCCCTGCCCTTTCAGGGGGCTCCGACCCCTCGCCCGGCCAGGGACTCCTGGCAAGACTCCCGCCAGGCCATGTTGCCCGCCGTTCTCTGAAGGAGGCCGCCTCAAGAGCAGGCGAGCCCGAGAAGCGAAAGCACCACGGACCGCCCCCACGGAAAGCAAAATCGAACCGTAAAAAGACGATGAGGATTATAATGCAATATGGATTCAGGATTCATTTAGAAATCGCGAGTTGGTCAGTCGTTTCAAGGAATTTTACATCCTGATTCACGCCAATCAGCAAATAATGGTAAAGCAGGCTAGAAAAGCTCCGTTCGCTAGCCATCTTGGCCGACTGTAGCGCCTTCGCAACGTGTGGTGAGGACTGGGAGCATTTCGTCCTTGTCGGCTAGAAGGCTTCTTTCGAAAGTAGGTTCGCCCATTCTGGCCGTGGTCTCCAACGCAAGCCCGTCGGACTGCAACATGGGCCTGAACGACTTTGACGCGCCCCGCAAGGACTTGCTCGACGTTGCCTCAGTCCGGCTTTGGCCCTAAGTGCTTTCTGCCGGCCGCCCTCTCGATCTCTGCTTCTGCGTCCGCCATCGAATACTTTAGCGCCACCTTCCTTTGCCTGAGCTCGTCGAGGAACCGCCAGAGAGACACTCCTGCGATTGCGGACGACTGATCCAAGGACGATTTCTCCTTGACGTACCGGTCCACCGCGATGTCCATCTTGGCGTCGGCCACGCCCCTGTCGACCAGCTTCCTCAGCAGGCTCGACTGGTCATCCCCCGTCAGTGCCTGCAACTCCCGGAGGGATTTCCTAAGATGCTTCGGTATCACGAAGGATATTCTTTCACTCAAAGCCTCTCCCCCATCTCGACGAACTCCTGGATTATGTCGCCGCTTATCCAACCCTCGGAGCCGTAGTTCTTGACGTTCTTCTTGTAATCGATTTTCGTGAGGGCTCCGACCGCAAGCAGCTCAAGCATGAGGCCCAGTGTGGTCGTCGTCTCTATTCTGTAGAATTCTGCGGCCTTCCTCCCCTTAAGATCATCCATGAAGAGCCTTTCCTTCCTCTCAAGGGCAAGCGCGATGGCCTCAGCCTCCCCGGCTCCCACTGCCTCGGAGAGTTCCCTCGCGATTCCAGCCGAATGTGGCGAGAGCTCGCACGTCATCAGCCAGCCTTCCTTCTCTAGCCCTTCGAGGGCGACAGCGTCGAGGTAGCCTTCGGATTTGCCCGTCGCGATTGTCTCTGCCCTGACCGCGGGAGGTATCATGATTGATGAAAAGACCTGCCTCGCATACGCAAGCTTCCCCAACCTCGAAAGGTGAATCAACGGGCTCGAATTGCTGACTGGCATGCGCGCTTCGCAAGAAACGCGAGGTCAATAATAAGTATTACGATGTATGTAATCGTAACACTCCGGCGAACTACAACGCCGGGATGGAACTTGAACCGATGCCGATTCGTCGCAAGAGTGGTGTGGATTACCCTATTCTCGCAGTTGTCTCGACGACCAAGCCGTCAGACTGCACGACGTGCCTGAACGTCTTGGACTTTGGCAGGACCCTGCGCAGCTTCTGGATCTCCACCTCGCCTTCCGTCTGCTGGAAGCCTTCCACGAACTTGAAGCTGAGCACCCCGTCGACGAGGTTCTTCAGGAAGACCACCTGCCTCTTGTCGTGCGCTCCCTGGAGCATCAGGATGAAGTGGACGCCTCCGTACTTGTGGACCGCGTTAACCCAGAAGAGCATGAGGTCGTCGGCGCGCGAAGCCAAGTTCCTCGGTGGCGTGCCTCTTGTCGGTCGCCTGCACTACGGCCAGAGCTTCTCGCGGGTCGCAGCCGGCATTCGCCATATATTGCAGCGCAAGCCGGTCAGCCTGGTCTTGCAACTCCCGGTAAAAGCCGGTCCTCAAGCCTGGTACAGCCACGTCACCAACGAGTCCGGACGCAGCAAAGGTCAAGGGGTCGGCACCGATGCCGGCAAGGCGGGCCGCGAGCGACTGACCGCCTGCGGACACAAAATTGCGCCACTCCTGCTTCTCCACGGTTGCCGCCATGCCGCGGCCGAGGAGAAACGCCAGTTGGGCTTCATTGTCCGTTTCGTCAAGCAGGCGGGGACCAACCAGCACTACTCCGTTGGGGAAGAATCGCGCGGTGAGATGGTTGCTATCGACCAGGTAGAAGCGGAAGTGAATTCTCAGGGGGCTGTCGTCCGGGAGCTCCTTCTGACGCGGTGGCAGCAGAGCCGCGGCTAACTTTGAAAAATAGGCGTCCGCTTCGGGGCAACGCACCAGGTAAAAATCATGGTCCCATAGGGTCAGCATCGCGTCCTTGGCCCCGGGAGTATCCTTCACCTGCGGATCCAGCTGTCTCCCCCAGGCGGCTTCTTCCTTATCAAGAACGTTTTGCTGGATTTCGAGTTGCTTGGCTGCAATTGAAAAATCAAGCTGACGAGCGCCGGCATAGTGGACAAATGTGTCAGGCCCAACTTCCTCGAGCGTCACGGGAGTGCTGGCAGCGCTCTGCATTGCCGCTTCCCGTTTTTTCTCGGTTTTGGTCGGGCTGATGGCGGTGGCGGGGGTGATCGTCAGCACTTCTCCATCGGCGAGCAGCGTCCCAGACCAGCTGTGGTCGGACTGGCTGAGCGCATCCTTGTTCTCGACCAGGCCGGTGCCTTCCACGTTCTCATTGTCGGAGCCGAGCTTAATGGTGGTCGCTTTGATCTGCTTGTTGGATTCGTCGTAGTCACCCCTGACTTCGAGCTCGAGCCCGACCGCGAGGTGGAAATTGTCGGGCAACTTGGTCCGCCAATTCTCTTCCGAGAGAATCGTGATCTTGTACTCACCCATTCGAAACTCGCAGGGGAGTTCACGGCGGTGACGTAGCCATGAATGACCTTTAGGTGAGAGATCGTTTGTGCTGAAACGAGTTGCGGGAGAACTAGCGCGAAAACTAGCGCCCAGCGGCGCATGGGTTGCCTTCCTTGCTGGGGGAAATCGGAGAAACGCGGCGCTATTGTAACAAATGAGCGAGCGCCGGACATTCTCGCAATCGCGAATGGACGATCTTGCCCGGCCGGATGACGGAGTATGGGACAATAGTGGCGATGCCTCCTAAGACCATCGCCGTCGCTATGTCGGGCGGAGTCGATTCCTCCACGGTTGCGGCCATGCTGCGCGCCGAGGGGTATAACGTTGTGGGGCTGACCATGCAGCTATGGAATCAGCGGCGGCTGGCCGGATACGAGGGCATGCCGGAGGCGGTTCATGGGCGCTGCTGTTCGCTCGACGATGTTTACGACGCGCGGCGTGTCGCCGAGACCATCGGGATTCCTTACTACGTGGTCAACAACGAAGAGCGCTTCGAGCGCGATGTAGTGCGGCCGTTTGTGGAGCAGTATCTTTCGGGGCGGACGCCGATACCTTGCAGCCTTTGCAACAATCACTTGAAGTTTGACCAGTTGCTGACTGTCGCGCAGCAGATTGGCGCGGACGCATTGGCTACCGGGCACTACGCGCGCGTGGAATTTGACGCGCAGGGAGGGCGCTGGCTGCTGAAGCGTCCGGCGGACCGGTCAAAGGATCAGACTTATTTTCTTTTTGGACTTACGCAGGAGCAGCTCAGCCGCACTCTGTTTCCTTTGGGCGACATGACCAAGCCGGAGGTGCGCGAGCTGGCCCGTAAGCACGGGCTGGCGCTGGCGGAGAAGCCGGACTCGCAGGAAATTTGTTTCGTCCCCGGCGGCGATTACAAGAAGTTCTTGGAGGCCTACTTGGCAGAGCGCGGCGACGCGCTGCCCGACACTGCGGGTGAGTTGGTCACCACCGATGGCAAAGTGATTGCCGAGCACACCGGCATTCATAACTTTACCGTGGGCCAGCGCAAGGGGCTGGGCGTGGCTACCGGGTCGCCATTGTACGTGCTGCAGATTCACGGAGACACGCAGCAAGTGGTGGTGGGCGATCAGGAGAATCTCTACTCAAGAAGTCTACGCGTGCAGCGCACGAACTTGATTTCGGTAGCGGATTTGGACCAGCCGATGCGAGTTTCGGTAAAGATTCGGCATCGTCACGAGCCGGCGCTTGCGACCATTGAACAGTCGGGTGATGACGAAATTCTGGTGAGTTTTGATGAACCGCAGCGGGCCATCACGCCGGGCCAAGCAGCTGTGTTTTATGACGGCGATGTCGTGGTGGGTGGTGGGTGGATCGTCTGAGAATACTCACCGTTTGAAGCGAAACCATTCCCTCAGCGGCTGAAGCCTTGGCTTGTTCCGAGAAAGCTATCGCAGCGCTAAAAGCGCCGCGCCACCCAAAGCCACTTTTTCAGCGCTAGATGAACATCTCGTCTTGCGGGATGGGGTCTCGATCACGGCGCCTGCGGCGCGAGCCTACCAGGAACTCAAGTCCGGCGGTCACACCCTGAATTACGCCGGCGAGCTTGCGAACCGGGGCAACCACTGTCTGGTGGACCATTTCGGTGGTTTCTTCGACGCGATCCAAAGAGCGGCTCACCAAATCGTCGGCGCGAATCACTTGCAGGCGGGCGCGGTCCACGACGTCGCTGACTGCCGCATCGAGCCGGCCCAGTTGGGCGCGGACCATGGTGGTCGATTCGCTGACGTTGGCGATCGCAGTATCGATTTTGGGGCGAAGCTCCACCATCATGGAATGCACCAGCTCGGCGGTGGGCAAGACCTTGGTGCGGACGTCGTCGGCCAGCGCTTCGATCTTGGCACTGGTTTTGCGCACCGCGAGGAACATCCCGAACAGAATGCCTGCCTGGATGATGATGGCCGCTGCCGTCAGCGCGATGAAAATTGTCAGATGATCCATACGCGTTACCCCGCCACCGGAAGTTCGAGCCGGGGATTACCTAAAGCGCCTACCTCACAGATTCTGCGCGGGGCCGTCTTCCGTTTTGGCGGTCGCTTCGCGATAGGCCTGCCGTCCCGCTTCGTAGGCGGAACGGAATTGCTCTTTCTGCTGGTTTAGAACTTCGCGGCCCCGGTCGGCCCATTCCGCGGCTTGTTCGCGAGCATCGCGCGCGCGATTGCGCACGTACTCGCGGCCTTCTTCGGCCTTGGAACGCAGGGCTTCGCGGGTTTCGCTGCCGGAGCGCGGCGCATACAAAACGCCAATTACGGCACCGATGCCCAGTCCGGCGAGAAACCAAAGAACTCCACCGCCATCTCTATCTGACATGGAATCTACCTCCGTATAAATGCCGCCGATTGAATGGTAGCACCCGGTTTGGGGAAACACAATTCAGGTTCGCCGCGGAGCGCTTCCGCGTGCGCCGGCGGAGATTGCGTCAATGTTAGCCACCGGGGACACAGGGTCGCACAGAGGGTTCGGCCGGAGAGCGGCGATGAAACTTGTGGGGAACGCTCTTTAGGGGAGACAATAGCGAGGCCGGAGGACGTTGCAAGAAATGAAGTACCGCCAGCACGGATATCAAGATCGCGACGACAAGCCGCGGCAAAAGTCGGCGGAGGGTCCCGCGCGGAAGAAAGACGATTCGTTCGGGCCGCGGGCCTTGCAAATGCCGGCGCGAACCAACGTTTCGCGCTGCGCGCAGTGTGGCACTCTGCTGCCGTCGGTGAGTGGGCCGGTGGGGAAGTGTCCCAAGTGCGGTTTCGAGTTGCACTCCTGCAAACAGTGCAGCTACTTCGATCCGTCCAGCCGGTTCGAGTGCACGCAGCCGATTCCGCAGCGCATTCCGCGCAAGGATGTGAAGAATGAATGCACGTTCTACTCGATTAGCGTGAGGGTGGAGAAGGAGACGTCTACCCCAGCGCAGGCGCGGCCGGCGGATGCGCGGCAGGCGTTCGAGAATTTGTTTAAGAAGTAGCTAGCAAGGTGCTGAGCCCGCTGTCAGAAACGTAAGCCCCCCACTTCGCTTGGTTCGCTCCGCTAGGGTCGAAATGACATAGGGTTTAACTGGCAGCCTTCAGCAGATCGCTCAGTTTGTCGAGATCTTGCGGGCTGGCGTCGCCGATCACGAAATAGCGAAGGCCATTGCGGCTCCAGCCGCGGACGGTGAAGGAAAGCGCATTTGTCGTAATCTCGTTCAGGGGCGCTTTGCCTAGCGCTTGCTCCTGAAAAATGAAGACCGAGATCTGGTGCTTCCGAACGCGAAAAATCAGCTCCGCGCCGGGGGATTGATTCAGGTAGCTGACTTTGCCGCCCACCAGCTCAAAAGGCGAATCCTGTGACTCTGGCAGGTTGAAGGTGAAGGGAATCTTTCCCTCGAACCACGGCTTAACCGTGTGCCGGTCGGTTGAGACCACATCGACCGGATTGGCGCTGGCCAAAGTTGCCACGTGCTGGTCAGCCAGTTCGCTGAGCATTTGCGCTTCGGGGTTGGGCCGGTAGCGAGCGAGAATGAGCGCGCCGACAAGCAGCATCGCGGTTACAGCCATGAGAGCAGGCAGCCAGCGGGAGGGCCATGCGAGGGACTCGCGTCCCGCGACGCGTTTTTCGATGCGGGCGCGGAACTCTGGGTCGGCGGTAAATCTGTGGCCGGCGATACGAATCGCCCGCTTCAGCTGAAGCTGGTCTAACCCTTCCGCGGAGCAGATAGGGCACTGGCGCAGATGCTCCGCGCACGCGCGCGCCTCATCGGCGGGGAGTTCTCCGTCGAAGTAGGCGTCGAGTTTTCCGCTCCAAAGCTCGCAGGCCATGATCTAGCCCTTCTGGGTTTGTCCTTTCTGCAATTCTCGCAGCGCTTCCCGCAAAGCGCGGCGGGCGCGCGACAAGCGCGACATTACCGTGCCCATGGGGATGGCGAGGGTTGCGGATACTTCCCGATACGACATTTCTTCCACTTCACAGAGCAACAGCACTTCGCGATGGTGCACCGGGATCCGCAGCAAAGCATCTTGCACGAGCTGCCCATCGGCACGTTGGAGGAGCAGGCTCTCGGGTGTATCCGCGGCCGTGGGCAGGGTTGCATCGCGTTCCTCCAATTCCAGCGGAACGGTCGCGGTTGCTTGCAGGCCGGTGCGGGAATTGAGGAACGTGTTGCGCAGAATTCGGTACATCCAGGCGCGAAAGTTGGTGCCCGGCTGGAAAGAAGAAAATCCCTTCAGCGCCTTGGCGTAGGTTTCCTGCACCAGGTCCTCGGCTTCCTCGCGGTCGTGGGCGAGCCAGCGCGCAAAGTTATAAAGCCGCTCGAAAAGCGGCATGGCGAGCTCTTCGAAGGGCTGCGGTAACGGACGCTCTGCCGACACGGCCACAAGAGTAAACCATGCAGCAGAGATTTTATTCCCTTGGCACCCGAATTCTTTCGCGCGGAATAAAAGCGCGCGTTGCCGGTTCTACACGGGGAAGGTAGCCGGCGAGGCTGCTCTGATTCGGAGGCGACGATGGCGAAAGAGATAACGGCGCAAGAGAACGGCACGATTTTATTCGACCACCACCACGACGGCGTGGACCGCCGGGGATTCCTGAAGTGCATGGCGTGGGCGGGCACGGGCGCGCTCTGCGTCATGGAGGGCGGAGTGCTGAAGTCCTATGGCCTTGGCGATCCCGCGCACATAGCCAAGCAGGCGAAGGGCGAACTCAGCTTTGTGCAGATCAGCGACAGCCATATGGGGTTCAACAAGGCGGCGAATCCCGACGTAGTTTCGACTTTGCAAGCCGCCGTGAGCAAGATCAATTCGCTGCCGGTTGAGCCTGAATTCATGCTGCACACCGGCGACATCAGCCATCTGTCGAAGTCGTCGGAGTTCGACACCGTGGACCAGATTCTGCGATCGGCCAAGCCCAAGGATGTATTTTTCGTTCCCGGCGAGCACGACGTGCTGGAAGACGACGGAGCGCAGTACCGGGAACGCTATGGCAAAGATACAAAGGGCAGCGGCTGGTACAGCTTCGACAAGAAGGGCGTGCACTTCGTGGGCTTGGTCAACGTGATGAACCTGAAAGCCGGTGGAATGGGATCGCTGGGCGGCGAGCAACTCGAGTGGTTGGAGGACGACGTCAAGCATCTTTCGAAGAGCACGCCGGTGGTGGTTTTCGCGCACATGCCTCTGTGGAACATTTATCCGGATTGGGGGTGGGGGACCGAGGACAGCGCGCAGGCGCTTTCCTACTTGAAACGCTTTGGCTCGGTGACCGTGCTCAACGGGCATATTCACCAGACCATGCAGAAAGTCGAGGGCAACGTCACGTTTCACACGGCGACTTCCACGGCTTTCCCGCAACCGCGTCCCGGGGCCGCGCCTTCGCCGGGGCCAATGAAAGTGCCGGCGGAACAGTTGCGCGCGCTGCTGGGAGTCACAGACGTGAATTACATGCGGCATCGGCATGCGCTCGCGGTCATCGATTCGACGCTGGAGTGATGAAGACTTTGCTATAGGGAAGGAAATAATCAGATGAAAGAACGCAGTGGGGCACTTGGTATTGCAGCAGTCGTCGTGTTGGGTCTGGCGGTAGCCGCAGGCGCACAGAGAACCATGGCAGCGGGCGCGGAAGCCGCTCCCAACGGCTCGGAGATCACGATCGACAATTTCATGTTTACGCCCGCAACGCTCACGGTAAAGGTTGGAACGCCGATCACTTGGACGAATCGCGACGATATTCCGCACACCGTGGTCAGTGACGACAAGACGTTTAAGTCCAGAGCGCTCGACACTGACGAGAAATTCACCTTCACCCCGGCCAAGCCAGGGACGTACACCTACTTCTGCTCGATACATCCCAAGATGGTAGGCAAAATTGTGGTGGTGCAGTAAGCGAGCTCCCATGCATCCATTTGATCTCAAGTCGGCCTTGCTGGCGAAACATGCGCAGCATGTCGTGCTGGTTCACTTCCCGATTGCGCTGTTCTTGACGGGAGTGGGTTTCGATTTTGCGGCGCGCTGGACGAAACGGCCCGCGCTCGCGGCTGCAGCCTACTACAACCTGATCGGCGCGGCGGTTTCCGTGCTGCCGGTGCTGGTGACCGGCATTCTGGCATGGCAGTGGCAGCTGGAAGGTCAGAAGTTGAAGGGCGTACTGCTGCTTCACTTGGGGTTCGGATGCGCTTCGGCATTGCTCATTTGGCTGGTGGCATGGCTCCACGTTCGGAAGGAACGAGGGACAAAACCGGTCTTTTCCGGCCTGCGTCTTTCCCTGGAACTGTTTGCCGTAGTGTCGATCATAGCAACGGCGCATCTCGGAGGATTCCTGAGCGGCGTCAACATTGCCGGGTAGCCGGAGGTGCGCGGACACTCCGGTTCGCAGCCCTTGAAGTCGATTTGCACCTAGGGCTTCGTCGTGGGGCGCAGGAGAATTTCGCTGACGAACGAGTCTGGCGCTTGGGTTACCAGCATGGCGACGGCGTGGGCAATGTCGCTCGGCTGCAGCATCTTGCTCACGTCCTTGCCAACATGTGGACTCAGGTCGGTATTGGTCGATCCGGGGCAGACGACCGAGACGCGAATATTGTGAGCGCGCAGCTCTTCGGCCACCGAATAGCTTAGGCCGTTCAATCCCCACTTAGAGGCGGCATAGGCAGCGCCGTTGGGCAGGGCGTTTTTGCCCGCGAGGGACGAGATGTTGATGATGTGACCGCCCTTGGCGCGAATCATGGGCGGGGCAAAGCTGCGAATCGCATAGAAGACACCGCGCAAGTTGGTATTCAGGATTTGCTCCCAGGCATCGGGCGCGAGCTGGTGCAGCGGACCTCCAAAGCCGCCCACCCCGGCGTTGTTCACCAAGATATCCAATCGGCCAAAAGTGCCGTCCACGCGCTTGGCCACGGCCTCGACAGATCGCAAATCTGTAACGTCGCACTCCGCGACTTCGGCTTGACCGCCGGCTTGCGAAATGGATGCGGCGGAGGCTTCGAGCAATTTGCGCGTGCGTCCGCACAATACGGTGGCGGCGCCCAGGGCCGCCAGAGTTTGGGCAATGGCGGCGCCGATGCCGCGGCCCGCGCCAGTTACTATTGCGACTTGGCCCGCCAATGACTTGGCGCTCGCTGCGCTCATGGGTGCCTTCTTCCGGATTCCGAGAGGGGACCGCTGACCATCCCCGAAATCTACCCTTGCATCTTACAAGTTAGGTACCGGATGAAGTAAAGCGTGCTTGCCTTAAGTGGGTGACATACTTATAATCCCGCTCACCGGAAACACCGCTATTGGCTGCCTTGGGTTTAGAGTGGTTGGAGGGGGGCGCTGGGTTTTCCGGACCCGTCGCATGGGCGTGCAGCGTCCGTGTCTGAAGACAAGCCAGGCGACTGGAGTAGGGGAGTTGCCTGGGCGGGATGTCGTCGCTGATTTCCCAAGAGTTTCAAGGAGCCATTCGAATGAAGACGAGCGTATTGGTAATTGTGCTTGCGTTGCTGGCAGTAGCGCCGCTGGCGGCGATGCCGCAGGCGCAGCCGGGAACGTCCGCATCGGCGGCGCCGGTGATCAAGGATCCAGCCGAATACAACGCCTACATGGGGGCCATCGGTGAAAAAGATCCAGCCGCGAAGATCAGCGGCCTGGAAGCCTTCCTGGTTCAGTTTCCCAATAGCGTGGTGAAGGTCGACGCGCTGGAAACCCTGATGGCCACCTACCAGCAGACGGGTAATGCCGATAAAGTCGCGGACGCAGCCAACCGGCTGCTGGCGGTGGCGCCGGACAACGTTCGCGCCCTGGTGGTACTGGCTTACATGGAACGTGCCGGCCAGAAATGGACGGATGCGGGACAGCATGCGATGCTGGGTCTGGCGGCCCTCCCCAAGATGGTCAAGCCGGATGGCCAGTCGGATGCGGATTTCGATAAAACGAAAGCCCAGATGGCCGCCATTTTGAACAACGTGGCGGGATTCTCGGCCTACTCGCTGAAGAATTTTCCCGACGCCCAGAAATATCTCCGCCTTGCGGCGCAGGGCGACCCGAATAACGTCGAGAATGTCTATTACTTGGCATTGGCCTACCTAACCGCTGTTCCTCCGGATTACTTGAATGGATTGTTCTTCATCGCGCGCGCCGCGAGTCTGGCGTCACCCGCGGGACAAGCGCAGATCCAGGACTATGGCAAGAAGATGTACGTCAAGTATCACGGCTCCGACCAGGGATGGACGGATGTGTTGGCTGTAGCTAAAACTGCACCGGAGCCCCCGGCCGGCTTCGCCATTACCCAATACGTTCCTCCCACGCCTGCGCAGCAGTGCACCGAACTGGTGAAAACGAAAGAGCCGAAGGACATGAGTTTTGCCGAGTGGGAGCTATGTCTCTCCGCGGGCACTCCGGAAGATGCCGACAAAGTGTGGTCGGCGATTAAAGGCAAGGCTTTGCAGATGGAGGGAGTGGTGATTAAAGCTTCTCCCGATGAGTTGCAGATTGCCGGCAGCGAAGACGATATCGAGCAGAAGAAAGCCGATATCACCCTCACCACGACGGGCCCAATTCCGCCGCGTCTCATGCCCGCCGAGGGAGCAACTTTGGACTTCGGAGGCACTCCGGCTTCCTACACCGCGAGCCCGTTCATGATGAGCATGGAAAAAGGCACGTTGTTGACGAAAGCGGCGCCTACGCCGGCCAAGAAGCCGCCCGTGCACCACCATGCGGCGACGCAGTAGACTTTCTTTCCAGAAGACACAACCTGGAGGCAGCCCCGGCGGGCTGCCTCTTTCTGCTGGGCGAGCGATGAACGATTCCGCGCAACCGCCAGACGGGATCGGAGCAGCCGGCGAGGCCCCTTCAGCTTCGCTCACTGGCGCGACGGTTAAGGCAAGGGCTAGCGGACGGCTTCTCTTTCGTAGGCGGCGGGTCTCGCGCTGCGCGGGGGCGCTTGCTGCTTCTTTGAGTTGACGCATGTCGATCTTCAGTTCGGCGATGGTGCGGCTTAGCGTATTGCGGTGCATGCCGAGCTGGCGCGCGGCGCGGCACTGGTTTCCCTTGTTCTCTTCGAGGACGGTGAGGATGAAGCGTTTCTTGAACTCGCGCACCGCTTCGGAATACAGAATGTTGCTTTTGTACATCTGCAGCACCAGTGCTTCAAGCTGATCTCTCACGGCCTCTCTCTTTCTTTAGCTTTCCGCTCGAAAAGCGAATTCGGGAAAGTGTGTCTAATCCATTACGCGGCTTACTTGCTGGAGCCGGCGCCTGGTTTGGCTTCGCTCGAAGCGGGCTGCTGATGATGCAGCAAGTCCAGCCCCTGATAGAAGCGTCCGCGTAATTCCGCGGGTGCAACCCAAATCGCGGCTCGTCCCACTACCAGGAAGTACGGCGCCAACTGCGAACCCGCCAACATTTTGGAAGCGGGAGTGAAGGCCGCCATGCTCACCAAAACCACGGCTATTACCAAGCAACCGCGCACCAGACCCAACAACCCACCCAGAAAACGGTCAAACAAGCTAAGCCCTGCTTCTCGTACAATCCAGCGGGCGATTCTCCCGGCCAAACCGGCAAGAATCATCACCGCCAAGAAAATAATCAGAAACCCCGCGATCTCACCCAACCAAAGCGATTTCAGGTACGGCGAAAACCACTGCGCCAGCCGGTAGTACTGCCACGCGGCCAACAGGTATCCACACACCAAGCCGCCAATCGCAAAAGCCTCCTGAAAGAAGCCGGAGCTAGCGGCTCCAACCACAGACAACAAGATCACGGCCAGGATGATCCAGTCCGCCCCGTTCATAGGCTTTTGCCCGGCACGTTGCGGCTAAACCTCCAGCTCGCGACCCGTGAGCTGGCGATACGCCTCTCGGTACTTTTCGCTAGTCTTACGCGCCACCTCTGGGGGAAGGGAGGGTGCAGGGGGCTGCTTGTTCCAGCGAGTTTCCTCGAGGTAATCCCGAACGTACTGCTTATCATAGGACTCCTGCGCCCGGCCTGGCTCATACGTCTCTGCCGGCCAGAACCGCGAAGAATCCGGAGTGAGCACTTCGTCGGCCAGCGTAATGCCGGCCGGCGTGCGCCCGAACTCAAACTTGGTATCGGCGATGATAATCCCTTTTTGCCGCGCATACTCGGCGGCCCTGGAATAAATTTGCAGGCTAAGGTCGCGCAGTTTGTGGCTCAGCTCAGGGCCGACCAGCCGCGCCACTTCTTCCAAGGAAATGTTCTCGTCGTGGCCGGTAGCCGCCTTGGTCGAAGGCGTGAAGATCGGTTCGGGCAAGCGATCGGACTCTTTGAGTCCGGCGGGCAGCGGGATGCCGCAAACCTCTCCGCTGGCTTTGTACTCTTTCCATGCGGAACCGGAAAGGTAGCCGCGCACCACGCACTCCACCGGCACCATATCTCCGCGGACCACCATCATGGACCGGCCTTGTAGCTGGTCGGCATACTTGCGGACGGAGGCGGGATATTTGCTCACATCAGCCGTGACCAAGTGATTGGGCACTACGCCACGCAGGAAGTCGAACCAGAACAAAGAGATCTGGGTAAGGACGCGGCCCTTGTGCGGAATGCCAGTGGCCAGCACGTAGTCAAAGGCAGAAATGCGATCAGTCGCCACGAACAGCAAATGATCGTTGCCCAGGCGATAGACATCGCGAACCTTGCCGCTGGCATAGAGTTCGAGATCCGGGAAGTCGGTTTGTAGCAGAACGGTATCGAGAAGTTCGGGGCTCATGCTGGAATTCTAACCGGGAGGAAACGTCGCGTATTCTAACTTCTCAGAAAAATTTGTCAATCGTCCAAATCACAATTCCTGTAATTTCGTTTTCGCCTTTGAATACAAAAGAGTTGACAGTTGCCATCGCCGTGCGTGAGCCGCCGGAGAAGGTTTCCGCTCGGCGCAGGTTGTGGAAAAGATGGAAGAGCGTGGATAACTTAGCCAAACCGCAGCGCTTCAGCCTACGCGGTGGCGGCAAAGCGCACAGAAACCAATTTCGAAACGCCGGGCTCCTGCATGGTGACCCCGTAAAGCGTAGGCGCGATGCTCATGGTCTTTTTGCTATGAGTGATGAGCACGAACTGGGTCTGCACGCTCATCTCCTTGACCAGTTCGGTGAAGCGGCCAATGTTGGCCTCGTCGAGCGGCGCATCCACTTCATCGAGAATACAGAACGGGCTGGGCTGGTATTGGAAAATGCCGACCAGTAATGCCAAAGCAGTCAGTGCTTTTTCGCCGCCGGATAGCAGCAGAACGTTCTGCAGCTTCTTGCCCGGAGGCGAAGCCACCACGTCGATGCCACTTTCCGCGCTGTTTTCCTCGTCGGTTAGGCGCATGAACGCGTGTCCGCCGCCGAACAGCTTGGCAAAGGTCATCTTGAAATTCTCGTTGATCTGCTGGAAAGCCTCCTCGAACTTCTGCCGCGAGAAGGTGTCGATCTCCTTGATCGTGGCCTGCGTATTTTCGATGGAGTCAATCAAATCTTTGCGTTGGCCCTCCAGGAAAAGATGCCGCTCGGCCGTCTCTTTGTATTCTTCGAGCGCCATCATGTTGACCGGCCCCATGGCTTCGAGGCGCGCGCGCATGTCGCGATAGATCTGGTCTTCCACCGTCAACAGCTCGCCCGCGACGATTGGAATGGTCGCGTCGGCGGTTAGTTCGTCGCGCTCGATGCCGAGTTCGTTCAGGCACGTGCCGGCCATGTATTCGGCGTCGGATTGCTGCTTGGCAGCGAGAGCGGCCAGTTCGGCCCGGCGGTCGCGGGCCTGGTCGAGCAGTAGGCGCGCATTGCGCAAGGCCTCTTCAATCTCCGCCAACCGCGCGCGGACTTGTTCCGACTCGAATTGCAGCAACCCATCGCGGGCAGCGCTGGCATTGCGTTCGGCTTCCAAGTCCACGAGGTGCGTGGCGATCTGCTGGCTCTCGCTCTCACGTTCGAGGATTTCGGTGAAACAAGCCTCGATCTGGGATAGCAGGGAAGCGAGTCGCCCGCGCATTTCCACCGCCATCGACTGAATACGGGCGACCCCTGCCGCCGCTGAACGATGCCGTTCCTCCAAGGTGGCCGCGCGCGCCAGTTGCAACGAAGCTTCATTCGCTGCTTGATCGCGCGCCTCGCGCAGTCCAGCGAGTTGCTGCTGAGCGTTCACGGCCGTAAGTTCGAGCTGCGCCTTCTTTTCCTGGACGGTGGTAATCTCTGCCTGGCGCGCAACGATCAGCGATTCCTGCTCCGCGTGCTCCGCCGCCAAGCGCCGAAGTTCGTGGTGACAAGTGTTCAGCCGCTCCCGCACCCGCGCCATTTCAGAATCCAATTGCTGCAGCATGTGCCCGGAAGTCATCGCTTGCGTCTCCGCCTGGCGTCTGCCGCCCTCCAGCCGGTCGAGCAGGGAAGTGAGGTCGGCGATCTCGCGCCCCAACGTGAGCACCAGAGTCTCCTCGTTGCGTAAAGCTGATTCCAGTTCGCCCAGTAACCGGAGCACTTCGCGCAACTCGCGCTTCATCGATAACGGGCCCTCGGCGCGCTGTTTGCCGCCCGTGACGGTCACGTTATGAAAGCACTCGCCGGTCTGCGCGAGAAAGAACGCATCGGGATTTTCCAACGCCAGATTGCGCGCAAATCTCGGCTCGGAGACGATGTAGCCGTCGCGCAACTTCGGCAGAATGACTTCCAAAGATCGCCCGAATCCGTTGAGCACCCGAATGGCGTGCTTTAGCGGAAGAATGGCCTCGTTCGGCCGCGCCGCGCGGGCCGCTTCATCCACCGCGAAGGAGAACTTAGCCTGCGAGTCTTCGGGATGCACCAGGAAAGTGGCCCGGCCATCGACGTTGGTGCGCAGCAGGCGCAGCCCTTCGTCGGCGGCATCCCAGGATTTCACCACGACAAAGTTGAGTTCGTCGCGCAGAAAATCTTCCACTACGCCTTCGTAGCGTGGCTCGACTTCCAGGAAATCCGCGAGCACGCCGGCGGGAGCGAGGCCTCCATTCAATCCGCCCGACTGGAAAAGCCGCCGAACCGATTCGGTAGAATAGCCGTGCTCGGCGATCACCGCTTCCAGCGATCCCTTTTTGCCGAACGCCGTCGCATATTCTGCACGCAAGCCATCCAGGCGATGCTTGGCCTCAATTTCCGCGCGGCGCTTCGCCTCCAAGGACAGCCGGGTTTGGCTGATTTCTTCGGCCAAAGTGGAAGCCCGTTGCGAAACCGTTTCAAACTCCAATGCCAGTTGCTCGCGCTGTCCGCCGAAAGCTTCGACCTGGGACTTCGCGGTCATCATTTCTGAGCTGAGGCGCTGCGACTCGCGATCGACCCCGGCTAATCGCTCTTCGGCTTGGGTGAGCTGGTTGCGCAGGTTGGAAGCGGAAGAAACCGCCTCCAGAATGGCGCTCCGCGAGGCCTCCTGCCGATGCTCCAACTCCGCCAGAGCCTGGGCAGCATTCGTGGCTTCTTCCTGAGCCTGCGTCAGTCTCTGTTGCGCCGCCGCCACATCGTCGGCCGCGGAAGTCAGCATCAGGCGGTTGGCTTCAAGTTCCGTCTCGATCGCCGTCAATCGTTCTCGCGCCTGCGTAAGTTCCGCTTGCGAAGAGAGCGCCCGCTCGACCAACTCTCCGCAGCGTTCCTGATTGTGCCGGCGGGTCGCGTTGGCGCGATCCACTTCCAGTTTGATTTCATTCAAACGATCCAGGTTCTCCCGCAGTTCCGTTTCGATCGCATAGCCGCGCTGGGTGCGCTCGGTTTGTTCTTCTTCCGCCAGCCGCACCGTCTCCGACTGCTGCCGCATCTGCTCGGAAAGCGTGTTGATCTGCAAATCGAGTTGCGTGCTCTCCTGATCGAGCTGGGCAAACTTGCTGGCCAGCACCAGCCGCAGCTTGGCCCGCATTTCCTCGCGCAGTTTGGCATAACGCTCCGCCTTCGACGCTTGTCGCTTCAGCGAATTCATTTGCCGCGTCACTTCGTCGAAAATATCGTTCACCCGAGCGAGATTCTGTTTGGCGTCTTCCAGCCGCGCTTCCGCAAGCCGCTTCTTGGTCTTGAACTTGGTAATGCCGGCGGCTTCTTCAATAATGGCGCGCCGGTCGGTCGGACGGCTGCTCAGAATCTGCCCAATGCGTCCCTGCTCAATCAGCGCATAAGACTCCGGACCAAGCCCGGTGCCCATAAATAATTCCTGAATGTCGCGCAGCCGGCACAGCTTTCCGTTCAGCAGGTACTCGCTGTCGCCCGACCGAAACAGCCGCCGCGTGACCACGATTTCTCCTGCATGAAACTGCTGCTGAAATTTCCGCCGCCGGATTTTCAGAACCACGTGCGGATCGGCAGGATTCGCGTGGGGACGGCCGCCCTCGGCCGTCCGGTTTTCGTCAGAATTGTGCACCGAATCGCCGGAACTCTGCCCGGCGGAGAGATTTTGGGTGGCGCAGCGCTTTAGCGCTGCGGAATCATCGCCACAATCAAGCTGGGCTTCAGCCCCTGAGGTAGGCGCCGCCTCAACTTCCTCCACCCTCCCCGGCTGCGCTTCTTCAGTCAACCGCTCCGTTTCTTCCGCGGCTTCGGCGCGGATGACGGCCTCATCCCAATCCTCCGCTGGTAATTCCTTGATCTCCACCTCGGTCGGCTCATTGGCATCCGCCCCGTCATAGACTTCAGGATCGATCAGTGAGAGCGACACCTCCGCCATGCCAGTCGGCTTGCGGTCGTTCGTGCCGGAGAAAATGACGTCTTCCATGCGCGACCCGCGCAGCGTCTTGGCCGACTGCTCACCCAGCACCCACGAGATGGCGTCCGCGATATTCGACTTGCCGCACCCGTTAGGGCCGATGATGGCCGCCACTCCGTCCCCATGAAACTTGAGTTCGGTGCGGTCGCAAAACGATTTGAACCCGAGAATCTGTAGCCGTTTCAGTTTGAGCAATGAAGAACTCCTGTGAGCCGTTTCCTGTAGCGCCGGCGTCTCGCCGGCTGTCGTGGCGGCGTCCCGCCGCCATTGCCGATTCCCATGAGCATCGCCGTCAGCGGAGGAATTCTAACCCCGTTTACCAACGAGGTTCCTCTTTCGGTAGCTCCGGCCAACGCCCCCCAAGGCTGGGTCGGGGTGAGCACAAGTTAGAGCTACTGTAACGGCGAAATTGCGCCGGGGTCAAGCAAGAAAACACTATATCTGGTATGGCCCTAAGCGCAACCCCGTCAGATTGCACACACAATGCAGCATCTGTGCATTTCATGGGTGTGGAAAGGAAAAGGAAGGAAGAATCGCGAGAGCAAGATAAGCCTAGCGCAGCCAGATAATGGAAGCAATGGAAGAATCGTGTGGAGAACGATGTGGGGCGGGCGCCCCCGCCCGCCCTGGATTAGCGAGAATCACGTGGGGACGGCCGCCTCGGCCGTCCGGTTTTGGCGAGCACTCCCTCAGCAGCAACCACCCGGCCCCCGAGCCCCCAAAATCTCAGCTATCATTCCCTCCAAATTTATGGACAGCCCCATCGAACAATCCCGCCGCTTGCAAGAGCGCTACGCCAGCTTCACGGATGACGAACTTCTAGCCCTCGCCGAAGATGCCGGCGACCTGACCGAGGTCGCCCGCCAGGCCCTGCAATCCGAAATCGCCACTCGCGGTTTGCAAGTTCCGTTGAGCGAAACTCGCGTGGGGACGGCCGCCTCGGCCGTCCAGTCTTCGCCAAACTCCAAGCCTGACGAAGACAGCGTCGATCTTGTGTCTGTTTGGCGAGCATGGGATCGCGATGAACTCCGGCAGGTCATGGACGCCTTGCTCGTGGCTCGAGTTACAGCCGTCTTCGGTCCGGACTACCTCTCTGAGGCAGACGCTTTCGCCGGCTCTTTCGACCACGGCGTCGACGTGAGTGTGAGCGAATGGGACCGGCAACGTGCTTCGAGCGTCCTCGCCGCAAAAATGCCTCAACCGAACGATGATAGCGACACGAGCCATTTGCCCCGCTGCCCCAAGTGCCATTCCGAAGACATCGTCTTTCAGGGACTCGACGACAAGAACGCCCCCGAGGGCTTCGCCACCTCAAAGTTCAATTTGAGCTGCGACAGCTGCGGCTATCAGTGGAAGGATGATGGCGTAGAGGAAGAGGCGTGAACCGCACAACCCCGCGGCCGGTAAACCAAATAAGCCGAATTTGCAGCTTTGTTTCCAACGGTTCCGAAGTATAAGGCCTAGATGGGGCTTCATCACATCATTTTCTTGATGCTGGGCAACGGCGTTTGGGATAGGTATTCTCGTCGCCTCCGACGATTCCACCTGACCCATGTACATCCAAAATCCCCAGCCCAAGCGGAGCTTGGACGGGACACCCTCGATCATTACCCGCGGTGCGCCGCCAAACCCACCCCCTAATCTGTGTCACTTATTGTCATTTTATGACAATAAGTGACACAGCCGGGCTGCCTGGCGGCTAATTATATGTCTCGCCATCTCATTCTAAACACAGCACTTCATACGTTACCGTGGGGACGCAATTGTAAGTACAGATGTTCCCGTTGGAACGTTAAGAATACCGCCTACTTGCCGCCCAGCTTCTCGAAAAATGTGCAGATGGACTCGATCCCGTAATGGAAGTTGGGGATGTGGAACTTTTCGTTGGGGGCGTGCAGGTTGTCGTCGGGCAGTCCGAAGCCCATCATCACCGATGGAATTTTCAGCACGTCCTGAAAATCGGTGACGATAGGAATCGAGCCGCCGGAGCGGATGAAGACTGTCGGCTTGCGAAAGACATCGTGCAAGGCTTCGGTGGCGGCTTTGATGTATGGGTTGTCGGTGCCGACCACGCAGGCGGGGCCTTTGCTCCACACTTTAATGCTGGTTTGAATTCCTTTGGGCGTGAGCTTCTTCACGTACGCCTTGAACTTTTTGAGCACGTCGTCGGCGTCCTGGTTGGGAACCAGGCGCATGGAAACTTTGGCAGCGGCTTTGGCCGGGATCACAGTCTTCGCGCCGGGAGCGGTGAAGCCGCCGGGCATGCCATGGACTTCGAGCGTAGGCCGCGCCCAGGTGCGATAGAGCACGGAGTATCCCGGCTCGCCGGTGAGCACGGTCGAGCCCACTTCGGTTTTGCGATAGTGCTCTTCATTGAAGGGCAGGCGCTTCCAGGCTTTCAGTTCATCTTTGCTTGGAGCCTTCACGCCTTTGTAGAAGCCGGGGATCAGGATTTTTCCTTTGGCGTCTTTCAACTTGCTGATGATTTCGATGAGCGCGAAAAAAGGATTGGGCGCCGCGCCGCCGTAGACGCCGGAATGCAGATCGGTTTTGGGACCAACCGCTTCGATTTCGGTGTAAACCAGGCCGCGCAGGCCGACACACAGTGTGGGCAGGCCGGCGGCAAAAAGTTCGGTGTCGCACACCAGAGCGAAATCGGCCTTCAGGCGCGCCTTTTGCTTGAGCACGTATTCGGTGATGGCTTCGCCGCCGACTTCCTCCTCGCCTTCGAACAGAATCTTCACATTGATGGGCAGCTTGCCGGCGCCGCCCTGCATGAGCGATTCGAGGGCTTTGACTTCCATCCAGAGCTGGCCTTTGTCGTCCACCGCGCCGCGAGCGTACAGGTTGTTGTTGCGCTCGGTCGGCTCGAAGGGCGGCGAGATCCATTCGTTCAGCGGGTCGGGCGGCTGCACGTCGTAGTGCGCGTACATCAGCACCGTGGGCTTGCCGGGGGCGTGCAGCCAGTCCGCGTAAACCAGCGGATGTCCCTTGGTGGGGATGACTTCGACATTCTCCAGGCCAATGCGGCGGAGGTCGCTGGCGACGAAATCGGCGGCGCGCTGCACGTCGGATTTGTGCTCGTCAAGCGTGCTGATGCTGGGGATGCGCAGCAGATCTTTCAACTCGTTGAGGAAGCGCTGCTGGTTGCCGCGGGCGTAACTGACAGCGGGGGAAGCCATGGTGTGTGCCTTTCGTGGGCGATGGCTGGGTCGAAAACGCTTCAGTATATAACGCGGGACGGCGTCTCCATTCGGCAGTTGTCATTCCGAGCGTGGCGAGGAATCCGCTTTTTCGCGAGGAGGCAGGCACACAGCAGATTCCTCGTCGCTGCGCTCCTTGGAATGACAACTCCCTTAAGTGACGACTCTTAACCGGCAACGATCACGGTGTAGGTCAAATCGCCGGAACGATAGGCGTCGAGGATGATGTCGATGCCTTCGATGAATTCGCGAGCGGCACGGGGAAGAAGTTTTATTGCGGATGCCGCGGTGCCCGCGGTCTTTTGGCACACTTCCCAGGTGTGGATGACTTGAGAGGTCAGGTCCTCGCAGAGATTGACTTGCATTCCGGCGGACTCGATGGCAGACCGGTACTGAGCTGCCGTCCACATTTCGGGGCACAAGAAGGCGCGAGCAACCTCGCGGACGCGCTGGCTTTCCATGGAGCCAGTCCATGCGGCCAGCAGGAGTTGGCCGGAGGGCCGCAGCATCTGCCTTACGTTCTGAAAGAATGTGCCCTTGGCGCCGAAGTGTTCAGAGGATTCCATGACCCAGACGAGATCGGCCGCTGAAGACGGGAATGGGAACTTGTCGGCGTCGTCTACGAGGAACGTCAGGCGGTCACCAAGGCCCGCGGCCGCTGCATTCTCGCGGGCGATGCGTGCCTGCTTTGGACTGAGTGTCAAACCGGTGCCGCGGCAAGCGTGCAGTTGAGCGAGATGTAGCAGCGTTCCGCCATGGCCGCAGCCGACGTCGAAAACTTCCTCGCCGCCGTGCAGGTTGAGCAATTGGATGCAGTGCTCGAGCATCTTGACCTGCGCCTCGGAGGGAGATTCGTTGTCCGTAAATAGACCGTGATGAATATGATCGCCCCAGAAGGTGCGATAGATGAAGGCCAGCGAGTCGTAGTGCTCGCGGATTTGGGCGGCGGTGGCCATCTATTGGTGAAAGCGTTGCGGCGAAAAGGCGGAAAGATTGTAGTCCGGTTTCTCGCCTGCGATGATTTGCGACATAACGTAGGCCGTGACCGGTGCCAGCAGAATACCATCGCGGAAATGTCCCGTGGCCACGAAATAACCGGGGATTCCCGTCGCGCCCAGGATTGGGAGATCGTCGGGCGTTCCGGGGCGCAGGCCGGCCCAGTCTTCGATAATCCTCGCTTGGCTTAGAGCGGGCACGAGGCGGATGGCCGCTTGGTGGAGGCGGTGAATGGTGTTCACATCGGTGCGCTTGTCAAAGCCGGCTTCCTCGAGAGTGGAGCCGATGACGATGCGGCCATCGCCGCGAGGAACCACGTAGACCTCGGGAGCGCGGATCACGTGGTGTAACGCCAGGCTGCCCACCAGTGCGAGCATTTGGCCTTTGACCGGGCGCGTGGGAACTCTGAGCGGGGCAACATTCCCGGCCCAAGCGCCGGCGCAATTCACTACGATTCGAGCGCCGTAGCTGGACTTATCGGTGTGAATGCCGGATACGCGTCCATTCTCGATGCAAACTTCTTTCACGGTTGTACCGGATGAAACATCGACCTGGCGATGCTTTGCCGCCTTCAGCGTGGCCGCTGCCAAAGCCCGCGGGTCGACGCTGCGCTCGCGCAAGAATAGGGCTGGGCGCTCGGTTGGAGCCAAGGCTGGCTCCAGGTCCGCGAGAGCCGCGGCGTCTAGGTTGGTTCCGGGCATTGGCGCGGGTGCTTGCGGCGGGAAAAGCACGGTGCCGTTGTCGCGCAGCCCCGTGTCTATGGCGGACTCATCTTCAAGCTCGTGGACAAATTCGGGATACATGCGCGCGCTGGCCGTGGCCAGGGGGTGAAGCGCGCGCGGGAGTTCGAGCGGGCAATCGGCCAACATACCGGCAGCGGCGTGGGAGGCTTCGCGCGCGGGCTCGCCCCGTTCCACCACCAGCACCTGCATGCCTCGTTTGCGCAGGGCGATCGCGAGCGTGAGGCCAATGATGCCGCCGCCGATGATGATGACGTCCCAGGATTTCACGAGAGCATTGTAGAAGATGATGGCGGCTCGCCGATTGTCCTGGAGGCCTAGCGAGAAAGCTGGTGGTTCCTTGGATAGGGAAAGCAGATTCCTCGCTTCGCTCGGAATGACAATTCTGAAAGAGGCGTTACTTTCAGGCGAACACTTCTGGGTACGGCGGGGGCTGGGCGCCGGCACTTATAATCCGCGCAGGCGGCTGCGGCTCACCGTTTCCTGAACATGATGGCGAAATCGGCGGCGAAATCGAGTTCTCTGGCGAGCGCCGGGTTGTGGGTCTACAATCCGTGGCTCGATCTGCTGGTGGGCTGTGGAGCGTGGTCAGCGCCGCTGCTGCTGTTTGCCTATTTTGCGGATACGAAAGCGATTGCCTGGTCGGCCGCGTTTTACGGGCTGGCGCTTTTCTTCAACTATCCGCACTACATGGCGACGATTTACCGCGCCTACCACACCTCGGAGGATTTTCAGAAATACCGCATTTTCACGGTGCATATTACCGGGCTCATCTTGATGACCTTGGTGGTATCCCACTTCTGGTACCGTGCGTTGCCGTGGATATTCACGCTCTATCTCACGTGGAGTCCGTGGCATTACAGCGGGCAGAACTACGGCTTGTTCATGATGTTCGCGCGGCGGGCCGGCGCCAAGCCGTCGCCGGATGAACGCCGAGTGTTGTACTCGCTTTTCTTGATCTCCTACATCATTCTGATTCTCAGTTTCCACACCGGGCCATCGACCGATCCGCTTTTTGTTTCGCTGGGGATTCCCGCAAAGCTGAGTTTGTGGCTGGTGCTGACGCTGGCGGGAGCGTACGTCATTCTCTCGGCGTTCGGCTTGTCGAGTCTGGCGCGGCAAGTGGGCTGGCGCAGACTGTTTCCGTCCCTGACTTTGTTCTCCACGCAATTCTTGTGGTTCCTGCTGCCGACGGCAATTGCGCTGGCCAAAGGGCTCCAGATTACCCAGAGCCGCTACAGCAATGGGGTGCTGGCGGTCATGCACTCGGCGCAGTATCTTTGGATTACGAGTTACTACGCGCGGCGCGAGGCGAAGGCGGAGGGCCAAGGGGCCTGGCGGCCATTCGCCTACTTCGGCGTGCTGGTTGTGGGCGGCGTTGCGCTGTTCATTCCCGGGCCGTGGCTAGCCAGCCGGCTGTTTCACTACGATTTCACGGCCAGTTTTCTGCTCTTCACGGCACTGGTAAATATTCATCATTTTATTTTGGATGGCGCGATTTGGAAGCTGCGCGACGGACGAATCGCCGCTCTGCTGCTGAATTCGAAGGAGAAGCTGTCCAGTGCGACTACCGAAGCCGGCGGTCGGCTGGCGGCGGGGGCGCGTTGGCTGGCTTCAGATTCTCCTGGGTCGCGCCGGTTGCGAGTGGGCGCGGCTTTGCTCTTGTTGACGTGGGGGACTCTCGACCAGGTTCGCTATTACCTGGGACTTCATCTAGACGATCTGGCCGACTTGCAGCGTGCGGCAACCATGGACGCCTATGACAGCTCATTGCAGACGCGTTTGGGCCGCAAGGCGTTTGAAAACGGGGATACGCAACAAGCGGTCGACGCTTGGCAGCAAGCGGTCCGCGCCAACCCCGCCAACCCGGCGCCGCGCAACGCTTTGCTGCGATATCTGACGGGGCAAAAGCGATTTGAGGAAGCCTACGCTCTGACCACCAGCAGTCTGCGGTATGCGCCGCGAGACGTTGATCTTCTGGTGAACCATGGCGTTCTCGCCAAGCAACTCGGCCATTTCGAGCAAGCGGTGGCAGATTGGCAGAGGGCGATTTCGTTGGATCCGAAGCAGCCATTGGCTCAACTTTACCTGGCTAGCGAGCTCGACCGGGAGGGAAAGCTGGAAGCAGCAATACCCCGCTACCTGAATTTTCTCGAATTGACGGCCAAAACAGACCCGCAGGACCGTCCCGCGGCCGGTAATGTGATTGCGGTTGCGCTGCGCCTGGCGCAATGCCAGGAAAAGATAGGCCGTCCCACGGATGCGGAAAAATCCTACGAACTGGCGCGGAGTATTGCGGCGCAAACCGGCGAGAAACGGTTGGAGAGCCTGGCCAGCATTGCGGAAGCGGGGCTCGAGGCCGAACAGAAAAGAATTCCTGACGCCTTGCGTTTGTATCAGGGCGCCCTCAGTCTCGACCGCACCACGGACGACCGCCGCAGCGAGGCCGACGACTGGTACAGCTACGCTCTGTTCTTGCGGGACGGCGGCTTTGCGCCGCGCCTGGTCTACGCTTGTCTGGTGAGGTCGGAATTCCTTTTGCAATCATTCAAGGATGCGCCGGAACTTAAAGACGTTGCGCTGGCTCGCGGCGAAGCGGAAAGCAAGCTCGCGGTCCAGTCCGATATGCTGCGGCGAGATCCGCAGCCGGCGTTAGAAGAAGCTCTCAACCTCACCGTGCAATAGTCAGAGCTTGCCGAGAAAGTCTACGATCTCGGGCTCGCTCCAATCCACCGCGCTGATAAATTTGCGGCGCATGATCCCATTGCGATCGATGACGTAGCTCTCCGGGATTTTCTCGGTTCCATACAGGCGGCTGCTTGTCTGCCCAGGATCGCGCACGGTGAGGAAGTCAATACGGTGGGCGGTCAGGAATTGATGATAGGCGTCGCTGTCTTCGTCCCAGCTGACCCCCAGGACCACGACGCCTTTGTCCTTGAAGCGATCCTGCAACTGCACGAGCGAAGGAGTCTCCTCAACACATGGCGGGCACCAACTGGCCCAGAAATTGAGCACCACCACCTTGCCCCGAAGCTGGCTGAGCGTAACGGTGCGGTCGGAATCCCGCACTGTGAAGTCGGGAGCAACGGTGCCAATGCGGGGCGGCCGCGTGCCGCTGTAGCAGCCTGCCAGCAAAATGGTAGGGAGCACTATAAGAAAGCAAGCACGGAGCACCCGCATATAATACCCAATTCATCATGCGGGCAGAAAGTTGCGCGGATCCGCGATTGCCAAGGAAGCAATTCTTACCCCGAATTGACCCGGGCTGCGCCAAAGTGGAATCAAAGCCAATGCGGGTTCGCTTCATTACTTCCACTCCGTTGAACGTCGAGCGGGGAAGCGGGACCTTTGTCGGCATTACCACGCTGGCCGATTCACTGCGGTCGCTGGGCGTTGAAGTGGAGGTCGTGACTCCGACGTGGTCGATGTGGCCTTACACTTTGGAGCGGCTGGTTTTCAACGAGACCCTGCGTTACCGCTATCTCGCGGGCTGCGATGTCACCGTGGGGTTTGATATGGACGGGTATACGCAAGCTGGGACGGGCCGCGGCGTGCATATTGCGGCGATCAAGGGGGTGATTGCCGATGAGGCTCGTTTCGAATCGGGCATTACCAAGGCTACGATGCGGATACAGGCCGCTTGCGAGAAACGCCATGTCAATCGCGCCGATCTGGTCATCACCACCAGCCAATATTCCAGCGAGCGAGTGCGGGAGCTTTACGAAACGCCGAATGCCCCGCACGTGGTTCCTGAATTGATCGATCTTCTTGCATGGAAGAAGTTGTCGCTGGAGAACTGCTCTGTCGCGCCGGCGGGGAAATTTATTGTGCTTTCGGTTTGCCGTTTCTATCCGCGCAAGCGCTTGCCGATTTTGCTGGGGGCCGCGGAACGACTGCAATCAAAGATTGCGGGTTTCGAGTTACGCCTTGTGGGAGATGGACCGGAGATGCCCCGGTTGAAATCGATTTGCCGCGAGCGGCGATTGCAAGGGACGGTGACCTTTCTCGGAAATATATCGCAGACCGGCCTGGCGCGCGAGTATAGCCAGTGCCACGTGTTTTGTTTGCCCAGCGTCCAGGAGGGGTTCGGAGTGGTTCTTCTGGAAGCGATGGCCAACGGCAAGCCCATTGTGGCGGCACGAGCAGGAGCGGCGCCGGAGGTAGTGCGGCATGGCTTGTTGGCGGAGCCCGACAACGAAGAAGCGTTAGCCGATGCGCTCGAACGCTTGTATCGGGAGCCGGAGCTGCGGGAACGATTGGGATATGCCGGCCAGGAATTTGTTTCGAATTTCGAGGCGCCGCTGGTAGCCCGGCGATTCCTGCAAGAGATGCGAGGGGCGATCGAGGTCCAGAGACGCTGATACCGACTGCGGCCAGAAGCGCGATATAAGGTCCGTCCGGTAAGATAAAGAGTTGCGGTTTCCGACAAGAGAATGACTATGGTGTATCTGACGCGCAGAGCCGAATTCTCCGCTTCGCACTATTACGACAATCCGAGTTTCAGCCCGGAAGAGAACCGGCAACTTTTTGGGAAGTGCAACAATCCCAACGGGCACGGGCACAACTACACGCTGGAAGTTACGGTGAAAGGGGAGGTGGACCCGCGTTCGGGCTTCGTTGTGGATCTGAAGCAATTGAAGGAGATTCTGCAGCGCGAAGTGCTGGACGCGCTGGATCATCGCTTTCTGAACAAAGAGGTGCCAGAATTTTTCACGCTGATTCCGACGACGGAAAATTTGGCCATCTCCATCTGGCAGCGGCTGGCGCCAAAACTGCAGAAAGCGCAACTTCACCGGGTGCGCGTGTATGAGACCCCGGACCTTTTCGCGGACTTTTATGGTGAAGCGTGAAAGCATACCTCACGAGACGTTATAGGTTCTCCGCTTCGCATCGCTTGCATAGCGATGCCATGGCGGACGAGGAGAACGCCGCCACTTACGGCAAATGCAACAACCCGCATGGCCATGGGCACAACTACGCATTGGAAGTCACGGTGAGCGGGCCGGTGGACGAACGCAGTGGCATGGTGTGCAATTTGGTCGATCTGGATGGTTTTGTGCGCCGCGAAATCATCGAGCGCTTTGATCTGCAGAATTTGAACATGCTGCCAGAGTTCGCACGGATGGTTCCGACAACCGAGAACCTGTGTGCGGTGATCCACGATATTTTGCAGCGCGGATTCACTCTGGCTCATCTGGAAAAAGTGCGCATGGAAGAGACCATGATGAATTCGTTCGAATATGCGGGTGGGGCGGAGTTGCGGAGATAGCAATTCAGTCAGGAGGGAAGGTGCCAGAGAGGACGTCGTCGATTGAGGCCAGCACGCTGACCAGCGCGAGCTTCGAGGAACTAGCGCGCGAGCTGATTGTGCGGTTGGGGGAAGATCCCGCGCGGGAAGGACTGGTGCGCACGCCCGAGCGCATGCGCCGCGCCTACGAGTTTCTTCTGAAAGGTTATAAGGAAGACGCCGAGACCATGCTGAAAGAGGCATTGTTCACGGTGACCTATGACGAAATGGTGATCGTGAAGGACATTGAGATGTTCAGCCTGTGCGAGCATCATATGCTGCCGTTCTTCGGCAAGGTGCATGTCGCCTACATTCCCAACGGCAAGGTCATTGGCTTGAGCAAGATTCCGCGGCTGATCGAGATTTTCGCCCGCCGCTTGCAGATCCAAGAACGGTTGACCACGCAGATTGCGGAGACCATCCAGGCGGCGATTCAGCCGCAAGGAGTTGGCGTGGTGATTGAAGCACGGCATCTGTGCATGATGATGCGCGGGGTGGAAAAGCAGCACTCCGCCGCCGTGACTTCGTCGATGCTGGGGTCGTTTCGTAACGAAGAAGAAACGCGGACGGAATTTCTGTCGCTCATTCGCAACCGACCCAATGGTATGTAGCCCGCTCGAATTCAGGGCGCGGCATAGCGATAGTGCCGCGGCCGTTCGGGAAAGATCTTGATCATGACGATTCCCGCGATGAACCCTCCCACGTGCGCCCAGAAAGCAATCCCGCCGCTGGAGTTTCCTGCATAGGCAAGCGAAGTCGCCGCCCCGCTCAGAAACTGAATTACAAACCAATAGCCCAGCACGATCCACGCAGGGATATGGATGAAAAAAACGAAGAACCAGGTCAGCACGCGCGCGCGCGGATATAGAACGAAATAAGCGCCCAGCACGCCGGCAATGGCGCCGCTTGCGCCGATGGTCGGCACCACCGAGTTTGGCGTGAGTAGGACCTGCGCGAGGGCAGCCGCTACGCCGCTGAGCAAATAAAACAGCAGATAGTTGAAGTGGCCGAGGTAGTCCTCGACATTGTCGCCGAAAATCCACAAGAACCACATATTGCCGATCACGTGCAGCCAGGAACCGTGCAGGAACATAGAAGTGAAGATCGTCAATACCACCGCAACGGGATCCAAATGGCGGGTTCCGGTAACGAGCGCGGTGAGGTGCGCGGGAACCACTCCCAGGTGAAGTAGCAGGCGCTGCAGGCTGCGCGGATCGAGCGTGGCTTCGAAAAGGTAGATGAGCAGATTCAGTCCAATGAGGAAATAGTTCAGAAAGGGAGTGCTGAAACGGTGTTGGTCGTCGCGAAGGGGGATCATGCGAGATAGTAATCTGTTAGTTTGGTAACCGGACCGCCGACGACTTAAGGATCTCGGTTCCCAATGAATGGCGTTTTGATCGTCGACAAACCCGCCGGCCCGACCTCCCACGACGTGGTTGACCGGGTTCGCAAGATTTTACAACAACGATCCGTCGGCCATTTGGGAACGCTGGACCCATCGGCGACCGGTGTGTTGCCCCTGGTGATCGGCAATCTGACGCGGCTGGCGCAATTTTACCTTTCCGCGGAAAAGACCTATGAAGGGGTGATTCGCTTCGGTTTTGCCACCGACACCTACGACGCCGAAGGCGAGCCCAGCGGTCCGGCGCAGAAGGTTACGCTGACGCTGGCGCAGGTGAGGGAAATGGCTTCCCGGTTCTGCGGCGTGATTGAGCAAATGCCGCCGCCATTCTCTGCCAAGAAGATTCAGGGAGTGCCGGCTTACAAGCTGGCGAGAAAACGTGCGCCGGTTTTGTTGCAGCCGGTTCAAGTGGAGATTAGGGAACTGGAAATTCTGCAAGTGGAGGGCGAGCGGGCGACCTTTCGGGCTCGGGTTGCTTCCGGAACCTATATGCGTTCGGTGGCACACGACATGGGTCAGCGCATGGGTTGCGGGGCGCATTTGGAATCCCTGCGGCGAACCGCTGCCGGCGAATTTGAGATCAGCGATGCGCACGGGCTAGAGGAGATTGCGCAGGCGGCAAAACGCGGAGAAATCTCGGGGGTATTCCTGCATCCGCGCAAGCTCTTGCCGCAGTTTCCCTCGGTAACCGCCAGTGAAGAGGCCGCCGCGCATATTCGCAATGGGCGCGCGGTAAACCTGCCGGAATTTTCGGGGGCGAAGCTGGTGAAGGTCTTTTACGGGCAAAGCGAACTCATTGCCATCGCGTCCCGAGTGGCGGGAACGCTGTTTCAGCCGAAGATTGTGCTGGCCGCCGAGCCGGTTTCCCAACTCCCGAACGGCCAGCACATGTAAACCCGCAGGAATTCTACGGAAGCATGGGCGAGCAGCAGGGCGTCTGCACCGGCTTCGGCTCCATCAGTTCCACGCGGGTGAGGTTGGGATCGTACAGATTGAGCTGCCATTTTCCATCGCGCCCGATCTTCGGTTTGGCCGGATTCATTCCGCGTGAGACCACAGTGTCGTAACCGGCTTGCGTGCTGGGCACGCCCAACGCGAAGTGGTTCATAACGCCCAAGGTGTGCACGCTCTCGTCGTTCAAATTCATCATGTATTCGAGCCAGTCGGTGCCGTCAGGCACGCGCATGTCAATCCAATCGGCGCGAGTGTCGGTCATTCCCCCCTGCCAGAAGAACTTAAAGCCGAGAATGTCCTTGAAGAAGTGATCTTCGGCGGCTCGGTCCTTGACCACAAAACCCACGTGAATAATGTGCGTTGAGATGCGCGTGTCCGGAAGAAACTTGCCGAAGTTCTTGCTGTGCAGCGAACCGGGCAGGTACTGGACGAATTCAATTTCGTGATTTTCCGGATCGTGAACCACAAAGCTGAGATTCCCGTCCAGGCCGGTGTTCACCTTTTCCGGCACAGTGACGCCTTGGCTGGCGAGGTAGTCGCGCAGCTGCTTCGCATCCGTGGTCTCGAAGCAAATGTGGTTCAGCCGCAGTTGGTCGGGGGCCTTAAGCTCGGGGAAAATTTCGACGTATTGGTGATCGTTGACCTTGAAGTAGGTCCACATGAGCGTGCCGTCGGGTTTGTTCTGAGTAAAAGGCTCCTGGAACCCCAGAATGCCGGTGTAGAACTTGCGAGCCGCTGCCATGTCGTCGGTGTTGAGTGCGATATGGGCGACGCCGACGATAGGCGGCCGGGTGGCGGCCTTGGCTGCATCCGCCGCGCTAAGGGCCGAGGGTTGAAGCAAAATTCCTGCGAGCAGGAAAGCAAGAAGAAAACTGTAGGCAAGTTTCATGCCCGCATAGTGAGGCGCTGACGGCGGAATGTCAAGCGCAGCGGGGAATATCGCGGACGATCCCGGCGCTCATTTGGGAGCGTTTTCACTCCAGGGATTCATGCCGGCGGCATGAATATCGATAGTCACCGACTGGCTGACATGCAAGAAAAAGTTGCTGGGATTCTTGATTCCCCACTTCACGTACGGAATATCGAAGTGCGCGGCCGCGGTCCAGTGGTCGGGGGCCATTTCGACTTGAACCGGAAACGAGATTTGATGATCCGTGCCGTGAACCTTGAAGATCCCATGCACCTGGAGCGTTGACGTACCGTGGGGCGCGAGTTGGCCCTCCACTCTGTCGGGGCGGAAGGTGATTTCGGGATATTTCGCGCTCTCGATGATTTCGCGGTGCATGCGGTTATCGCGGCCGTCATTGCCGCTGTGCCCGCTGCTGGCGTCGGCGACGATTTCGCCGGTTACCGCGCCCGTCGCCGGATCGTAGTGAACCTGGCCGCGCTTGAGGTTGAAGGTTCCGTGAACCGTATGAAAGGTGGCGTCTAAAGTGAACTCGACGGTGGTCTGCGCCGGAGCGAAGTTCAGCACGATTTGTGATTGCGCGTGCGCAGCCAGTGCGCCGCATGAGAGACAGAAAGCAAGGACAAGATGTCTTGCTCTGAATAAGGTATTTGGCTGGTTTCTATCGGTTGTTACGCATGTGATCATTGTGGATAGGCTATAGTCATCGCGTGGCGGCGGTGTCACAAGCTGGTAATTTTCTCGGCACAGCAAACGTATGAAGTCGTGGAAAAAGATCCTGGCGAAGATCGTAGCAGCGCTGGCCGTGCTCGCCGCGGCGATCTACGGCGGTGACTATATCGTTCTCCGCGTGCGGATTGCGAAGAATTGGAATGCCTTCGGCACGGTGGAAGTTGACCGCTACTATTCCATCGCCGAAAAAAACAATCGCATGGAGTTTATCCCCATCGGCACGCAACCGGAAACCTGCGTGCACTCGCTTTTTCCTCACATGGGCGATGAGCCCTGCTGGTACCTGGTGAATCACGCGGAGAAGCAGATCAATATCTGATTCTTGGGCTGGGCGCCAAGCCTCTTCGGTGGGAACAATCGTTCGGAGATTCCGCGAGTTCTCCAGATTGCGCCATCAGTTCGACGGACGTGGGTCTGACATGGGTTCTCCACGTTTTCCAGCCACGCGGTCGAAGAGAAGCAATATCAAGCCCAGAAGAGCGCCGAAAACCGTGATGGCATCAACCCAATTAAGTTGATGCTTCAAAATCAAGCTTCGCCAACCATGCACGCCGTGACCTTGCAGGATTTGAATGGTTAGAGCCAGGTATGGCCAGATGGACCAGCGTGGCCGCCATAAGAACAGTGAGGCGGCCAGGATGTTGACAATCACGAACGTGATGTGCCGAAGCTGGGGGTACGTGGGCGAGTATGCCATTCTGGCGAAAGCAGGAACGGCAAGCGCCGCGAGGTGGTATAAAGCAGCCACCATAAAACCTGCGGCCATAAGCCGAAACAAGACCCTGGACGCTGTCACTTGACCCACGCGGTCAGTATACCGGCTCTCCCGGTACGAAGAGGGCCACATTAAGTCGATGGAATCAAAGAGCGAAGTTTCTGGCGGAGAGGGGGGGATTCGAACCCCCGATACCCGTTAAGGTATGTCCGCTTTCGAGGCGGATCGTTTCAACCGCTCACGCACCTCTCCGGAAAACAGCCATTAGCCTTTAGCCGTTAGCTCTTGGGGCTTTGTCCGCCGCCCCTAAAATGGACATTAGCGGATTGAGCTGCCAGCCAACTGCCTAACGTCGATCTCTAAAGAACGATTGCAGCAATTCCGCGCAACGGCCTGCCAAAACTCCTCCGCGAACTTCCATGTGGTGATTCATCGCGGGGTGGTTCAGGACTTGGAGGGCCGAACGGACCGCGCCGGCTTTGGGATCGTCGGCGCCGTACACCAGACGCTTAATCCGGGCGTGGACCAGGGCTCCCGAGCACATGGCGCACGGTTCAATTGTAACAAACAGCTCGCAGTCGCCTAAGCGATGGTTGCCGATGGCTTTGCCGGCTTCGCGAAGCGCGAAGATCTCGGCGTGGGCGGTGGGATCGGAATCCGTAAGATTGCGGTTCCATCCCCGCCCCACGATGCGGCCGTCACAGACGACGACCGCGCCGACCGGCACCTCGCCGGTATCGAGCGCTCGTTGCGCCGCGCGCAAAGCTTCGTCCATGAAAAGCTCGTCCGAGTTCAAACTGCCATCCAGTGGTGCGCGGGTGCCGAGGCGCCTCCGGCCGGGAGATCGCAGAAAATTGGTGGTGTCTTAAACAATATTCTAAGACAAGACCCCGAAAGCTACCCGCTTCTGCCGGGGACGCGGTTGATGGTATGCTTAGGGGCGGTATGCCGCTGCCCCGCTTGCTGCGCAAAGTCCTGCTTCTCGACCTGTTCCAGGGCCTGAGCGTGACCTTCCGCTATCAGGACCCTAGAGAAATCTATACGGAGCAATACCCTCTGCAACGCCCGCAGGTGGCGGAGCGTTACCGCGGCGCGCCCCGGCTGAATGTGAATCCCGATACCGACGAGACTATGTGCATTGCCTGCGACCTGTGCGCATTGGCGTGCCCCGAGCACCTTATCGTAGTCTCGAGCGAGCGCAACGAAAAAACCCGCCGCAAAGAACTCACCAATTTTACCTACGACTTGAGCCGCTGCATGTTCTGCGGTCTTTGCGAAGATGCTTGTCCCACTGACGCGCTGGAACTGACCCAGGACTTCGAACTCGCCAACTATACCCGCGAAGGCGCCATATGGGACCGCGAAACGCTGGAACGGGGCCCCCAGCCAACCCAGTACAAGAAGTAAAAAGCAAAGTTCCACGGCCCGCGGCACTCGCCGTACGACAAGCCACCACTAGATTGGTTCGGAGTTGAGGAATATGGATTGGCGCGTTTGGGGTTTCTTCATGTCCGCAGGCATCATCGTAGGCCGCGCGCTCTTTCGCTTGCGCCACGCCGAATCGCCAGCCCCCCCGGCTCCGGAACAATGGAGTTGGTGGAAACTGGTTTTGGCCAGCTTCCTGACGCTGTTTGCCGAACTGGCTCTGATCCGCTGGATTGGCACCGAGGTTCGCGTTTTCGCCTACATGAAGAACCTGGCGTTGCTGCTCTGCTTCCTTGGCTTCGGAATGGGCTGTGCGCTGGCTCGTTACCCCGTACGTTGGCGAGCGTCGGCCATTTCACTGCTGGGCCTGGTGATGGTGATACGAGTGCCGTGGCACGGGGATCGAGTGTTCGAAGAACTCTCGCAAGCACTTGGCGGCGCGCAAGACATCGACATTTGGGCCACCGGAGCGGTGCGAAACTGGCCGAACTTCTTGATTGCGATTGCCCTCACTGGAATTCTGCTGTTATTGATCACCTATGTTTTCATACTCTTAGGCCAGGTTGTTAGCCTGCAGCTTGAGCTTGCGGCGCGGCCATTGCGAGGCTATTCGTGGAATTTGGCAGCCAGTCTCGCGGGAATTCTTGGATTCTTTGCGGTGTCGCGGGCGGGCCTTCCCCCGAGCGTTTGGATTGCAGTTATCTTTCTCGGCGTGGGATTGCTGCAAGATCGGGCTTGGCGCAGAATAGGCCTAGCCAGCTTGGCCATACCCGCCGCGCTTCTGCTGCATGATGTTTCCACGCCCAAGCATTTCAACTTCTGGACTCCCTACCAGCAGATCGAGGTTCGGCGCGATTATTTTCCGAATGGAGATTTGCGAACCGCGGTTGTCAGTGTCAACCACACGGGTTATCAGACCATTGCCGACCTCTCCAACGCTTTCCTGGGGCGCCATCCGGGCCTGCTAACCGAGCCGGTGGACGAAAATCCTTACAACGTGCCTTTCCGGTTCGCGGCTTCCGCACCCCGCGTACTGATTGTTGGGTCTGGGGCGGGCAATGACGTTGCCGCAGCCGTGCGCCATGGCAGCACTTCCGTGGACGCGGTGGAAATCGACCCGTACATCCTGCGTTTAGGTCAGAGTCATCCTGAGCATCCCTATAGCGCGCCCCAAGTTTCAACGCACGTTACCGACGCGCGCGCGTTCATGCGGCGGGCGCATGGCCCATATGATTTGGTGTTGTTCGGCCTGCTGGACTCGCACACCCAGCTTTCGGACTACTCCAACATGCGCATCGACAATTTCGTCTATACGAAAGAGTCGTTCGAGGAGGCCAAGGCGCTGCTGGCCCCGGATGGAGTGTTGTTCATCAAGTTTCAAGTAAACCATCCCTGGATCGGGCGGCGCATCGCGGAAATGCTGGCCTCGGTGTTTGGCAAGCCGCCAGTGATGTTTCTGGCGAAGTCCAGCTACACCACGGATGCGAGCTGTTTTGTAATCTCAGTATCCCAGCAAGTCGACGAGAAGCTCGCCTCGGATTCTCGGTTGAATCAATTCGTGACCCAGAACCGGGAAGCGTTTCTCGATCTACCTCCCGTCCCCGTGACCACGGACGACTGGCCCTACCTCTATCAACAGGGGAAACGGATGCCGGGTATTTTTGTTTCGGTGGGAATACTGGTTCTCTTGCTGGGAGCGGGACTTTATTGGCAGATTCCGGAGGCTCGTAACCGAGTGCCATCGCTTTTCTTCTTCAGCATGGGAGCGGGCTTCCTGTTGCTGGAAGCACAGGTGATCAGCCGGCTGGCCCTCTATTTCGGCACTACCTGGCAAGTGAATGGGATTGTCATTGCCGCTATTCTAGCGGCTCTGCTGGTGGCCAACGCCGTCATTGAAAGACAGGCGAAGCCGTGGCCAGCGCATTGGTATCTCGCCGGCCTGCTGATTGGCATCGCGGTCGCGTATTTCATTCCTTACGAGCGGATTCCCGGCTCGGCTGCGCTGGTGGGTGGGATCGCTGCGTGCGTTTTCACTATTCCCGTTTTCTTCGCCGGGCTGCTATTCGCCACAGAATTTCGAGCTGCCGATTCTCCCAGCGCGGCGTTGGGAGCTAACATGCTGGGGGCGGTCGTAGGCGGCTTGCTCGAGAATCTTTCTCTGGTTGTCGGCCTGCAGGCACTGCTTCTGATCGCTATTCTTGTCTATTCTCTGGCCGGAGTCGGACTCGCTCGGAATACCAGGAAGCGCCTGGCGTAGAGCGGCGCGGCTAAGCGATGTCCGGTCGTTCGCGGGATCATTTCTCTCGGAGGGCAGTCTGCCCGCTAAGCGCCAACTGGCTGCTGCTGCGTCATGCAGTGGATCGCGCCAAAGCCCCAAATCAAATCTCCGCAGTAAACGCCCACGACCTCGCGGTCGGGAAACACGTCCGCGAAGATATCCAGTGCGAAGCGGTCGTTGGCGTCGTTGAATACGGGAACAAGGACGATGCCGTTCGCGATGTAGAAATTGGCGTAGCTGGCCGGCAAGCGGCGCCCTTCGAAGACCACCGGCGCGGGCATCGGGAGCTCAATGATTGCCAGCGGCTTGCCACCCTGATCGGTGGCGGAACGCAGGCGGCGGATGTTTTCGCGCAACGGTTCGTAGTTAGGATCGTCTGGATTCGATTCCACCGCGGTCACGATCGTGTCCGGAGCAACGAAGCGTGTAATGTCATCCACGTGGCCGTGGGTATCGTCGCCTGCGATGCCCGAAGCGAGCCAGATTACGCTGGTCACCCCTAGATAGTCCGCGAAAACCCTTTGGTAGTCGGACCGCTTCATTCCGGGGTTGCGCTGCTGAACTTTGCTGAGCAAGCATTCTTCGGTGGTGAGCAGGGTGCCTTGGCCGTTGACGTCGATCGATCCGCCTTCGAGGACGACGCGCTGTTTGCCGAACACGGGGTGGAATTCTTGGGCGTTGGCAGCTGTCGCCATCAGGCTCCCGGTTTTTTCGTCACGCTGCCAGTTGGAATATTTGGCCCAGGCATTGAATCGCCATTTGACCGCCAGCAAACCCGCAGGGGCTAAAGCCCGCTCGTTCTTGAGAACTTGATCGGCACGATTGAAGTCGTGCCCTTCCCATCCTTCGCGGGCGGGGGCGCGCGCGCCACACTTGACGAATGTGCAACCGGAATCGCGGGTCCAAACCCGGTTCGTGGGCCAGCGATGAACCCGGACAGCATCGCTCAGTGCATTCGCGCGCTTGAGCAGCTTGCGCGCCTGCCTCTCCGCAGTTGCATCTTTGACGATCAACTCTACCCGCTCGTGGCGCGCCAGATTGCGAATGATCTCCGCATACACCCACGGAATTGGCTCGAACTTGCCCGGCCAGTCGGCGTGGTAGTGAGGCCACGCTAGCCATGTGGCGGCATGCGGCTCCCATTCGGCGGGCATGCGGTAGCCGCGCCCGGAGGGAGTTGAAATATCGCTTGAAGGTTTGCGCGAGGGAACGGCCATGATGCAGAGTGATCCTTAGTCGATCATCCGATTCGTAATCCCGCCATAACTGTCAATGCGCCGGTCGCGCAAGAAAGGCCAGTTGCGGCGAACCTCTTCCAACAGACGCAGATCCACTTCACCGATCAGAATTTCTTCTTTGTCTTGTGAGGCCTCGGCGATCACTCGCCCAAAGGGATCGCAGAGAAATGACCCTCCCCAGAATTCCAGCCCTGCGCCCGGCGCGGATTTCCCTCGAATATCTCCCGTTTCAAATCCAACCCGGTTCACCACGGCGACGTACACGCCGTTGGCGATGGCGTGCGAACGTTGAATCGTCCTCCACGCATCGTGCTGGGCTTCGCCGAACTCGGCCTTCTCGGCGGGATGCCAGCCAATCGCCGTGGGATAAAGCAGCAGTTGCGCCCCTTGCAGGGCCGTGAGCCTAGCGCCTTCCGGATACCACTGATCCCAGCAAACCAGCGTACCCACGCGGCCAACTTGGGTGTTGAAGGCCCGGAATCCCAAGTCTCCGGGTGTGAAGTAATACTTCTCGTAGTAGAGCGGGTCGTCAGGAATGTGCATCTTGCGATAGAGGCCGAGCAGGGAACCGTCGGCATCGAAAATGGCCGCCGTGTTGTGATAAACCCCAGCTGCGCGCCGCTCAAACAAGGACGCGATCAGCACGATGCGCAGTTCCTTGGCCAGCGCCGAGAGCTTGGCTGTCGTCGGGCCCGGGATCGGCTCGGCAAGGTCGAACAACGCCGCATCTTCGCGCTGGCAGAAATACTGCGTCTGAAAAAGTTCAGGCAGGCACACGATCTCCGCGCCGCCGGCCGCAGCCTGGCGGACCAAGTCGAACGCATGCTGCAAATTATTTTCCGGACTGAGCGTGGCCAACATCTGCACCAAGCCAACACGGAATTTCTCCGACAGCAAAGGCATTCTCCCTGATTAAGACGACCTAAGAATATCAGAGACAAGATTCTCGTTTGCCGTCTCTTTGGACGATTCGCATGCCTCGCTCTGAAGCAGCGCTTCCTTCCTCTTAGTAGAGTGGAGGTCCAAGAGAAATGGTAGCGGAGAATTGAAGCCAGGCAATCACAATAGCGCAAATGTCGAGCGCCAGGCGCGCAGTTGGGGCCGGAGTGTTTCCGGATTGTGATGGTTTAGTCGAAAATCATAACCGCCGAAGCGATTACGGTCGTCCACAGCCCGCGCTTGTCGCCGACCGCGGATTGCGTGACGTTGGCGGTGCGCACGATTTTATTCGAAATGCGATAGATTTCCTTCTTCTCGTCCCACGACCGGTCCGGATCAAATTCCACATTCAGTGTGGTGGCCAGCATTTCCGCCGCCAGCTCCTCGGCATAGTCGCCGGCGGCATCTTCCGGTTCTCCGAAGGAATGGTGCTCGCTCAGATAGCCATAAGTGTTGCGGTCCGCCGGAATGGCCACGCCGATGCTGGAGGCGAGCAAGCGGTGCGGCTCGTGGGTCGAGTTTTCCGCCACCACCGCGAACACCACCTCACCGGGGCTTAGATACTTCAGCCCCTGGTTGCGAGCTAGCAGTTTGCACTGGGGTGGAAAAATGGAAGATACGCGTACCAGATTTTGTGCGGCGATACCGGCGTCCCTTAACGCCAGCTCAAAAGAGGTAAGGCGCTCTTTGTGTTTGCCGACCCCCTTGGTGAAAAAGATCCGCTTGGGGACCATGTCCTTGGACAATTCGTTAATCCTCCGCAGTCACTAAAGTCAAATCGCCAATTTAACATAGTGAATCGTTAAGGCAGTATCAAAATTCGGATTTTGTGCAAAAAAGGGTGTAGACCTGGATTCTGGCCGACGCCGTCCAGATTCCGGTCCCCGTTGCGTGGCGCGGTCGCTATTTTCCAGCCATTACCGACTTGACCGCGATGGTATCGCCGGTGGCGGTGCCGCTTACCTTGGCTTGCGCGCCCGCCAATTTATCTAGCTCCGCCAGCGCGGCTTTGTCGCTGGTGTCGAGGGTATAAACCTTATCGCCGACCACGAGCGCGTACTTCGAACCCTTGGACACGCAGGCCCGCGTGCAATCCGCGGCGGTGCCGTCCATCATGTGCTGGGCGCCGCACATGGCGTCGCTGACCACACCCGTAAAAGTTTGAGCTTTGTCAGCGGCCGGGGCGGGAGCGGCCATAACCACCACGCCCAGCATGAATGCCGCCAACGAAACTCCAAGCCATTGCAAACGGGATCTCATGAATAACTCTCTCCTTGGAAAGGCTTAAGACTATCTGGCGGTTTGGATGCTATTCAACCGCGAAACGTTCCGTCAATTCTCATTCTTGATTCTTCCCCAAAAGCACTAGATCAGCGCCCGCTTTGGCGACAACGAGGCCAACCTGCGTTTACAATTCTTCCTTGCGCTCAAACTTGATGCTCACATCCACGCTTTTATCCGCCGGGTCGGGCAGTTCGCGGATGCTGACGTTGAATTCCCCGGTTGTCAAAACCTCTTTGAGAATCTGATCTACAAAGCGTTTGGGATAACCGGAATCATAGGGATCTCCCTTGGCTAGCGACCACTTTGCCGCGACCCGCTCGCGATCATGACGGTCCAGGTCCTGAAAGTCCAATTCACCCATATGGTAGAGATCGCCCTCATTCACCTGTAGCTGATAGCTGACCGTCGAAGCGGCCTCGTCCACCGTCGGTGTCACCTGAATCGTGGCTGCCATGTAACCGTGGGTTCCGTAGAGCTTCTTCATTGCCTCGGTATCGCGTACCAGTTGGATTGCATTGGCGGGTTGGCCGAGTTGTTGATGGATAAGGGCACGGAGTTGCTCGGCTGGCAATACATTCGAGCCCGATAGATGAATCTCCTTCACCTTGTATTGCCGGCCGGGATTCACCGTAAAAGTGACATCCACGTCGGTTTCCTGATCGCTTTGCTGCACCACCTTGGCGTCATAGTCGGCGAAATTGGCTTTGAGAAAGCCCTGCGCCACATAGATTGGCGCGAGATTCTTATCCGCGTCGCCCGTGATTGTGGATCGCAGATAGTCCTGCCCTTGCAACTGTGCACCGGCCGCTTGCAGCAAAGGCACGTCCTTTGGGTCTGCGCCTTTGAATTCCAGGTTGCGAATTCGAATGGTAGGTCCGTCGACACTGTACAGAAACGATTCGAGCGGACCATTGTCGGGTCCGGACCGCAGATAGTTAACCCGGCCCTGCACGTTGCGTTCGACCAGCATGGTTTGGAGCGCGTCCGAAACCTGATCGGCTAACTTGCCTTCGGACGGCAGTTGGCCCTGGAACAGCGGCACCCGCGACCTCAAATCGGCCAGCAGTTCCTGGTTGGAGAACCACACAAAGTTGTCGAAGTAAGCGGGAACGAACGGACCGCTATCGCTGACTTGCAATTCCAGCTTGGCGCCCTCGCCGGAGTATTCGAAACTGTAGCTGACGCTGCTGAACGCGCCGGATTCGCCCAAATGCTCGGTGGCCAGCTCGAAGTCGCTTTTACTAACGGTCTGGCCGGGTTGCAGACCGGTTGCTGCGGCAATCTCCTCCGAAGTGTAACGCTTGCTGCCGGTCACTTTGACGGAGAGCAGGGGGAAGCTCGAAGGTAGTTGCGGCGGACGCCGATGGGCCGTCTGGGCGGAAAGCTGAGTGAGAATTAGCGTTAGGGATAAGCTACGAATGAAGGGCCGGAGCAGGCGAGCTTTGCGGGCGTTCACGACGCGGAATTCTACCGTATTCAGCGCGCCCCTGTGTCATCCGTTTCTTCCGGCGGAAGTCAGTGCTTCCCTACCAGCGCGTCAGCCGTCTTGATCTTTACCGCAATATCGATGAAAGCCAGGGCAGCGCGGCTGAGAGCCTTATCTTTCCGGAAGACGAGGGCGAGGTCGCGGCGGACCTGGGCATCGGACATCGGAATCGCCGACAGCACACCGGCGCGGACGTCCTCCTGCACGTGCGAGCGGGCAATGAACCCGACTCCCATATCGGCAGCCACAAAGCGCTTGAGCAACTCGCTGGAATCCAATTCCATGGCGTAGCGGGGCTTGAGCTTGCGCTCGTGGAAGATATTTTCCAGGCCGTCGCGGGTGTGGCCGGTCTTGGGAACCACCAGAGGGAATCGGGCCACTTCGGCCACCGTGGCCGACTTCAGCTTTCCCAGAGGATGTTGCGGCGGCGCGATGATCACCAGTTCGTCGCGGTGAATCAGCACCACGGTAAGCCGGGCGTCGCTGACGGGCATGGAAATGACGCCGAAATCCACCGAGTTGTCGATGATCGAATCCAGGATTCGGCCGTAATGCGAACGCTGAATGTTAACCGCCACGTCCGGATATTGCTTCTTGAACTCGGCAAACACTTCGGGAAGAATGTGCAGACAGGTGCCCTCATTGGCGCCAACAATGATCTCCCCGCGCGGCACGCGCTCGGTTTCGGCGATCGCGACCAAAACCGCCTTGCGGGCTTCGAGCGTATCCTCGGCATATCTCTGAAATAGCTTGCCGGACGCGGTGATGGAGACTTTTCCGCCGGAACGGTCCAGTAGCTTGGCGCCCACCTCTTCCTCCAGCAACCGGATCTGCGAGGAAATAGCGGGCTGCGTGCGAAAGCGCTTCTCCGCGGCGCGGGAGAAGCTGCTCAAGCGCGCAACCTCTAGGAACGTTTCGAGTTGGTCGAAATCCATAAGAGCAGTGGTCAGCCCTCGCTAGCCAGTCTTCCGGGACCGCTCGGCCAAACCCCAAGCCGAGGCGCCCGGGGGCTGGAGGCTGGGTGCTGACGGCTGAATGTTATGAGGCCGGAGGCAAAACTATCTTTCCGCGATAACTCTCTCTTATCGTAACCATAAAAACAATCAATTTCCGGCGGCCAAAATAAACCTCTACACTCCACCCGACCGGCACAGACATGATATTGTAGCAGGCGCTTAATTCTTCCTGATATTCCCTGTAATCAGAGTTTTAATACGCTTACGGCCCTCGCAGGGATGTGGCCGGAGCGTCACGCCCGGGCGATGACGCCCGGTATCTTAATAAGGAGCAATCCATGGCTGATCCGAAAGCTGTCCTGGAGTTCGCGAAGAAGAACGGAGTCAAAATACTGGACCTCCGTTTCACCGATCTGCCAGGCCTGTGGCAACACGTTTCTTATCCCATCGACCAATTGACCGAGTCCTCTTTTGAAGAGGGTTTCGGCATGGACGGCTCGTCCATTCGGGGCTGGGCGGCCATCAACGAGAGCGATATGTTGCTGGTGCCTGACCCCAACACCTATATGCTCGATCCCTTCACCGAAGCCCCCACCCTGGTCATGGTTTGCGATGCCGTGGACCCGGTCACCAAGCAGCGCTATGATCGCGACCCACGCTACATTGCCAAGAAAGCCGAGCTGTACCTGAGCTCGACGGGCATCGCCGACACCGCCTACTTTGGTGCCGAGGCGGAGTTCTTCATCTTCGATAACATCCGCTTCGACCAGCGTGAGAACTTTGGTTTTTATTACATCGACGCCGAGGAGGGCCGCTGGAATTCGGGCCGGGAGGAAAACAATCTCGGCTACCGCCCGCGTTACAAAGAGGGTTATTTTCCGGTTCCTCCCATGGATCACTACCAGGACTTGCGCAGCGAAATGGTCTTGACCATGATCAGTTGCGGCCTGGAAGTGGAGTGCCATCACCACGAAGTCGCCACCGGCGGACAGACCGAAATTGACTTGAAATACAACTCGCTGGTGAAGTCGGCCGACAGCATGCTGCTTTATAAATACATTACGAAGAACGTCGCCAACCAGTACGGTAAGACGGTGACGTTCATGCCCAAACCGATTTTCCAGGACAACGGCAGCGGCATGCACACTCACCAATCGCTGTGGAAGGGTGGCAAGCCGCTGTTTGCGGGCGATGGCTATGCCGGACTTTCGCAAATGGCGCTGTGGTACATCGGCGGACTGATCAAGCACGGGCCGGCGTTGGCCGCGATCATCGCGCCAACCACCAATTCCTACAAACGCCTGGTGCCGGGTTTTGAAGCTCCGGTGAACCTGGCTTACTCGCGGCGCAATCGCTCGGCGGCTTGCCGCATTCCCATGTACTCGGCTTCGCCGAAGGCCAAGCGCGTCGAGTTCCGTCCGCCCGACCCGAGTTGCAACACCTACCTGGCGTTCTCTGCCATGCTGATGGCCGGTCTGGACGGTATCGAAAGCAAAACCGATCCTGGCCAGCCACTCGACAAGGACATCTACGATCTGGGCCCGGAGGAGCTTGCCAAAGTTCCCTCCATGCCCGGCTCGCTCGAAGATGCGCTCGACTGTCTGGAGAAGGACCACTCCTTCTTGCTGAAAGGCGACGTCTTCACCGAGGAGCTGCTGAGCACCTACATCGACTACAAACGCGCCAAGGAGGTGGACGCAATTCGCCTGCGCCCGCATCCCTACGAGTTTGCGCTGTACTACGATATTTAGCTGTCAGCTTTCGGCTCTCGGCGCCTGAGGGTGCCCCATCCTAGTCGCGTTCTTTGCGACTAGGGTGGGGTTTTTGATTCTTGCTACGTGCCCCAGGCACTGCGGAAATGAAGGCAAACCCTTGACACGACCTGCCGTCTCATAGAAGCGGCGAAAAACGGGGCGCGAACCTGGGTATCGGGCTTTCATGGGACGCCCGAAAGGGCCATACAGTCGGGGGGTTAGTTGGAGGTTGAAATCTGAAAAGTGAAGATTTATATTTTTGCTCGATCCGGAAGTCAAAACGGAAATTCCAGGTTCATTCAAGAGGCCAGAATCATGCGCCATCAGCTCTCAAAGCTTGGTCCATCACTGGTCGTGCTCTGTGCGTTGGTTCTTTGTTCCAACGTGTTCGCGCAGATACACAACCCCATCCAAGCAGCCAAGGACGCCTATAACAAAGCGAAACAGCCGGAACAGCCGCAGTCTCAGCCGACGCTAGTGGCCAGCGCGGCGGCGCCTGCCGATCCGCAAGCATCGTCCGCAGCGGGAGGCGACTGCTGCAGTGCGGACGCACAGAAGCAGCTTGCGGCACCATTGGGCTTTGTAGACATCGTCGGCGTCAAACTCGGAATGACGCCCGCACAAGTGACGGCCGCATTCAAGGCCTATAGTCCCAACCTGCGCGTCCAGCTCTTCAGCGAGAGGATGATCATGCCTTCCAATCCGACCGGATTCGGGCGTGCCGCGTTGGATGGTTGCGCATGATTCTCCGCCTTCCAAGGACGGCAGCCTCGAAGCCATCGTCGTTGAGTTCACCACTCCGCCCAATCCTCCTGTGGTCGAACGGGTATATCGCCGCGTGCAGTTCGCCACGGGGAAACGAGTAGCGGTGGGCAATCTGGTCTCAGCCTTGCAAAAGAAATATGGCACGGAGACGAGCACCAACAGCATTTACCACTATTGGGTTTTACCAGGCCAGCGGGCAGTCGGTGAACCGACCGCTCTCCGGTCCGGCCCTCTCGTGCAACAACGCCGGCGGCGGTTCGGACGGGAGCGGATTTTATCCCGGGCCGATCAATGACAGCCCAACGACCCAGGACTATGGGCCGCCCATCACGCTCCAGAACACCGAAAATCCGCCAGGGCAGGATAATAGCGACACCGGACCTGCCTGCGCGGGTTATGTCGCCGTTGTGGGCACGGCAAACACGCTGAATCCCAGCAACCTCGGCGATATGACGGCGCTCTCTCCCAGCCTGGTGGTAACCATGCAGAGCGCCGCGCTGGTCCGCAACGCGCGGATGTCAACGCACGCCTGGTTGCAGTCGGACCTCGACGGCAAGAACAAGAAAGCCACCGACGACGGAGCGACGCGGACCGCGCCGAAGCTCTAAGGAGGCAAAGGACATGCGCAACCGCTCCGCCGTTTTCATACAAGCTAATTTCGTACTGTGTGTCGGCGTCGTCGCCGCCTTCGTGTTTGCCGTCTCGACGTCAGCGCAAGCCCCCTTGCCGCCAACTCCGAAAACGCCGGACCTGCTAGGCATCTATCCCGGCATGGCCTACCAAGCGGCCAGGGCGCAGCTTCAGAAGCACGCCGCCAACGTAGCGATAACCCCCGCCTCGAATCCGGCGCTGGGATTCGGAATGCAGATCACCGACCCGAGGAATCCGGACCAGATCGACGTGTGGTTTACGCAGGAGCCGAACGATTCCAACGTCTGGATGATCACGCGAGCGCAAATCTATTACCCCGGAGCAGGCGGGCCGCCGCTTTCGTTTTCTGCGGTGCTGAGCGCGCTGCACGACAAATACGGGAAGGAAACGATGTCATCGGACCATCCCGTCAGCCTGATTTTGTATTGGATTTACGATCAGAGCGGCAAGCTGCTGGGGACGGCTCCGGCGGGCCTGCAGGCCTGCGACGGCGGCCAATACATGGGATACATCTCGGGCCCGCCGCAGACGCTCAACGACCAGCAGAAGGCTTGCTATGCCTCGTATTTTGCAGTGAAGGCAACCATGAACCGGAGCACCGATCCGCAGCTTTTGGGTTCTTATAACGTGCAGCTTGTGAATCTACCCTATGCCTACAAGGCGGCGATGAACACCGTCGCCGCTAAAAACGCGGCGGCGAACAAGGCCCGACAGGACCAGATTAACAACGCCAATCAAAACAAGCCGACATTTTGACGCCGTGATGTGCCGGCTGACAACCAGCCTGGTGCTGGTGCCCCGGGTTCGCACCCGGAGTTTGGGTGCTAACCCGGGCTGCAAAATCACCGCCGCCGTGCGTGGCGCGCAGCCCCAACCCCGAGCGCTAGTCACCGCCAGCGGCATCGCACTGACCCTTCGACAAGTTTCTGGCAGGCTCTGCGGCACCGGGCAATGAGCCGCTACGGTTGCTGCCACGTCATGCTGACAATTTCCTGGCTGCCGGCTTCTTTGAGGATCAGTGGCGCGTCGTCGGGCGTGAGGCCGAACCAGAAGCTGAAAACGCCAGTCATATGAATTTTACTCAAGTCGGCTACGGGCTCGACTTTTCCAGCCGGAACGGTCACGCGCTCCACCCCCGCCGCATTCCCGAAGGGCTTTACAAAATAAACCGAGCGGCTGTTGCGCGACCAGGAGGGGTAGCCCACAATCCCTGTGACTAGCATCGACCACTTTTGGGTTTTGAAATCGAAAAGCATCAAACCACTGGAATCCGCGCGCAAGGCCACGAGATATCGCCCATTCGGCGCCCAGCGGGGAGAGAACAGTCCTAGCGAGTCGGGCAGCGTCGTAATCTGGCGCGTCGTCATGTCCAGAATGTGAATCGCGGTCGAACCCACTTCCAGGGACCCGCCGCCGCCGAAGGCCAGCGCAGCACCGTCCGGCGACCACGTAGGATCGGCCTGCAGGCCGCTTTGGTTGGGCATTAACTCTTGCGGCGCGCCGCCCGCCGACGCGACCTCATAAATACGGCTCGGTTTGCCAGGTTCCAGGTCGTAAAACACAATCTCCTTCCCGTCCACCGACCACTGGGGCAGCATGGCGTTAAGTGGGGGTGAGGTGAGCTGGACCCTTTCCGTTCCGTCCAGTTTGCTTCGCCAGAGCGTTCCCTCGGGGAAAGAAACGTAGGCCACCCACTGCCCGTCTTTGGAGAAGGCAATGTCCTGCGCCGACATGCCGCCTAGAAAAGATTCGAAGGTTTTGGCGGCAGCGTCATAGCGCTCGAGTTCTCCGCGGCGCAATCCCGCCACGGCAAAAAGCGTCTTGCCATCCCTTCCCGGCACAGGGTAGCGGTAAGAAACCGTCCCCGCGGTGAGTTGCACTGGCTCCCGGCTCACCTTGTACAGGAAGCTGCCAGTCTCGCGCCGCGCCCAGATCTGGTCTTGCGACTACGAAAACAAAATATTGGCCATCCGGCATCCAGGTGCCACAGCATTCGCCCGTCCGCTCATGCCAATCCGGAAACATCTCGTGGAGGTTGGCGCCGTCTGCCGCAACTTCCCAGAGATGACTGATTCGCGTCTTGGGATCGGTCAGGGTCAGAGCAATTTCGTGACCGTTGGGCGACCATACGGGCGCCGTGACCAGATTCGCACCCATCGCAAGCACACCCGGCAAGTTGACCAGACGGTGCGGCGCGGTGCCATCGGCGTCCGCCATGTAAAGTAAGCTGCCGGCCGAGTAAACGAGCTTCTGACCGTCGGGGGACCACGCACCCTCGCCACCCTCGATATCCGCCAGGCGAATCGGCGAACCCCCAAGCGTGGGCACGGCCCACAGAGGTTTGGCGGCGTCACTGAAGCCCGCCATCTCCTTGGCCAGCAGCTTTGATCCGTCCGGCGAAACGGACGAGATATCGAATACACTACCTTGGGAGCCGACGGAGACGGGCGCTGGGTTTCCTCCGTTGATTGACATCTGAGAAGCACTGAAACCGCCATCGGCGAGATACAGCCGCGCGCCGTCCGTGCCCAGCAAATCCTTAGGAACCGCGTCATTGGTGAGCTGCTTATAGTCGGAAACCGACGGCGGCGGGAGCGTGGGGCGAAACAAGTAGGCGAGCACTGCGAGTGCGATAAGCGCCGCTGCCATCGCGGCGAAGAGACTTTTCTTGTGCCGGCCGGCCAAGGTTGCGACCATTTGGGAATCGGAACTATCGCGCGCGACGGGCGACTGAGGCGGTGCGGTCAGCGCCGTGCGGTGGTCAGAGGATGGGGCCGGGGAAACCTGCGCCGTGCCGCTGGCCGGCGATTCATGAATCGCGCCCGTCCGCCCGGAACTGGTGTCGCGCTTCAGCCGCTTCAAGTCGGCGCGAATTTCAGACGCGACCTGGTAGCGAAGATCGCGATCCTTTTCCAGGCACTTGCCGATAATGCGGTCGAACTCGGTCGGCAGGCCAGGATCAATCCGTGTCACCGGCGGCGGATTTTCCGCCAGAATCTTGTGAAAGATGATCGCGGTCGAGTTGCCGGCAAAAGGCTGCCGGCCGGAGGCCATCTCGTATAAAACCACGCCAAAGCTGAACAGATCCGCCCGCGCATCGACATCTTCGCCGCGCGCCTGCTCGGGAGACATGTAAGCTACAGTGCCCATGGCCAGACCGGGGCTGGTGAGATCGCGGGCCGTGGCACCCATGGTCGCCGCGTCGTCGATCGCTGGTGATCCTATCGCGCCGCGTCCGCCGGAAGCCGCGGTTAATTTTGCCAAGCCGAAATCAAGAATCTTGGCCTGCCCGCGCGCCGTGACGAAAATGTTTGCCGGCTTAATGTCGCGATGAACAATGCCTTTCTGATGCGCGGCATCGAGCGCGTCCGCAATCTCAATGGCGAGGTCGAGCGTCCGCGCAGTATCGAGCCGGCCGGAAGCGATGACCTGCTTCAGGGTTTCGCCTTCCAGGCACTCCATCACGATAAATCGCCGGCCCTGGTGTTCGCCAATGTCGTAAATAGTGCAGATGTTCGGATGATTCAAACCGGAAGCCGCCTGCGCTTCCCGTTCAAAGCGTTCCAGCGCCTGCCCGCCGCTAGCCAGATCTGCAGGGAGGAATTTCAGCGCCACAGCGCGCTTGAGCCGCGTGTCCTCGGCCCGATAAACCTCGCCCATGCCGCCCGCGCCGAGCTTCTCCAGAATGCGATAGTGCGAAACGCTTTCTTCGGTCACAGGGCCACGTTCGTTGAGAGCGAGAATTTTATGCTGCGCTCACAAGTGCGTCAACCGAGCGGGGCACCAGGCACCCGACTGGCTAGGGAGGAACTCAAAGCCACAACAAAGGCGCAAGCCCGAGCAAAGCGAGAGCCGCCAGCAAGCAGATGCCTTGAATGCCAGTCTTTCGATCCGCAAGGCTATAGGCGTAAATCCCTTTAACTAAATTATTGCTGGCCGCGGCGATCAGAATGGCCTCGGCCGCGAGCTTCAGAGGAGTGAGTGCGCCGGCGGCCTGGGTCATTCCCAAAATAAAGGGATCCACGTCGGTGACGCCCATAATGGCCGCAAGAGTGTTGACCCCCGTTCGCCCGAGATAGGTCACCGCCAACTGCGTGGCCACCAACATGGCCAGGAACAGAAGCGCGAAGGAAAATGCCGCCGTCAGCTCCAGCGGATTTCCCGGCTCATACTTCCGCTCCACCTTCGACGTATCGACATCTGGCCGCTGTGACCAAAACCAGCCCACGGCGACCGCGAGGCCCGCAAGCACAGCGAAGGGAAGGGCCAACAGCGATAGCAGATGACGGTTGAACAGCGCCAGCAGGGCAATCAGACGCAGGTACATCATGCCGGACGCGATCAACATCCCACCCGCAAACAGATGCGGATGTTGCTCCTGCTTGGCCCGCCGCGCCATCACCACCGTGGTGACCGTGGAGGAATACGCTCCGCCAAGAATCGCGGCCAGCACGACTCCGCCGCGTCCTTTCGTCAGCTTTTGCAGGACATAACTACCGTAGGAAATGGTGCTCACCGCGACCACCACCAGCCACGTCTTAAAAGGATTGATGTGGAACGGCCCAAATTCCTGCCGGGGAAGAATGGGCAGAATGACTGCCGTGAGCAGCAGAAACTTGGCGAAAGTGAGCAGTTCTCCGGGCGCCACGCGGGTGGCAGCCCTTTCCAAACCTGCCTTGAGTTCGAGCAGCAGCAAGCTGGCCACGCATAGAGTCGTGGCAATCCAAGGATGGTCGTAATAAACCAGCGCGCCCAGCAGGTAAGTGGCTAGGCCGGACATCTCCGAGGTAACGCCGGGAGTTTCGGAAGTGGAAAGCTTGTGCCAGTAAGAAAGCGACAGAAAACCGCCAACCACCAAGAAGCCCAAAGTGACCGGGATGAGCTGCGCGCCTGAGATAAGGGCAATTGAATAGCCGATCAGGCCGATGAGCGGGAAAGTGCGTACTCCGCCGAACCCATAAAACCCCGCCGCGGATTGGCGCTCCTCCCGTTCCAAACCGATCAAGAACGACAAGAAAAGGACGAGCAGAATTTTCAGAGCTTCGGGGGGTATCCAGCGATAGATTTCCAATGTAGTTAGCGTCTCCTCGATGGAGCAGCGTGCATTTTGGCACAATTCCGCCGCTTTCGGCACGAAATCCGGCGAAGGCGATCTGGGTGACGGACCTTCTCTGGGTCTTCTGCGGTTTTAAGATTTTTGGTCTGGATACACAAAAAAACAAAGTGTTGAAGCGCGGAGATCGCCGAGAACATCCGCAGAGGCCGCGGAGGGAGCCCTGAGGGGAATTTCGCCAGGCAACCTGCGGCCCCTACTATGCAACTAATGATTTAGTTGCTATGATAAAGCTCGCGTCTAGAGACGGAACAACTGGCGGAGGAAGCTGCATTGCCCCGAAATAAATCCGCGACCCTCACCGAAGCCGAACTGCGGCTGATGAACGTGCTGTGGAGCAAGGGGTCCGCCACGGTGCACGAGATCCTGGCCGGGCTCACGCAGAAGCCGGCGCTGGCCTACAACTCCGTGCTGACCACCATCCGCATTCTCGAAAAGAAGGGCTATGTGAAGCACGAGAAGGATGGGCGCGCCCATATCTACACCGCCCAGGTTGCCCAGAAAGACGCAACGCGGGTCGAAGTGCGGCACCTGTTGAGCCGTTTTTTCCGCAATTCCCGTGAACTGCTGGTGCTGAATATTCTGGAAGATGAGAGCATTGACGCCGAGGAGTTGGATCGCTTGCGCCAGTTGTTGGAAGGGAGCAAGTGAGCCGGCCATGATTATCCCCGTCGAACTGATTGCTCAGGCCTCGGCCGAACGGATGGGGTATTGCCTGGTGGAAGGCGCGCTGGTCACGGCTTTTGCCAGTTGCCTGCTGCGGGTTGTGCCCGGCCGGAATGCGGGCACACGATTTGCCGTTTGGTTCTCCGCTCTAGTTGCCATTGCTGCGTTGCCGTTGTTCGGGTCGGCCGGAGGGTGGGGCGTGCGCACTGTTCAATCCGGAACCGCAACGAGCCATGCGGCGATCACGCTGCCCGGTTCCTGGGCGCTCTACGTGTTTGGCGTTTGGGCAGCGCTCGCTGGGTTGGCCCTGGCGAGGGTTGGCGCCGGCTTCTGGCAACTGTACGCACTGCGGAAAAGCTGCGTCAGAGTGGACGCGAGCACCCTCGACCCGATGTTGCGCGAGGCGCTTGAGCGCTGGCGACAAAGCCGGCGAGTCGAGATCTGCACCTCCGAGCGGGTCCATGCTCCAGTCGCCATCGGCTTCGCAGGACCGGCAGTGGTCCTGCCCAAGGAATTGATGGAGGATCTCTCCACGCCGGAACTGCGGCAGATTCTGCTGCACGAGTTGGCTCACTTACGCCGCTGGGATGATTGGACCAACCTCGTTCAGAAGATCGTGAAGGCGCTGCTGTTTTTCCATCCGGCGGTGTGGTGGATCGAGCGCAGAGTTTCCTTGGAGCGCGAAATTGCCTGTGACGATGCCGTCCTCAAGGAAACTGCCAGTCCGCGCGCCTACGCAGAATGCTTGGCGCACTTGGCCGAAAAGAATCTGCTTCGCCGCAGCGCCGTGCTGGCTCAAGCAGCGGTGAGCCGGCTGCGCCAGACCTCGTTGCGAGTCGCGCGGATTCTTGACCGGAATCGTCCTCTGGCCACAACCCAGGTGTGGAAACCCGCGGTGCCGTTGGTTGCGGTTTTCGCGCTGGCATGCGTTGCGCTGCTGGTTCACGCTCCGAAACTGGTGGCCTTCGAAGACCGCCCGCCGAAGAACTTGCCCGTCGTTGCAAGCACCAAGCAGGCGGGGACTGTGGCTAAGGTGCCAGGATCAACGCTAGCGGTGGCGAAACCGATTCAGGCGCGCGCTGAGGGTAGGGAACCGATAGATTCAGGTGCCCGCGTGGCGGCGAAGGTCGCACCGCCGAATATGGATTCGCAGCGCATCGCGGACTTAGCTTTCTTCCAGAATGGCATGGAGCATGCTGCGAGTGGACCCACGCCGGTGCAAGTCAAAGAGCTCGGACGCGAACCATTTCGTGGTTAGCGAGAGCTACTTGCTGGTTGTCGATGGAGACCAGGAGGCTCGCCAAACCCGGCGACGTATCAGATTTGCGTGTGGCGCGTGACCGTGCTGCGGCTCAGAAGCAATCCCGCCAGCAAGAAGATTCAGCGAAAAGTTACTTAGGGAGGCAAAGTCAAAAGCGGGCGGTCGTGCGATTGCAATAACTAACGAATTAGTTGTACCACCTATTTTGAAAGGATGGCGAACATGAAAGCAACGAACCTGGATCCAGCAACATTTTTCAGCCAACTTAAAACGATGGCTGATTGCGCCTTCGTTGGCGCTGGCCGTCGCCGCGGGCTTCGCAATGTATGAATGCGCGCGGCCGTCGCCCGCAAACGCGGCAGCCGCAGCCCCAGCCGACGCTCCTTTGAGCGCCGAAAGCGTGAGCGCTTTGCTCTCCTTGGACCACGCCATGGAGACCTTGGCGGCGCGGGTGACGCCGGCGGTGGTGAACGTCGCGGTCACCTCGAAAGGCAAGCCAACCCAGGCCGAGGAACAGCTGCCCGACGGCATGCAGCAATTCTTTGGCGGTCCGAATGGTCCGTTCGGCCGCTTCTTTGGGCCCGGCATGCGGCAACAACCGCAAATTGAACATGGCATCGGCAGCGGGGTCGTCATCTCGCCCGACGGCTACATCGTCACTAACAATCACGTGGTCGATGGCGCGGTGGATATTCGCGTCACCACCAGCGACCGGCGCGTTCTGAAGGCGCGGCTCGTCGGAACCGATCCTCTGACCGACCTGGCGGTCATTAAAGTGGACGACGCCAAACTTCCCAGTGTGCCTTGGGGAGACTCGACCGATGTTCTTCCCGGGCAGACCGTTCTTGCATTCGGCAATCCCTACGGATTTCGTTTCACCGTGACTCGCGGAATTGTCAGCGCGGTGAATCGTCCCAATCCGGATTCCTCGGATCCGCGCAAGCCCGGTGAGTTCATCCAGACCGACGCCGCCATAAATCCTGGAAATTCGGGTGGGCCGCTGGTGGATGCGCGCGGCCAGGTCATCGGCATCAACACATTCCTGATTTCGCCTTCCGGCACGTTTTCCGGGATGGGATTTGCGATTCCCGTGAAGATCGCGAAGCCCACGGTGGCGACGCTGATTCAATACGGCAAGGTGAGTCACGGCTACATTGGAGTCGGAATCACCGATGTTACGCCAGACAACGCCAAGTTCTTTAACCTAACCAACAATACCGGTGCGGTCATCACGCAGGTGGAACCCGATTCTCCGGGAGGCAAGGCTGGCTTGCGCATCGGCGACGTGGTCAAAGAAATCGATGGCCAGAAGGTCACGGATGCCGGGCAACTGCAGGTTGCGGTGGGAGAAAAGCAGCCCGGAACAAAGATAACTTTGGGCATCCTGCGCGACGGCAAAGACATAAGCGTGCCGGTCACGCTGGAGGATATGAATCACCGCTCCGCCGAAGCGGAAGCAGGTCCCGGTGCTGAGCACGGCAAAGCGCGCTGGGGGATCGGCCTCGGCGACTTGACCCCTGATCTTCGCGAGCAGATTCAGGCGCCCAGCGAGGTTCACGGTGCGGTCATCGAGAACGTCGAGCCCGGCAGTTCCGCCGACAATGCCGGACTGGAGCGTGGTGACGTGATCGTGCAAGTGAATCGTCATCCGGTCGAGTCTGCCACGGACGTCCAGCATGCGCTGGCAAATGTGCCGAAGGGCCAAGATGCTCTGCTGCTGGTGTGGTCGAACGGGGGCAACACCTTCCGCGTATTGCATTCGCCAGAAAGCTCGTCCTAACGTTTGCCCGCGGTGCCGGTGCGGCTTGGTAGGTGCGTGGGTAGCGATTGTCATTCCGAGCCGGTTTTATCGGCGAGGAATCTGCTTCCGCAAGCGTGACAGCAGATTCCTCGCGCGATACCGCCGCGCTTCGGAATGACAATTCATTACTGACGGCTCAAGGTGTGCAACTACCCTTCGAGATGCGGCTCAGCACAGGAGCACATAGTTGTGAAAGAATTGACAACCTGAGGCCAGTCGAAAGCTGAGAGCAGAGATTCAACCCGAGGTTCGTGCCGCCGTTCCGGCCGGAGAGGACCAGAACCTCAAGTGGTACGCGGCGCGCGAGCCGGCCGTCCTGCTTGCACTTTCCGTGCTGGCTGTTTTGAGCTTCCTGGCGGTTGCTGGGATATCGAAAGTCTATTTTCGCGAGCAGCAATTTCTTGGCGACCGCTGGTTTAGCCGAGGGGTGGCCGCCCTGCAAAACGGACAGTCCGACCAAGCCGTGAACTCATTCCGTTCCGCCCTGCGTTATTCTCCCAACAACTACACCTATGAGTTGAGCCTGGCGCAAGCGCTGGCGGCGCTCAACCGCACCGACGAAGCCCACGCTTACTTGCTGAATCTTCGGAAAGAGAGCCGGAGAACGGAACCACCAACCTCGAGCTGGGCCGCATTTATGCTGCCAAGGGAGAGATGGACCTAGCGCTTCGTTACTACCACAATGCCATCTATGCGGCCTGGCCCGACCATCCCGATGCCCATCGCCGCGTCGCCCGGCTGGAGCTCATCCAGTTCCTGCTGCGTGAAAACGCCGTGACACAGGCGCAGTCTGAATTAATTGCTCTTGCCGCCAACTTGCCAGAGGATTCACCTCTCCACTTGCGTGCCGCTGACTCGTTTATGGAAGTGCAAGACTACGAGCACGCGTTGGCTCAATACCGCGATGCTCTGAGGCTCGATCGCCGGAATGCTTCCGCTCTCGCGGGAGCAGGCCGCGCGGCTTTCGAGCTGGGCCGTTACGATTCCGCCCAGCGCTACCTGCAAGAAGCGGTTGCCGGCAATCCGCAAGACGCGCAAAGCACCGATCTGCTGCAAACCGCTACCCTTGTGCTGCAATTGGATCCCTTCCGTCGGCAGGTTTCGGCGGCGGAGCGACATCGAAGAGTGATCGAAGCGTTTGAAAGCGCGGGAAAACGCTTAAAAGCATGCTTGGTCCTTAGTCAACCTAGGTCGCTCTCGACGAGTGACAATGACGTAAAGTTGTTGCAAGCCCGCTGGAGCGACCTGCGGCCCCGCATCAGCGATCATGGGCTCCGCCAGAATCCAGACTTGGTCGACACCGCAATGGACTCAGTCTTCGCCATCGAGCGGCAAACCAATGGATCGTGCGCGGCTCCAACCGCGACCGACCAGGCGCTGCTCTTAATCTCAAAGTTGCATGGAGGCAATTGAAGGTGGAGGCGCCGGCCAAGACGCAGCCTGAAACAATCCCGCCGCGCCAGGAACCGGCGCGCGCAGCGGTTATGCCAGGTCCCTCCGCGCGATCGTTGTTCCATTTCGTTTTTCGCGAGGAGCGCTTCTTTCTCGTCCTCTCCGTGTTTATTGGCATTTTCGCGGGTCTAGCCGTGGTTTGTTTCCGCTTCGCCATTGAATGGAGCCGGATTTATCTGCTGGGGTCCGGAGCCCCCACCACACTTCGTCTTCTTCTCGCCCCCAGCCTGACCGGATTAGTGATTGCGCTCCTCGTCATCCATGTTTTCCCCTTGGCGCGGGGCAGTGGGGTGAACCAAACCAAAGCCGCGTTGTACATCTACAACGGCTTCGTTCCTTTCCGCACCGCGATTGGAAAATTCATCACCGCCGCGCTGGCCATCGGTTCGGGGCAATCGCTGGGCCCGGAAGACCCATCGCTGCAGATTGGGGCCGGCTTGGCGTCGGCCCTTGGACGCCGTTTGCATCTCTCGCGGGAACGTATGCGCCTGATCGCCCCAGTTGGAGCCGCCGCCGGACTGGCCGCCGCGTTCAATGCTCCCATTTCTGCCGTCCTGTTCGTCATTGAAGAGGTGATTGGGCGTTGGAGCGCGGGCATTCTTGGCTCCGTCGTGTTGTCGGCTGTTTCCAGCGTAGTCGTGATGCGCTGGTTCCTCGGCTCCGAGTCCCTCTTTCGGATCCCTCCCGTGGGCATGGTTCGACCCGCCGAACTGATTGCTTACTCGGTATTGGGATTGGCCGGAGGTCTGGCCTCGGTTGTGTTCGCCGGCGGCATAACCACTCTGCGCCCCCGGCTTAAAGCCCTTCCCAGATGGACGCAGTATTTCCAGCCCGCCGTCGCCGGCCTGATTATTGGACTGATCGGCGTACTGGGCGCTCCGCAAGTCATGGGCGCCGGCTACGACGTGATGGATCAGGCGATCCACGGCCAATTCACTTGGCAACTGCTGGGCATTCTTGCGGGTCTCAAAATCATCGCCACCATTTTGTCTTTCGTCAGCGGAACTCCGGGCGGCATGTTTGCTCCTACGCTTTTCATCGGGGCCATGTTGGGCGCGTGCGTGGGCGGCGTGGAGCACATTTTCTTTCCCCACCTGGCCGGCTCGACGGGAACCTACGCCCTGGTTGGCATGGGAGTCTTGTTCGCGGGATTCCTACGCGCGCCCATGACCTCGGTATTCATGGTGCTGGAAGTCAGCGGAAACTATTCCATCATCTTGCCGGTCATCGTGGCCAACACCTTCGCCTACGTGATTTCCCGCGGCCTTTTGCCGACGCCGATTTTCGACGTGCTCACCCGGCAGGATGGGCTGGAATTGCCGTCCATGGAAGAACAACGGGACGAAAGCGTCTTGCGCGTGGAGGATGCGATGCAGCCCGTCACCGTTCCGGTGTTGGACGACGACGAACCCCTCGCCCAGGTCTTACGGCATCTGGGGGAATCCTCTTCGAACAATCTGCTGGTCCGTCTAAGTCCGAGTGGTTGGAACGCGATTACCAGGGAACAAGTCCAGACCATGGTCAACGAAGGCAAGGGCGAACTGAGCTTGCGCTCCGTCCTTCCCATGCGCCAACTCCCCTGGCTGCATCCCGATCAACCGCTCGACATAGCGCTGCGCTATGTCAATGAGTCACCGGTGGTGCCGGTGGTCAGCCGAGCCGACCTGCGCAAGTTGGAAGGAGTGGTTTCGCGCGACGACGTACTCAACCGCTACAAAAGCGGCTAAAAACAAAACGACACGCGACTCCGCGTGTCGTCAATCACCATTCGAAATACCTGGGACAAAAAGCTGTTTCTACATCGGACTGACAGCTTGAGCCTGGCTCGCCAAGCGTTGCAGCTTCGGGGGCTTCACCGTTTCCGGCTCGCGGGTTCGCTCGAACTCCTTGAAGTCGACCAATCCGTCCGTAATCGCCTCTAGACTGGCGTTGGACTTCTGCAGTACCGCTAACAGATACTTCCGGGCCACCGGCCGGTCCGCAGGGTGGATTAGCTTCCACCATCGCTTCATGGACTCCTGAACGTCCCCCTCAGTCTTGATGTCCTCAACTAGGGCATCGATCAGCTTGTAGACCTTGCTCTTCACAGCCTGATACGAAACTGAAACTTCTTGTCCCATATGAGTGGCGCTCTCCGGAAGGTCTACATGCAATACAGTAGCCAAACCTAACTCTAGTAGATGCAATAGTTTAGACCGTCATTAATCCAGGTTATAGAAGGAATAATGCATTTGAATACGGTTTTGCGTAGGAAGCCGCCCGAACGGTCGGTGGAAGACCCACATTTCACCCTGCCGAAGCTCGCTAGGGCTTGAGCAGTTTCTCGATAGCTGAGGTCACTTCCGGGGACTCAGGCGTCACGGCCGGCTCAAAGCGCTGCACCACGTTGCCGTTGCGGTCCACTAGGAACTTAGTGAAATTCCATTTGATGTCGCCGCTATGCGAGGGGTCTGCCTCTTTTGTCAGATATTGATAAAGCGGCGTTTGGTCTGGTCCCTTCACCGAAACCTTGCCGTAGATAGGAAAGGTCACGTTGTATTTGGTCGAGCAAAACGTCTTTATTTCCAGGTTGGTGCCCGGCTCCTGCCCGCCGAAATTATTGGCGGGAAAGCCCAGAATCACAAACCCCTGATCCTTGTACTTGGTGTACACGGCTTCCAGCCCGGCGTATTGCGGTGTGAAGCCGCAGCGGCTGGCTACGTTGACCAACAAAACCACTTTACCCTTGAAGTTGGCCAGCGGTATGGGATCGCCGTCAATCGAGGGCAAAGTGAACGAATAAATGCTGGACCCGGCAAACAGCGACGTAGCCATCATCAGAACCAACCCCAGAAAAATAGATTTGCGCAATCCCACGTAGTCCTCCCGCGGCATGACAAATAAAGCCGCCCCGCCAGCATAGCGGAAGGGAAGTACGGCATGCAAACTCAGACGGCAACGCCCGGTTTGCCGCAATCCGGTGGTCGCTGCGGCCGAGCCGCCATACCGGCATGGACTTATTTGCTGGCGATAGTACAATGTCCCAATTTCGCGCTTGGGCGATGCAATACGTCTTGGAATTGGGTAGTGGTGCAGTTTGATTGTCATCCTGAGCAAGCGCTTTTTGCGCAGCGAAGGATCTGGGCGAGCCGCGCGAAACGTCGCGTTTTCTGCGACGCAATAATCGCGCGTCTGGCCCGCTTCCTTACCAAACTGCACCACTACTTGGAATTGCCCGGCTAAGTCCACCGGTCCGGCCCGTTTGCCGGACCTGCAGCTTTCCCAACATCACGAACTGTTTTCCCGGAGGGCTTTGATGAAGCATCTGCCGTGGATGTTCATTTGCTTGGCATTGTGCGGAGTGGCGGGAGCGCAGGAACACGCCACCCAAGATGCGTCGTCGGAGCGTTTCTTGCTTCCGCGCGACACTTTTTACGGATATGCGCAATTCGATCTTGCGCCGCCGCACAATGAAATCGACCCTAACCTCTGCGCTGCCAACGCGGGAAGCTTCGGAGGCCAGAACGCTCCCTGCAGCGAATTTGCCCGTTACATGCTCTCAGGACTGCTCGAAGTCCGTCCTTTTGGCCGCGGGCCGTTGCGCCGCTTTATGGTTTTTGGCCAGCCCAGCTTCTTGTTCGGGAAGAACATCCCGCAGACGCTCTACACTTGGTCGTTCGACGCAATCGGCATCGAGCATTCCTGGGGCGGGGCGATCTACTTGGGCAAAGGATTCGAACTGCGAGTGACCCAGCATTTCCTGTTTGACCGCCTCGGCGCCCGCAACACCAATCTCGGCGCAGCCGACCTCGGACCCAACGGGCCTTGGGGGCGCTACAACGCGATTGGAGTACGAAAGACTTTCGGCAAGCAGAGGTGGTAACTGGTGGGCAGCAGACCCGTAGCGCCGGCGTCTCGCCGGGTATCTCGAGAGCGTAGTCGTTCTCGCTCCCGCCGAAGCTCGGGCACGCCGCTGCGGCTCTATTCTCCCGTGCTATGCTGAATTTTCGAGCCCAGCACATTGTCCATTAGCAAACCGCCAAGCGAGCCGAATCCGCCGCTTCGCCGAACCCCAGCGGGTCGCACCGGCCTACCCGCATCCAGCGCGGGCAAGACTGAATCCCTCCCCGCTCAGCCGCGCCCCGGTCGGCCGGTCATTCCGTTCCATTCGCCGGAAATCTCGCGCGCCTTGCTTGCCGCTTTGCGCGCAAAATTGTCTCCGGCTTTGGCCGCCTCGTTACCTTCGCTGCTGGCTGAGTCTCCCGATCCCGATTCCGCGCTTATGCTGTTCGACCGCCTGCTCGGGCAGTCCCCTGAAATCGTTCATCTGCTCGACCAACACAACTCGCTCGCTCACTACGCCCTGGTGGTGTTCGGCCACAGCCGCTTTCTGAGCGAAACCCTGCTGCAGAATATCGACATTCTGCCGTCCTTCCTGCGCGATCGGAATCTGGACCGAAGCCTCTCCCGCGAGGAGTTTCATCAGGCCCTGGCGCGTTTCCGCGCTCGTTCGTTCGAAGCCGACATTTCCCTGACCCTGGCCCGATTCAAGCGCCGGGAATACATCCGCATCATGTTGCGCGATGTGCTTAAGATTGCCCCGCTGGCGGAGACCACCGCCGAAATCTCGGCCCTGGCCGATGTGCTGATCGAGCACGCGCTGCGTGAAGCCGATACCCGCCTTGGCCATCGTTTCGATTCGCCCCAGCACTTCGACGCGGAGGGCCGCCTGGTGCACACGCCTTTTGCCATTCTCTCCCTGGGCAAGCTGGGAGGCAGCGAACTCAACTACAGTTCGGATGTCGACTTGATGTTTATCTTCGGCGATGGGGAAGCGCCCCCGGCCGCCGCCATTTCCAACCGCGAATACTTTGTTCGTTTGGCGCAGCAGGTTACCGAGATCCTGTCGCGGGTTACCTCCGAAGGCCCGGTGTTCCGTATCGACCTGCGGTTGCGTCCGCAAGGCGGCGAAGGCGAACTCGCCATCAGTTTCTCGCACGCGCTGCGCTACTACGAAGCCGAGGCCCATGACTGGGAGCGGCAAGCGCTTATCAAGGTCCGCTACTCGGGAGGAGACTTGGGCTTAGGCCGGAAGTTCATTCGCGCCGTCGAGCCTCACGTTTACACCGAGCAGGTGAATTTCGCCGCCATCAAGACCGCGCTGCTGGCGCGCGAGAAAATGCACGCCAGGCGTCATCAGCTGCCGGCGCTCGAATCGCTCGGCCAGAGCATCAACGTCAAAGTCGACCGCGGCGGGATTCGCGACATCGAATTCCTTGTTCAGTGCCTGCAACGCGTCTATGGCGGAAAAGAGCCCTGGCTTCGTTCCGGTGGAACCCTGTTCTCGCTGCAAAAACTTCACGATAAGGGCCACGTGAGCGGCAAGGAATTCCACGACCTGAGCAGCGCTTACGAATTTCTGCGTCACTTGGAGCACCGGCTACAACTGCGCTTCGGCCAGCAGACCCATCGTTTGCCCGTGGCCAAGTCGGACCTCCGCATTCTGCAGCGTTCCATGGAGGGCTACGCCCCGGGCGAGTACCGCATCGGCGACTTGGTCGGCATCGTCAAGCAGCGCATGGCGGCCGTGGGCGAAATCTACCGCCGGGTTATTTACCAGCAGCAAACCCGGGGCCAGGAACATGCGCCGGACGCGGCCTTTGAACTGCGCGGCACGCTCGATCCGGATTCGGATCTATCCAATCAACAAGTTCTGCACCGCTTGGCGGCCGATTCACCCGAACTCTACCGAACCCTCACCCGCCAAGGCTTGAGCCCGCAGGCGCGCGCCAATCTTCTCCGTTTTCTTTGGTCCGCCTTCACCAGTTCGGAGCGCTACTCGGCGCTCATCCGGAATCCCGAGGCGGTGACCCGCTCTCTGGCCTTGTTCGAGACCAGCGACTACTTGACCGGCATCCTCGTCCGCTATCCCGAGGAAATTGCCGCGCTGTCGGATCCGCAAAGCCAAGGGGAGCCTTCGCGCGTGAGCAGCGGCTATCTATTCGCGAGTTCGCTCGGATCAAACCGCACCGCGCGCGATCCGGTCTTTGCATACCTGGGTGATTCGCCCGCTCCCTACGGCGAAAAGCTCTCCCTGCTGCGGCAACACTACCGCCATCGGATCTTCGCCTCCGGAGCGCGTGACATCACCGATCCTCGGGACGTTTACGACTCCCTGGCCTCCACCACCGCCGCCGCGGAAGACGCCATCGCGGCCGCCTTCAGCATCGTCGGCTCCCCCGCGGGCCTCGCCGTGATGGCCTTGGGACGCCTGGGCAGCGCGGAATTCGATCTGCTCTCCGATGCCGACGTCCTGTTCGTATGCGAGGAAGACCGCGACCGCGAGGCGCTGACTAAGTCCGCCGAGAAACTGGTGCAGGCGCTCGCCGCCTACACCCGCGATGGCATGGCTTTCCCCGTTGATGCGCGCTTGCGTCCGCGCGGCGGCGAGGGCGAACTGCTGGTCACTCCCACGCAACTGGAAGCTTATTTCAAGCACGAAGCGCAACCCTGGGAAGCGCTCATGTACACCAAACTGCGCTTCCTCGCCGGCGCGAAAGACTTGGCGGAGCGCTCCATGGCGGCCACTCAGACACTGTTTCAGCGCTTCGCCGCCGACATCCATCTCAAAGCCGCCATCCGCGACATGCGCGCCAAGCTCGACGCCGTCGAGTCTCCGGAGAACAGTTTCAAGACTTCTCCTGGAGCCATCTACGACATCGATTTCCTTACCGCATTCCTGCTTCTGCGCAACCGTGTCCACGACAAGAGCGGCAGCCTGCGCGACCGCCTGTGGCGCTGCGTAGCCAGCGGCGGTCTGCAAAAATCCGACGCCGCCACCCTCGACCACGCCGCCGAACTGCTACGCACCGTCGAGCACGTGGTCCGCCTGGTAGTGGGACGCGCCCGCAAATGGCTTCCCGCCACCGAACACGCCAACCAGGTCACCGAGAAGCTAGTCTCCCAAATTCTAGGGCGCGATTTTCCCGATGGACTCGAAGCCGAACTCTTGCAGACTTGCCAAACCACGCGCGAGATTTTCAACCGCCTCTGCTGAACCGTAGCGCCGGCGTCTCGCCGGCTGTCGTGCGGGCGTCCCGCCCGCGCACGCTGCGAGATCGGATTCCGAACCTGAGACGCGGGGCCTTTTCGTCGACCTCAAGAGAAATGCTGCAGATCAAGTGTCGGTTCCCACCGCTGAGGTCTAAATCAAGTCAGTCCACGATCTGTAGACTAAGCAAGATGACCACGCTGAACCAACCGTTCACCCGGCCCCGCATGCGCCGCCGCTACGAATCATGGTTCCTGCGCTTCGGCGTAGCCGACAACTCGGGCGCATGGTGGTTGCGTTATCTCTTGGCCAATCCCGGACGCAACGGCTGTCCGGCCTAGCCGGCGCGGGTCCGGTACAGGTGTGGGCCACGTGGTTCCCGCGCGGCGAAAAACCCGAGACCTTCATTCAGGAGTTTCCCCTCGAAGCCTTGCAGCTCAGCGCACGCGGCGCACCAGTTGTTCTGCAAGCCGGTCCCAACCGAATCGAAGACGGCTCCTGCCGCGGCGCCCTCGATGTCCGCGGACACCACCTCACCTGGGATTTACGCTACCGTTCCAATTTCGGCGTCACCCTCAGCAACAAAGGCTGGATCGGTTTTTCCCGCACCCCTCATTCCGACGCTACCTTCTCCGGAGAAATTCGTCTCAACAATCGGGTCTTCGGCGGCGACCCTCTCGGCTTCGGCGTGCAAGGCCACAACTGCGGCTTCCGTCATCGGCGTTTTTGGACTTGGACGCACGCCTGCTTCCCGCAGGCCGACGGGCGCCTCACAACCTTGGAGGCGCTGGTTTACGAAATGCCCCTGGGCCTCGTCTTTCGCACCGCGATCCTGTGGCACCACGACCAGTCTTATGTGTTTCGCAAGCTGCGCGAGACTTGCCGCGATCCCAAAGCAATGCGCTGGGTCTTTCGCGCGAGCTCTTCGGCCGGATCACTTGAGGCAGAAATCGAAGGCGGCGGCCCTTCGTTGCATCACTTGCCCTACGCCAAGACAGACTGCTCCGGCACTTTCGAGGTCGCCAACAACAGCCGGGCGAGGGCGCGGCTCAAACTGCGCTTAGGAAATCCCGTGCGAGACGATGAACTTGTGACCGATGGCGGCTCGGTCCTGGAAATGACCGGCGATTACTAGTCCCGCGACCCGTAGATAGCCATCACTGCGGATGTTTCGACTCCAGCGAATAATTCCACACCACGCCGACCCCTGCCACACTAATATGCCCGATGGAAAGCCATCGTTCCATCTTGTGGTGTCCCGTGCGGTGCAGCAAATAGGAAAGCCCAACCGATGCCGCCGTTCCTCCCGCTTCCACTCCGGCAAATGCGGCCGAATTGTTTACGACACTCTGAGGCAACAAGACTTCCGTCCTGCCGCGCGCCTCGAAATTACGAGTCGAAGCGTAGTCCAGTCCGCGGAACAGTGCCACGCCCGAGAACAGCAAAATATTGGTGCGATCCCAAAAACGGTGCGGTGGCGGCTCGGACCTCGGCACTGCTGAAGGATTCGAAGGCAATGGCTGTGGCGCAGCCGGCGTCTGCTCCTGGCCCCACGCCGGCGCCGCCATCGCCAAAGCCGCAAGCAGAACGAAAGCCCGTCCACCGGACAGCCGAAGAAAAAGTGAGTCAGGTATTCGCATGCGCACGCCGTATTGTACCGACAATTCCGTCACGCCCATGTCAAACCCAGGTAACAAGATTTTTCTCGGCAGTTCTCCACGTCCTACGCGCTTCAAGATTTAGCCTTTCCTCAAAGCGAAATAATGTCGTAGATCCGTGGCGAGGGGCCAAACCGCTACCTTCGTTTCCCGCCGCCCGCCGCCAGCCTTTATAATGATGCGTTTCCATACCATCCCCGAGGAGTTCTGAATGGCGGTTTCCTACAACGGTCTTCCGGTCCCTAGCGATGGCGCCCGGATCACCTACAGCAACGGGCAATACCAGGTGCCCAACAACCCCATCATCCCCTTCATCGAAGGCGACGGCACCGGCCGCGATATTTGGAAAGCCTCCGTTCGCGTCTTCGATGCCGCCGTGCATAAGGCATACCAAGGCAAGCGTCGAGTAGTCTGGTACGAAGTGTTCGCCGGCGAAAAGGCCAAATCGCAGTTCGACACCTGGCTCCCCGACCAAACCGTCGACGCAATTCGCGACCTCCGCGTCGCCATCAAAGGCCCGCTCACTACGCCCGTCGGCGGCGGCATTCGCTCCCTCAACGTCACCCTGCGCCAGGTGCTCGATCTCTATTCCTGCGTCCGCCCGGTGAAGTATTACAAAGGAACACCTTCCCCGGTGAAGCATCCCGAACGCATGGACATCGTCATCTACCGCGAAAACACCGAAGACGTCTACGCCGGCATCGAATGGGAGCAAGGCACCGCCGAAGCTGCAAAGCTCATCGAATTCCTCAACAGAGACATGCTCAAGAGCGGGAAGAAGCAAGTGCGCCTCGACTCCGGCGTCGGCATCAAGCCCATCTCCATCACCGGCACCAAGCGCCTGGTCCGTATGGCCATTCGCTTTGCCCTCGAAAGCGGACGCAAGAGCGTGACCTTAGTCCACAAGGGCAACATCCAGAAATTCACCGAAGGCGCGTTCCGCAAGTGGGGATACGAACTCGCCACCCAGGAATTCCGCAACCAGGTCGTCACCGAGCGCGAAAGCTGGATCCTCGACAACAAAGATAAGAACCCCGACATCAGTATCGAAGAAAATGCCCAGTCCATCGATCCTGGCCTCGAATTTGCCACCGAAGACTTTCGCCAATCGGTCTACGACGAAGTGACGTCGGTTCTCGAAGCCATCTACGCCACCCACGGCAAAGGCCAGTGGAAGAAAAAGCTGCTCATCAACGACCGCATCGCCGACTCCATCTTCCAACAGGTCGTGACCCGCGCCGACGAGTACACGGTCATCGCCACGTCGAACCTGAACGGCGACTACATCTCCGACGCCTGCGCCGCCCAAGTCGGAGGCCTGGGCATCGCCCCCGGCGCCAACATCGGCGACGGCTATGCCATCTTCGAAGCCACCCACGGCACCGCGCCAAAGTATGCCGATAAAGACGTAATCAACCCCGGCTCGGTGATTTTGTCGGGGGTAATGATGTTCCGTTTCCTGGGCTGGAACGAAGCCGCCGACCTGATTGAGCGCGGCCTGGAACAAACCATTTTGCAGAAAAAAGTCACCTACGATTTCGAGCGCCTCATGGAAGGCGCAACAAAAGTAAAAACCAGCGAATTCGCAACTTGCATGATCGAGAATATGAACACTGGGGCACTTAAGACGACTTGAAAAGCGGCCATGGATCTGATGGATTCTCACAGATAAGAACTAGAGAAGAAATATTTGAAGGAGTTCGATCCGTGCGCATCCGCGAAAATCCGTGGCGTTGTTACTCTGTGTCCTCTGTGTTCAAGAACTCCGAAAGGATCCCATGCGCAAAAAAGTCACCATCGTAGGCTCCGGGAACGTAGGCGCCACCGCCGCTCACTGGATTGCGTCCAAGGAACTCGCCGACGTCGTCCTCATCGACATCATCGAAGGCGTTCCGCAGGGCAAAGCGCTCGACTTGCTCGAAGCCATGCCCATCGAGAAACGCGACTCCCACGTCCTCGGCACCAACGACTACGCCGACACCGCCAACTCCGACATCGTCGTCATCACGGCCGGCATCCCGCGCAAGCCTGGCATGAGCCGCGACGACCTGCTCAACACCAACCACAAAATCATGAAGGACGTGGTCGCGAAGGCCGTTCAGCATTCTCCCAACTGCATCCTGATCGTCGTCTCCAACCCGCTCGATGCCATGGCCCAAGCTGCATACAAGATGGCCGGCCTTCCGCGCGAGCGCGTCATCGGCATGGCCGGCGTCCTCGACTCCGCCCGCTTCCGCACCTTCATCGCCGAAGAACTAAATGTCAGCGTGGAAAATGTCAATGCCTTCGTCCTGGGCGGCCACGGCGACACCATGGTCCCGCTCCCGCGCTACTCCACAGTGGCCGGCATCCCCATCACCGAACTAATGGACGCTGCCACGGTCGAGCGCCTGGTGCAGCGCACCAGAGACGGCGGCGCAGAAATCGTGAAGTACCTGAAAACCGGCAGCGCCTACTACGCCCCTAGCGCCGCCGTCACCGAAATGGTCGAAGCCATCCTAAAAGACAAAAAGAAAATCCTCCCCTGCGCCGCATATCTAGAGGGCGAATACGGAATCAAAGGCCTGTACGTGGGCGTCCCCGTAAAGCTAGGCGCCAAAGGCATCGAGCAAATTATCGAAATAAAACTAACCCCCGAAGAGAAAGCGGGATTAGAAAAAAGTGCCGCCGCCGTAAAGGAACTGGTAGCAGTAATCGGCGTGTGACTCACGTGGGGACAGCCGCCCTCGGCTGTCCGAAGAGCGAAGCTCTGCAGTGCCCCGCCCACAAACTGTCATCCCGAGCGAAGCAGGACGATTCGCAACGCGAATCGTCCTGCGCAGTCGAGGGACCTTGCGTTTACCTTTCAATGACCGCACTGCCCTGCCGTCTGAATCCGGGAGTACGATCGCCTCATGTTGCGACGTCGATTTGAAATCGGACTGCTGGCTCTTCTCCTGCTTTCCTCCGCGTGCCATAAGCCAACCCCGCCCAAGCCCGACCATCCGCGCCTCACCCCCACGTGGTCATGCACGATGTCACGTTCTTCAGCGCAGCTCTCAATCGCGACATGCCCTACCGCGTTGTCCTGCCGGCAAACATCCCTCCGGGCCCAAAACTCCCGGTCGTCTACCTGTTGCACGGCGGCGGAGGCGACTTTCGCGAATGGACCAACGATTCCGATGTCGCCCGCTTCGCCGAGAACAATCTGATCCTCGTCATGCCCGAGGGCAACTTTTCCTACTATGTGAACGCTGTCAAAAGGCCCGCCGACCGCTACGAGGACTACATCGTAAAGGACCTGATTTCCGACGTGGAGGCCAGATTTCCCGTCGCTTCAACTCGCGCACAACGCGCGATCGTCGGAGTCTCCATGGGCGGGTTTGGCGCAATAAATCTGTCTCTTAAACATCCCGACTTGTTCGTTTTTGCCGCGGGGATCAGTTCCGCGATCGACGTTCCCAGTCGTCCTTTTTCAATCAAACGCATCGGTCAATACCGCGGCCATGCCGCGATCTTCGGCCCCTGGGGAAGTCAAACACGACGCGACAACGATCCGTTCGTACTCGCGCGCACGGTAGACGCTAGCCGGACACCCCACTTTTATCTAACCTGCGGAGATCCAGAAGGGCTCCTGCCGGCAAACCTCAAGTTCACCGCCTTACTGGCGCAACGGCATTTTCAATACGAATTTCATACCGGCCCCGGCGGCCATGACTGGAATCAATGGAACGCCCGCCTGCCGGACGTATTCCAAAGCCTCCAGAGCCACCTACATTGAGAAGTCCAATGCAACCCATGTCATGCTGAGCGAAGAGTGAGCCTCGCAGGCGAAGCATCCCTCCTTCACCACAAACTGTCATCCCGAGCGAGGCAGGACGATTCGCAGCGCGAATCGTCCCGCGCAGCCGAGGGACCTTGTGTTGCGGACAATCCTACGCCAGTCGCATAGGGGCATAGCCATGTGGCCCAGTACAGCGCTGGGAATGCAGAAGCCATCTGGCGCAGAAGGTCAGAAAGCGTAGCTCTTCCGCACTCACATGAGAACTCTCCACGAGCTGTGGACATGATATTTTGTACGTGAACTGGTGTTCACTGTTTGTCTGACCTAGCGACTTGATGAAGGCCCCTCCCAAAGCTCTGATCGCCATCACTCTTCTGGGGGTTGCCTGCTCGTTGCTCTGGTTTTGGTATTCCCCTGAACATTACATGAGGGAAGTAGATTTCGCGACGGTGACGGTCGATGGTCAACTGACCCCGGCTGACGAATACGTCGGACACCCGACCTACGATGAAGCGGAGGCATTCTTACTGGTTAATGTCAAGGGCACGGGAAGCTACCTCTTGAACTTCGAAGGGGATACATTCCGAGAGATTTCGAGTCGCGAGTTCATCCGCTTGCACGGCTGCGTGCTCACCCTCAGGCCAATGAGCAAGGGACAATGGATCGCGCCCCTCCCGTTCCAAAACGTTAACGAGTTTCGGGTTGCTTCATCGAAAGGACACTTGGTAATTGTTAAATTCTGAACGGAACGACTAAAGCTCGCTCAGAAAGTAATGCACCGCGCTCCTCCGCCGAAAGACTGAGCCGCCGAAGTTTCGGATCCGCAGCCAAAAGGCAAGCTGACCATAGTTATTGACTATGGTATAAAGCGGCTATGAAAGAAGTCGCTATTTCGAAGTTCAAGGCCAAGTGCCTGGGCATCTTGGAGCAGGTGCGCAAAACTCGCCAGCCTATTCGCGTGACACGCTCTGGCAAGCCCCTGGCTGAGGTCGTGCCGGTCTCTACGGGGAAGCGCCCTGCAAATTGGCTGGGATGCATGGCGGGGACGATTCGCATTGTCGGAGACATCGTCGGCCCGACCGGCAGCGAGAATGATTGGGAAGCATCCCGATGAATCTGCATCCGCCGCTCTTGCGGCGGCGAGATTTCCGTACTGTCCAAGCGGTGAGCGTTTCTCCCGTCGGCAGCCGAGGGCGAGGACGCCCTCGAGACAGCCGGCGGGACAGCCGGCGCTACCTGAAACTCTCTCTGGCTGGACGCGGGCGAGGGCCCATTCGACTTCGCTCAGGGCAGGTCCGCGCCTCACTTCCTGAACGCTACACCCGCTCGATCACCACGGTCTGCAACACCACGTCCTTGTTCGGCTTGTCCTGGCGGCCGCGCGGGACGCTTACGATCTTTTCGACTATCTCCAGGCCCTCGACCACTTCGCCGAAAATTGTGTGATTGCCGGTTAGCCACGCCGTCGGCGCCACCGTGATGAAGAATTGCGAGCCGTTGGTGTTGGGGCCGGCGTTGGCCATGGCCAGTTTGCCGGGCTTGTCGAATTTGTGCGGCGAGCCTTTGGTTTCGTCCTCGAACTGGTAGCCGGGGCCGCCCATGCCGGTGCCGGCGGGGTCGCCGCCCTGAATCATGAAGTTCGGAATCACGCGATGGAAAATTGTGCCGTGGTAGAGCGGGTCTTTGCTCTTTTTGCGGCTGATGGGATGGGTCCATTCGCGCTTGCCTTCGGCCAGGTCGGTGAAATTGGCGACGGTTTTGGGCGCGTCTTTTTCGAACAGGCGGCAGACGACGGTGCCTTCGGTAGTGGTGAAAACGGCGTAGGTTCCGGGCTGGCGGGTCATGGAGTCCTTTCTGTGGTCCTCGTGCTTGCCCGAGTCTGACTAATTTACCGGCGGACTTGGTTGCTGGCTTGGGCCGCTGGGCTTAGTTCCAGCCGCAGGCTTGGGCGCAACCGCTGGCTTCACGATCTTGATGTGGACGATCTTTACCGGGCTGTTCGGCCGGTCGTTGGCATTGCGCGGCATGCGCGCAATCTTCTTCACCAGCTCCACACTGGCCTCGTCACACTGCCCGAAGATGGTGTAGCCGCCATTCAGGCTGGCGTAAGCGACCTCGGTGATGAAGAATTGCGAGCCGTTGGTGTCTGGGCCGGAATTGGCGTAGGCCAAGCGTCCGGGACGGTCGAATTTGAGCAGCGGGGAAGTTTCGTTCTTGAAGGCGTAGCCAGGATCGCCGGTGCCATTCCCCGCGGGGTCGCCGCCTTGAATCATGAACTCGGGAATCACACGATGAAAGATGGTGCCGTCGTAGAGCGGGACACCGTGTTTCTTAACCTGCGTCACAGGGCTGGTCCAGTCCTTAGTGCCTTGCGCCAAGCCAATGAAATTGGCCACGCCGATAGGCGCTTGCCTTGGGAAACAGCGTGCACGTCAGGTTGCCGGCGGTGGTTTGGATGATGGCGGTTGGACCAGCGGCGGTTGTGGCGGGGACGGCTGGTTTGGGCGCCGGCTTCAGGGCGGGCGCGGTCTGCGCCCAGCTGGTTGGGAAGAACAACAATAGGGTGCCGATTAGTGCGAGTTTGCGCATCTGTAATTCCTCCATCGAGTAACACAGAAAGGGCATTGTACGACAGTGCATGCGAAAATTGGCCTGGTCAACTTGAGCAAGTTCCCGGTAGAACGAAAAAATGGTCAACCACGAAGGACGCGAAGGTACACGAAGGAAGACGCAGGACGTGAAACCTTCGTGATACTTCGTGTGCTTTGTGGTTAACGGGGTTTTCCCGGCGCGGGGAATTCTCATCTCAGTGCATCCAGCGCCTTCTCCAAGGACGCCTCGATGGGCTGATCGGTGTCGATGATGGTCTTCGGCAAAGTGATTTCTTCAAAGCGCGCCTTGACATCCAGATAAAGCTGGTAATCGCGGTTGCGGGCGGGGTGTTCGCCTTTGGCGGCCTGTTCTTCCAGACGTTGACGCGCGCTCTCGTCGCGGCACACGCACAGCAGGATCCGCCAGGGCTGCTGCAAAGCTTCGGCCGCGCGGACGACTTGGTCGATGTGGGCACGGCGCGAGAACGTGCGTCCGTCGAAAAACACCGTGCGGGCGGGATTCTTTCGCAGGATATAACCGGCCGCGGCGATCATGACTTGCTGGCAGAAATCGTCTTGTTCCGCGGAGTATTCGACGTCCTTGGAAAACAGGGCGCTGCGGATTTGGTCTTTGCCGAGGACGATGCCGGAAGTTCGCGCCGCCAATTCGAGCGCCAGGGTGGATTTGCCGGAGCCGGGCAGGCCGGCCATCAGGACGATCATGATTCGGTACCTGGGACAGGGTAAGCGGGAAGGGCACGACTTTCCAGTCGTGCCGTAAATAGCGAGGCAATTCGCCTTCGCGCCCGGCGGGCGCAACCATCACACTTCCGGACCTGACGGTTGATGCGCCCTCAGCCGCTGAAGCGCGCTTCTTCGATGAATGGTGGCACGAGTGAAACTCGTGCCCTTCCCATTTGCGATTAGCGACGGTGTGCCCGCTGCCTGATCTAGGGTTGCTGGGCAACCAGCGACGCCGGTTGCACTTCGGCGGCCGGCACGGAGGCGCTCTGCTCAGGCTGTGCCTGGGCTGGCGGCACGTTCAGGGCGCGCCATCCTTCGTATCGGTCGGAGACCATGATGTGGAAGACCCATTCATGCCGCTCTTCTTCGGGTTCCACCAAGCCCTGGTTGTTGAGAGCCAGCAAGTACAGCTCCACGAATTGAATCTGCTCGCGGCTCAGGCCACGGCGCTGAATGTCAACCGTGATGCCGGCCAGGTGCGACGAACCGGTCTCCCCACTCTCCGGCGCGGCGTTGCGGTTGTGGCGGCGAAGATTCTTTTGCCCCTGCGCGGTGCGCACCGCGGAATTCACCTGGATCGAAGTGTGGAACTCGTTGTAATAGGCCTCGCTGAGGTCCTTAACGAAATCAGCCGTCCAGGGACGGCAGTAGCGGCGGCTGGGATCGAGCCGCGGATCGAACCGCAACGCTAAGCTCTCGCGGATAGGAACCAATTCTCCGCTAGCCTTCAGTTCTTCCAATTCCGCGTCGTCTTGAATGCGGGGCAGCTCCAGGCGATCGATTTCTTCGTTCTGGCGCAGCAGGGATTCATGCGTGGGCCGGAACATGGGGTGGTAGAGGATGTTGCCAATGTGCCGGCGGCGAGTGGTGCGGCGTACGCGATGCGTGGTCGTGCTGGTCACCGCGAATGCCTGGCTGCATAGGGCAACGGCCAGTAAGAACAACAGTGCGAATCGGCCTTGAGATATGGTGTTCACGAAGTGGCCTCAACTCGATAACGCTTGCCTTGGCGCTCAAAGCAAGCGGGAATTGTAATCCAGAAACGAAAAACAACTAAGCAATTCGTAACTGATTACCGACTGATGGAACGGGGCCGAGTCTTGCGTCCGACAGTTACCTCAGTTACCCGATTCCGCTTACCTGTATCTTTCTATTGCAGGTGGGCTGCCGTGTTAGGTTCGGCTTGAGGGGAGCCCCCTATGTAACTGAGGGGACGGAGGATGACACTTGGAGAAGTTGGGCGCAATGGCACGTTTGGGTAGTGCCCAGTGACAAAATCTATTGCCGGAAAAGGTCACCAATGGCCTGTTTCATCACTTGGGCCGCCGACCTCGGAAATCGACTGGGTCAGGGGGATTTCCTTGGGGCAAGCCTCAACGCAGTTCTGGGCGTAACCGCATTCCTGGATACCGCCATCGCCCATCAGCGCGGACAAGCGCTCGCGCTTGAGTGCCGCGCCGGTGGGATGGGTGTTGAACAGGCGCACCTGTGAGATGGTCGCCGCGCCCACGAAGCCGGTGTGCTCGTTGAACTGCGGGCAGACTTCCATGCAGCAGCAGCAGGAAATGCAGCGCGAGAGCGGATAGGCGGCTTCCTGCTCGGCCATGGTCATGCGGGGGCCGGAGCCGAGGTCGTAGGTGCCGTCAATCGGCACCCAGGCTTTGACCCGCTTAAGATTTTCGAACAGGACGCTGCGATCAACCGCGAGGTCGCGGACGACGGGGAACTTGGAGAGTGGCTCCAGGCGAACGGGCTTTTCGAGATTGTCCATCAGCGCGGAGCAAGCCATGCGGGCCTTGCCGTTGATCAGCATGGCGCACGAGCCGCAGATCTCTTCCAGGCAATTGGAGTCGTAGGTGATCGGAGTCGTCGGCTTGCCGTCGCGAGTGACCGGGTTGCGGGCGATCTCCATCATGGAGGAGATGACGTTCATGCCGGGATGCCAGGCGAGTTCGAACTCTTCCCAGTGTGGTTCGGCGTTGGGAGTGGCTTGGCGGCGGATTTTGAAGAGGACGGTTTTGGTGTTAGCCATTTAGCTGTTAGCCTTTAATTGTCATCCTGAGCGGAGCCAAGGATCCCTAACGTCGGCATTCGGTATTGGAAGGGATGCTTCGACTGCGAACGACCGTCGCTTCGCGACGATCGTTCTACGCTCAGCATGACAAATCGCGTTATGCTTCTGCCGCAAGTCGTTCATAACCTCGGAAGCGGGACGCGTCCACCCAGCCCTCACATCCTGATAACCTCGGCGAACGCCCTCCGCAGCCTGGGCGGAATCCTGGCGCTCCCATTGATGATACGTGGCAAGGGCCTGGTCCAAAGCGGTTTCAGGGTGTTGGCCAGGTCGCCGCACATATTCCTCGAGTTCTGTCCGTCGCTGTGAGTTGATGTGTAGTTGCTCTACATGTAGCCCTACGCGTTGATTTTACCGTCTCGTGGTTTACTTCACCGCATCATACTTCCTCTTTGCGCCGCGAGCCCAACTCGCCATCACAAAAACCCAGACTGGAAGTAGGAACCAGCCAAAATCATTGTGCTGCACAATCATGCGGATTCCAGTTGTGATCCAAAGCGCGGAGACTAGAAGCCAAATCCAAACTGCGAACCGCCTCTTCTGCCACTGTTCCATAATCATGGACCTATTCGACAACCTGCATCTCCCAACGAAACACGCTACTTCGCCGCCTCAATACTTCCTCGGCTCGCGGCGGAATCAGCGAAATATCCACCGGCTCGAATTCGAACTTCGGCTCATCGGCATCCGGTGCGAACGTCGCTTTCGTCGTTTTCAGCCAGTTCTTGTCGTCGCGCTCGGGAAAGTCCGGTTTGTAGTGCGCGCCGCGCGATTCGTCCCGCATGGCCGCGCCCTGCGCAATCACGCGCGAAAGCTGCAGCATGTTGTAGAGCTGGCGGGTGAAGACGAACGACGTATTCGCCCACTGCGTGCGGTCGCTCAGGTTGACGTGGCCGGAAGCGTTCGCAGCAGTTCCACCAGCTTGGCGTCGGTATCTTTCAGATTCTTGTTGTAGCGGATGACGGTGCAGTTCTCGGTCATCAGCTCGCCCAGTTCGCGCCACAGCTGGAAGGGATTCTCAGTCGCCTTCGTTCTTCATCAAGCAGAGCATTGATCTCTTGCTGTTTCTTCTTTTCGGCGTCGAAGTGGCCGTTGCTGGTCGCGGCTGGCAGGTTGCGGGCATATTGCACCGCGTTCGGCCCGGCGACGAATCCGCCAAAAATGCAGGAGACCAGCGAATTCGCGCCCAGGCGGTTGGCGCCATGGTATTGATATTCGCATTCGCCGGCAGCATAAACGCCGGGGATGTTGGTAGCCTGATTGAAATCCACCCATAATCCGCCCATGGTGTAGTGCATGCCGGGGAAAATCTTCATGGGCGTGTCGCGCGGATCGTCGCCGACAAACTTCTCGTAAATTTCCAGAATGCCTTCCAGCTTGCGGTCGAGCACGGCGCGATCAATGTGGGTGAGGTCAAGATAGACCATGGGCTTGCCGTCTATGCCCAGCTTGTACTCGTACACTACTTTGAAAATGGCGCGGGTCGCGACGTCGCGTGGCACCAGGTTGCCGTACTTCGGGTACCACTCTTCCAGGAAGTACCAGCGCTCGCTTTCTGGGATGGACTTGGGATCGCGAGTATCTCCCGGCGTCTTCGGCACCCACACCCGGCCGCCTTCGCCGCGCGCGGATTCCGACATCAGGCGCAGCTTGTCTTCCCCGGGAATGCAGGTGGGATGGACCTGAATGAACTCGCCGTTGGCGTAAAACGCGCCTTGCTGATAGAGCGCCGACTGCGCTGAGCCGGTGCAGACCACCGAGTTGGTAGACTTGCCGAAGATGGCGCCGTTGCCGCCGGTGGCGATGATGATGGCGTCTGCGGGGAAGGTGCGCACTTCCATGGAACGCAAATCCATGGCGCAGATACCGCGGCACACGCCATTGCCGTCGAGCACCGCGGAGAGAAATTCCCAGTGCTCGAACTTTTTCACTTTGCCTTCGGATTCGTGGCGGCGGACCTGCTCGTCGAGAGCGTAAAGCAACTGCTGGCCCGTGGTCGCGCCGGCGAAAGCGGTGCGGTTGTAGAGCGTGCCGCCAAAGCGGCGGAAGTCGAGCAAGCCTTCGGGCGTGCGGTTGAAGGGCACGCCCATGCGGTCGAGCAGATCAATAATGCCGGGCGCGGCCTCGCACATGGCTTTGACCGGAGGCTGGTTGGCCAGGAAGTCTCCGCCGTAAATAGTGTCGTCAAAATGCTGCCAGGTCGAGTCGCCCTCGCCCTTGAGGTTCTTGGCGGCGTTGATGCCGCCCTGGGCGCAGACGGAGTGCGAGCGCTTGACCGGCACGATGGAAAACAGGTCGACGGCGGCGCCCATTTCCGCGATCTTGATGGTGGCGGAGAGTCCCGCCAGGCCGCCGCCAATCACAATGATTTTCGTAGTATTCGCCATCTAATTTCTTGTTTGTCATTCCGACCAAAGGGAGGAATCTGCTTGTTGCCTGCATCGCAAGAAGCGGATTCCTCGCGCAAAACAAAATGCGCTCGGAATGACTATCGTGTTCTTACTGTGTGCCTGAGTCAGTTTCCACCACGCCTGCTCCTGCCGGATCCGTTGGCTGCTGCGGACGCGACCGGAAGGCCGCAAGGCTGGTCAAGCCAGCGCCCGCCAGCACGAAAAAGAAGGCCAGGCACACCACCAAAAACCGCTTCCGCGCCTTCTCGCCGGAGACAATCCCCCACTTGGCGCAGAACAGCCAAATGCCATAGGCAAAGTGCCAGGAAGCCGCAATCAGCCCTACCACATAAAACAGGAACAACGGCGTTTGAAAAACTTCCACCTGCACTTTGCCGAAAGAAGCGCCGGGAAATTGGTGCAGATCGACGCCGGTGAAGCGCATGGTCCAGGTGTGCCAAAGGATGTAGGCGAAAGCGATGCCGCCGGTCCAGCGCTGCGCCGTATACATCCAGTTGCCAGTCCAGGGATATTCGCTGACGTTCCCTTCGCCGCGGTACCAGATGTAAAAGCCGTACAGCGCGTGAAACAGAATGGGCAGCCAAATGCCGAACAATTCCAGCAGGAAAACCAGCGGAAGGTTGGCCAGAAAACTCACTTGGCGCGCATAGGCGGCCGGGCCGCCAATCGCGGTGGCGTTAGAAATCAGAATGTGCTCGAACAGGAATGCGCCCACGGGGATGATGCCGGTGAGCGAATGCAGGCGGCGCAGGAAGAAGGAATATCCCTGTCCGGCCCGCAGCGGGGCAACGCCTTTTCTCTTACGATGGGAGCTGCCGGACTGGCGGTTGACGCCACGAAACCTTCCTTATGTCTTCAGCAACGAGTGCAGAACTTTTTATTATCGGGTTGCGGGAGGAAAAGAAGTCAAGGAAGGGAGTGCATTTTCAAAAGGGTTTCGCGCGAAGGTTCGGATATAGTACTCGCTACCAATTTGTGTCTGGCTTCGAAACAGTGCCGAAGGGTTGAATTACGAGCATTCGCTATATTCTGTTCAGCGGGGTGGCGGCGGTCCTGGTACTCGACACACTAGGCTCGCTTGCCTCACGTCGCTTTCGGTTCCCTTACGCGCGGCTCGCGGTGTGTTCCTCTCTAATCTACCTTCTAGTTGGTATGGCTTCGGCGAAAGTTGGCTCTTTCCGCCTTGCGACATTCGCGGGCGCAATCGTTGGGCTGGCCGATTCCACATTGGGCTGGAGAATTTCTTGGCACCTCGGTCCTGGACGAGTATCCAGTCCTAATTTCAGTGCCGCCAACGTTTTCAGGACGATGGCCATGGTGACGTTAACCGCTGCTTGTCTTGGGGCTCTCGGCGCAGGTTTGTGGCGCATACTTCACTAGTCAAAAGAAGGAAGCCATGTTCAAACCTCTCGCACGGGTATTGTTCCGCGTTGTCGTCCTGAGGGAGCGAGGGCTTCGCGCACCGAAGGCCGCCAAACGAAAGCATGCGTTTCGCAAGATACTATCCCACACCAAAAGCATAGATCCTTCGTCGGAACCCTGCGCTTCCTCAGGATGACATCATGACGCAGAACTGCCCTGCGCCCGCTTAGGGAAGATTTCGCCGATCCGGCGAATCTCCGCCCCCACCCCGCGTAGCTTTTCTTCGATTCGCTCGTAGCCGCGGTCGATGTGGTAAACGCGGTCGATGATGGTCTCGCCATCGGCGACCAGGGCGGCCAGCACTAGCGATGCCGAGGCGCGCAGGTCCGAGGCCAGCACGGCGGCGGCGCTTAGCGGAGTTTTGCCGCGGACTATGGCGCGGCGGCCCTCGATCTTAATATTCGCGCCCATGCGCACCAATTCCTGCGCGTGCATGAAGCGGTTCTCGAAAATGTTTTCGGTGATGACCGACGATCCTTCAGCCTGCGTCGCCAGCACCATGTACTGCGCCTGCGCGTCGGTCGGGAAGCCGGGATATTCTTCCGTCGTCATGTCGGACGATTTGGTGGGTGCATCGCCCATGACGCGTACGGAATCCGCGGTGCGCTTGGTTTTCACGCCGACCTCCTCCAGCTTTTGCAGCAGCGCGTCGAGATGCGACGGGTCGCAGCCGGCGACGTTAACATCTCCGCCGGTGACCGCGCCGGCGATGATGAACGTGGCGGCCTCAATGCGGTCGGGAATAATGCGATGCTTGGCGCCGTGCAGCTTGCTGACGCCCTTGACGCGGATGGTCGAAGTGCCCGCGCCTTCGATGCGCGCGCCCATCTTGTTCAGCAGGTCGGCCAGGTCTTCGACCTCGGGCTCGCGCGCGCAATTCTTCATGATGGTCTCGCCATCGGCCAAAGTCGCGGCCATCAGCAGGTCTTCGGTGCCGGTGACGGTGATTTTGTCAAAGACAATTTCCGCGCCCTTCAGCCGGTCGCAGGTGGCTTCCACGTAACCGTGGTCCTGAACGATCTTCGCCCCCAGGCGCTCGAGGCCGGTGATGTGCATGTCGATGGGGCGTGCGCCGATGGCGCAGCCGCCGGGGAGCGAGACGCGGGCGCGCCCGCAGCGGGCGACCAGCGGGCCGAGCACCAGCGTTGAGGCGCGCATGGTCTTGACCAGTTCGTATGACGCTTCGGGCGATGCCAGCGTGCGGCAACATAGCGTGGTGCGGTGCTGGGCGCGGCCATAGCCGAGTTCGACTTCGGCACCCATGGCGGCGAGCAGCTTGCGCGTGGTCTCAATGTCGCGCACCTGAGGAATGTTTTCGAGAATCACCGGCTCCTCGGTGAGCAGGGCGGCGGCCATTGCGGGCAGGGCGGCGTTCTTCGCGCCGCTGACGCGAACCGTTCCCAGCAACGGGTTGCCGCCGCGAATTACCAGTTTGTCCATAGAGAGGTTGCCCCGGCTTAGACGGAGCGCCTGTCTATTCTAGCGGGGAACAGGGAGAAACCTTGGTAGGAAGGGGTTAATCGTAAGGGCACGGCCTGACGGGACTGGATATGGGCCGGCAGGCCAATGAGTGCAGTGGCGATGTTACGCCAAATTGACTGGCGAACTAGCGATTGTGGACCCGTGACGGGCGAATGAAAGCGAAAATGGGGCAGGCCGATCCGTTGGGGTTGGCCGTTTTGCTTAAGGCGTAGCGGGGACGATGTTGGAGAAATTGCTCACTCCCCAGCTCCCGTCTGCAGAGACGGCATAGTAATAAGTCGTGCCATCCGTGACCGTTGTATCGGTGAAAGTCGTTCCGGTCGGCGGATTTTGGACGGATGCTGGCAGATAAGGGATGCCACCGCTGGTCGGCATCGTGCTCGTCGTGCCACGCCAAACGCCGTAGTTTTGGGCTCCGGGGTAGGCGTTCCAATTCAAAATTACCTGACCGCTCGACGCAGTCGCAGTAAGGCCGGTGACTGGCGCGGTTAGGTTCTTCCCACCGTGACCACCAAAGGCGCCACAGCCCGGGAGAACGAGCCACAGCAACAGGGTGAGCATGAACAGAGCGGGCCGACGCAGCGTGATGATTTTCGACGATTTCATACTGGCATCCTCTCTCAAGAGTATTGAGACTTTTGCTACGTGGTTACCTTCTGCGCGGTGCCGAAAATGGCATCGCCTTCGCCTGCTTGTCAGTGATCAACGTCACAAGTGTTCACGGTAGAAGAACGCTCCACATTAGATGCCGACCATCGCTCATTTGACGTAATCAGCCGTTTACACCCACTCACCCTTCTGCCTGGGCATGAGAAGCGCACTGAAACCCCGTCTCACTTAGACCCTTCGCTTAACCGAAATCGCCCAATCGCCCGACGCACATTCCCCTTTTACCTTCTTGGCGCTTAACATCGGTCGGAGGTCAATGAATCCAATCCGCAGTTCTTATGAACCGCTCGAATATCTCACGGAATAGCAGCGTCCGTCCGCCGCCGGTTATCGCCTGCGTCAGGGCGAATCTATGCCGTGGAACCCGGCCATGCTGCGCGGCTGCACGATTATTCTTCATCTCCAGCAGTCTTACCGGACGCTGTCTCGGCCGGGTAGTTGAAGAAGAGCTGATTGCCGTCAGGATCATCGACCACCAGAAGCCGGTAGCCCCATGAACCGTCCTTAACCGGAGCGCCCTTGGCTTCGAGTTCCGCGCGCAGCGCGTCCAACGCGGCGACCGCGGCCTCCCGCGAATGCGGCTCGAAGTTCAGGGAAATGAATATCAGTCCCTTGCCGATTTTCTCCGGCCAGGTAGCGGCCAGGATGAGCGCGCACCCCTGCCGGTCGACCTGTGCGACATGCGCCCTGCCGTCCTCGTCGTAGCGCCAGGGGCTCGTGAAGCCAAGCCGGTTAACGTAAAAGCGAAGCGAGGCCTCAACATCCCTTACGTGTAGGACCGGGCGTGCGAACCAGTCTGTCATAGGCCAAGTATCTTAGGCCATTCTTCCTCATGAATCCAAGTGAAGTCCAGCCGCGCGAGTGGCCTCTGTTATCAGGCGTGTACGCTCAGTGACCCTTGGGCCTCGGAATCCGAATCGCCCCGAAACCCCGCCTCACCGAGATCCTCCGCTCACCGAAACCTCTCCATCGCCCGCCGCACATTCCCCTTCGTCTTCTTCAAGGCTTGTTCCGCTCGAACGCGGCTTACCCTCGCTGAGGCCATCACCAGCGCCACTGGCACGCGACTCCCAGACTTCTTGAGCAGCCGTAAAGCATCCTCGCGCGGCAGTTCGGTGACCTTCTGCAGAATCCCCAACCCGCGCTCGACCAACTTTTCATTCTTCAGGTGCACATTCACCATCAAGTTCCCATACACATAGCCGAGCCGCGTCATCGCGCCGGTCGAGAGCATGTTGAGGATCATCTTCTGCGCCGTGCCAGCCTTCATGCGGGTGGACCCTGATACGACTTCGGGTCCGACCTCCGCGACAATCGCCAAATGAGCGGCTTTTTCGAGCGGCGATTTGGGATTGCAGGCTACCGAGATTGTCTTTGCGCCATGGCGGCGGGCGTAGGCGACCGCAGCCACCGTAAAAGGAGTTCTGCCACTGGCGGCGATTCCGACTACGACGTCATTCTTGCCCGGATTCTTCTTGGCGATTTCGCGTTCGCCCAGTTCGCGCGAGTCTTCGTTCGCTTCAACAGCCGCGCGCAGAGCTTTGGCTCCGCCGGCGATCACGTATTGCACCATGCGCGGAGGGGTGTTGAAGGTGGGCGGGCATTCGACGGCATCGAGCGCGGCAATGCGGCCGCTGGTACCGGCGCCGACGTAGATCAGTCGTCCGCCGCGGCTTAGGGCCTTGGCGATCATGTCGATGGCTTGCGCGATCCGCGGCAGGGCACGTTTGACGGCGCGGGCGACTTTGGCGTCTTCCGCATTGATGATTCGGGCCACCTCGAGCGACGACTTCAGGTCCAAGTCGGCGGCGGCACGATTGGTCTTCTCGGTGGAGAGGCGGCTCAGGCTGAAGCTCGACTTCTTGCGATTCAACTCTTCCCCCCAGCGCTGTTCTCTTCCAGCGCTTCAATTACAGCATCGTGGAATCGCGGGCGTACTTCTTTGATGGCAGAATTCTTGCAGTCAGGCCAGGTGCGATTGGTCAATAAAGTTACCGAAAGGCGGCGCTGCGGGTCGATCCATAGCGAAGTTCCGGTGTAGCCGAGATGGCCGAATGAGCCGGCGGAAAAATACTTTCCGGACTGCGAGGGCGACGATGGCGTGTCCCAGCCGAGAGCGCGCGAAGTGCCAGGCGGTGTTGCCTCTCGCCGAGTGAATAGCGCCAGCGTCTCCGGGCGCATCACGGAACTGCTGCCTTCCAGCAAAGTGTGGGCATAGGTCGCGATGTCCTGTGCGGTGGCGAATAGGCCGGCGTGTCCGCCAACCCCTCCCAGAACGCTGGCGTTTTCATCCTGCACTTCGCCCTGGACTACGCGGTTGCGAAACGAGCGATCGTCGACGGTGGGTGGGATGGAAGCGCGCCAGGCGGACGGCGGAATGAATGAGGTGCGGGCCATGCCGAGCGGGCCGAAAACCTCGCGCTGGCAGAAGCGGTCGAGGGATTCATCGGCAATGCGCTCGAGCGCGGCGGCCAGGATGATGAAGCCGATGTCGCTGTACTCGGCGCGGGTTCCCGGTTCCGCGGTCAAAGGAGTTGTGAATGCCGCCGCCAGCAGTTCTTCGCGCGTGCGAGCGCGCAAGAAAAGCTTGTCGTAGGCTGGCAGTCCGGAGGAGTGCGCCAGGAGCATGCGGAAGGTGACGTCGCGGCGGGGCTGTGAGTTTCCAGAAAACTCGGGCGCTACGGCCGAGACGGGAGCTTCGAGATCGAGCAGGCCACGCTGGTAAAGAATCATGGCCATGGCGGTGGTCGCGACTACTTTGGAAACCGAGGCTAGGTCGAAGATGCTTGCGGGAGTGACCTTGGGCGAATCGGGCTCGTAGGTGAATCGGCCGAAGGCTTGCAAGGCGATCAACTTGCCGCGATGGGTGACAGCGACGGATGCAGCCGGGAAGGCGCGATCCGCGATGGCGTTGCGCAGGAGATCAAAGGCGCGTGCGAAAACCGTCTCCTGCTGCGCATAGGCAGCGACGGGATAGTGCGCGGAGGTGCTGGCGGTGGTAGTCAGCGATGGGACACTTTCCGGCGAGCGCCGTTTCTTAACTCTGGCTCGATATCCGGGTTATAGCAAAGTTCGGGAGAAGGGTAAAGGAAGCCGCCTGTGGCACAAATGGCACCCCCTTACCGGAGTTCCTTGAGCCGGGGGACAGGGGTTGTGTAAAGTCAATGCATCCGCAAAATCAGGATCAACTCGCGTCTCCGGTGCTATGCCTCCGCTCTGCTGGTTGCGGGAGTGCTGGCCGGAGACTTTTCGCTGGCTGCCAGGGCGGCCGTGAGGACGAACCCGGCGTCGGCGGAGCGGCTGGGAGTTCTCGACTCTATCGTGAAAGACGCCATTCGCGATGGCCAAGTCCCCGGCGCGGTCGTACTGGTCTGGCACGATGGCCAGGTGATCTATCACAAGGCCTTCGGGGAGCGGGCAATCGAGCCACGCCGCGAAGCCATGACGCTAGACACCGTTTTTGACCTCGCTTCGCTGACTAAAGTTGTGGCAACGACCACCGCGGTCATGCAGCTGGTGGAGCGCGGCGAAGTCCGGCTGAACGATCCAGTGGCAAAGTACATTCCGGAGTTTGCCCAGAACGGCAAAGAGGAGGTCACGGTCCGCGAGTTGTTGACCCACCATTCTGGCTTGCCCGAAGGCCTGGAGTTGAAGCCGGAGTGGGCGGGGCGCGACACCGGAATCCGGATGGCGCTTGAGGCGAAGCTAGTTTTTCCGCCGGGCTCGCACTTTCTTTACAGCGACGTGAACTTCATCACGTTGGGCGCGCTAGTGGAACGGGTTTCGGGGAAACCGCTCGACAAGTATTGCGAGGCAAACATTTTCGCGCCATTGAAGATGACGCGTACGCGGTTCTTGCCGCCGGTTTCCTGGAAGAGAAAGATTGCTCCCACGCAATTCGATGAACACGACCATATGCTGCGCGGCGTGGTGCACGATCCCACGGCGCGGCGTATGGGAGGAGTGGTGGGGCAGGCCGGCCTGTTCTCAACGGCGGATGACCTGGCGAAATTTGCGCAGGATTTGCTGCACGGCGGTCCCGTCCTTTCCGCGTTCTCGGTGGAGAAAATGACGACCCCGCAGCAGCCGCCGACCTCGCAAGTGCTGCATGGGCTGGGTTGGGACATCGATTCGCCTTTCTCCTCCAATCGCGGGTCGCTCTTGCCGGTGGGGTCTTTCGGGCATTCGGGCTTCACCGGAACTTCGCTGTGGATCGATCCGACGACGCAGACTTACATCATCATTCTGACCAACGCAGTGCACCCGCGGGGGAAGGGAAGCGCTGTGGCGCTGCGCGCAAAGATCGCAGACGCGGTCGCCGCGAACCTTTCCTTGACGGTGGGTGAGCAGGATGCGCTGCGCCTGGAGAGCATTACCGGCTACAACGAAGTCCGCACCGCGTCGCGGCATCTGACCATCCGCAATGGAACAGTGCAGACGGGGGTTGACGTACTGGAGGCGCATGATTTCGACGTAATTCGCGGCGGCACGGAAAAGAAAAAGATCGGCTTGCTGACCAATCAAACGGGAGTCGATTCGCAGGGACGGCGCACCGTCGACGTGCTTGCGCAGGCGCCGGGGGTGTCCCTGGAAGCCATTTTCAGTCCCGAGCATGGGGTCACCGGCACGCTCGATTCAACCGACATCGCGAACTCGAAGGACGCGGCGACGGGAGTGCCGGTTTACAGCGTCTATGGCGCGACGGATGCCGCGCGGCGTCCATCCGTCGATGAACTGAAGAAGCTGGATGCCGTCGTCATCGATATTCAAAACGCCGGCGCGCGTTTCTATACCTACGAGACAACGCTGGGGTATTTTCTCGAAGCCGCCGCCAAGGCAGGTATCGAAGTGATTGTGCTCGACCGGCCCAACCCAATCACGGGATCAATGGTGCAGGGGCCGATTGCCGACCCGGGGCGGGAGAGTTTCGTAAACTACTTCCCGGTCCCTATCCGCCACGGCATGACCATGGGCGAGCTGGCGAAAATGTTTAACGCCGAGCGCAACCTCAACGCCAAGCTGACCGTGGTTCCGATGGAAGGCTGGATTCGCGGCGATTGGTTTGACTCGACCGGACTGGGATGGGTGAATCCGTCGCCGAATCTGCGGAGCCTGACCGAAGCCACGCTCTATCCGGGAGTGGCGCTGGTGGAAGGAACCAACGTTTCGGTCGGCCGAGGGACGGACACGCCGTTTGAGCTGTTGGGCGCTCCTTGGATCAATGGCCGGGAGCTGGCCGCGTATTTGAATGGCAGGGAGATTTCCGGCGTGCGATTTGTGCCGACCAGCTTTACTCCCACCGCCAGCACGTACAACGGTGAACCATGCCAAGGTGTGAACATTGTGTTGGTGGACCGCAATGCCTTCGACGGCCCTGAGTTGGGGATTGAATTGGCGGCTGCGCTTCGCAAGCTTTACCCGCAACAGTTTCACATGGATCGGATGAGCGAGCTGTTGCTCAATCAGTCGATCTATGATGCCCTTGCGCAAGGCGAAGACCCGCGGCGCATTGCGCAGGATTGGCAGGAAGCGCTGGAGAAATTCGAACAACTGCGCCAGAAATACCTGATCTACAAATAGGACCTCACAATCGGGACCTACGAAATAGTGCCGGTTCCCTCCGCTTGATCCAACTTCAGGTTCTCGATCACGCATCCAACCTGACGGCTATTGGCGTTCTCTTGGCCCTCCCTCGGTTCAGGCGCTTATAATTGGCGGGTTTGAAGGCTGAACCGCGGGACGACAGGATTTCGTGACACGATTACTGGAAACAGTCAGGAGCGGTGCGATGCGTATTGCGATGAGCCTATTCTTACTATCGGCCGTGGCGTATGGGCAATCCAGTTCGAGCGCCTCGGCCAGTCCCGCCGGCGCGTCGGCGGTGCCAGCGGAAAACGCGAATGTAGTGATGATTCCGGCCGGCACCAAGGTGCCGATCAGTCTCAAGGAGACGATTTCCACCAAGAGCACCCGCGAAGGAGATGCGGTCTATGCGCAGACCACGTTTCCCGTGGTGGTCAACGAACGGATTGTCATTCCCGCGGGAACCTATGTACAGGGCAGGATCAGCCGCATTCAACGGGCGGGGCGGGTCAAGGGCCGGGCGGAAGTCCTCATGCATTTCACCACGCTGATCTATCCCAGCGGCTATACCGTAATGCTGCCAGGAGCGCTGGAGAGCGCGCCCGGGGCGGAAAAGGCCTCGGTCAAGGATCAGGAAGGCACGGTGCAGGAGGACGGCCAGACGGGCGATAAGGCGGCCACAGCGGCGGAGCGAGGCATTGGCGCCGCGGGCGCGGGTGCGGTGATTGGCGGCATTACGACGGGAAGCCGCGCCGCCGCTGGAATCGGCGCTGGCGTGGGAGGAGCCGTGGGTATCGCCTCCGCGCTGTTCAGCCGGGGCAGCGACGTGCGACTGGAGGCCGGGACAACAGTGGAGATGGTGATTCAAAGGCAGGTTCCGCTGGATGCCAGTCGAATTCCGCGGTGAAAGGGCAATTCCAAAAAACGGTGAGCCAGGATCTACTGCGAGCTTTTAGCGGAGGCGGAATAGGCGAAGCGGTGGATCTGGGCGTCGATTTCCTTGCGCAAGTCGCTCCAAATGTTTTCCGGCATGGAAAGGAAAGTGTTGACCACCGCGGGATCGAACTGGCGCCCTGACCAGACGCGAATTTCTTCACGAGCAGCGGCTACGGTTTGCGCCGGACGGTAGGGGCGGTCGGAAGTGATGGCATCGAGCGTGTCAGCGACGGAGAAAATTCGCGCTCCCAGCGGAATCTCATCCCCCTTCAGGCCGCGCGGGTAGCCGGTTCCGTCATAGCGTTCCTGGTGCGAATAGACAATGTCCGAGGCTTCGCCGAGGAAGGGAATCTTTTTCAACATTTGGTAGCCACGGTAGCAGTGCTCGCGCATGATGGCGACTTCTTCCGGATTCAAAGCGCCAGGCTTGCGCAGAATAGCGTCGGGAATAGCCATCTTGCCGATGTCGTGTAGGAACGCGCCGCGGGCAATCACGCGAATCTGCTTCTCGGTCAGGTTCATGTGCTTGGCGATGGCGATGGTGAATGCGGTCACGCGCTTGGAATGGCCTTCGGTCTCGGCATCCTTGAGGTCGAGCGCATCGCCCAGGGCTTCGAGCGTAATGTCGTAGGAGCGCTCCAAGTTGCGCATGGCAACTTCCAGTTGCTGGGTGCGAGCCAGGACCTTGTCTTCCAATTCCGTCTGATAGGCGCGATTTTCCAGCCTAAGCCGTCGATTTTCCAGCGCGCGGCGAACCGCGGCCAGCAACTGTTCGCGCTCGAAGGGTTTCAGCAGGTAATCGTAGGCCCCGTTGCGAATGGCGGCCAAGGCCACGGAAATGTCATGCACGGCCGTGACCATGATGACCGGCATCTCCGGGGTCCGTTCCTTGGTCTTTTCGAGCAGCGCGATGCCATCCATGCCGGCCATCATCAGGTCGGAAAGCATCAGCGCAAATTCTTCTCCAGATTCCAGCAGGGCTAGCGCCTCGGCGCCGGAGGCGGCTTGGGTACAAATGTACTTGCCGCCCGCATTCAACATGGAGGAGACGATCTCTCGAATTGCTTCTTCGTCGTCAACGACGAGAATGCGCGCGGGCGAGGCGGACATAATTCAGTCTACGGCCAATTCTACAGGAGTTTCGAGGTTCCCAAAGTAACCAAGGGACAAGGGAAAACGCATTGTCAATACGGGACGGCGTGCTAAGACAGAGAAGAAGAAGGGATAGAGCTCGCCTTCCGATCGATGAATACTCCTATCTGGTGCGTTTGGTACGCCGCCGGGGATGTGACCGTTCCTGGGCTGGTTGCACAGCAGTCGTGCGCCTTGATCGCATTGGCAGCGACGCTGCTGGTCTACCGCACTTTCCGGGAACGCTCCCTGTTGGTCTGGAGCCTGGGATGGCTGTGCTATTTGGGTGCCCAATGGCCCTTCCCGAGCGGCGCCCTGCATTTATCCCCCCGCTACGTGGCGCCCCTATCGCAAGCGGCATTTGTTCTCGCGATCTGCGTTTTTGCGGGGGCGTTGCTGGTCTACACCCATGCCCGCAAGCTGGCGCTGCCATTCCTAATCGTTTCGATTGTGACAGTTGCATTTGCCTTTGTGCGCAGACTCTGGTGGCCCGATGCCCTCGTCCAGCTGGTGGCGCTGGAAGTTGCCTGGGGCCTGATTGTGTTGGTGAGCTCCATCCAGCTGATTCGGTACCGGTGGGGGCGGGGGGAAATCGGCCCCTGGCTCCTTGGCCTGAGTTTGCTGGCGTTGCATCCCGCGTGGGCCATGTTCAATCTGAAGGTGCCGGATTGGCTGGGCCCAACCGCGGAACTGGTGCTGGGAATGAGCATGCTGCTGGTGGTCTTCGACGACACCAAAATGCGGACCCGCCGGCTGAGCGTGATCAACGCCTTGACCAGCAGTATCGCGCGCGCGCAGCAGCCCGGCCCCATGCTGGCCGACGCACTTGAGGAGCTTAAGGGGTTGATGGACGCCAAGGCCGCCTGGTTTCGCCTGCTGGAAGGCGAAAGGATGGTAATCGCGCAACAGATTGGGCTCTCGCCGGAGTTCATGCGGGAGCGCATGTCCGTGCCCAAGGACGAAGGATTCGAGCGTACCCTCAACGGCGGAGTGCCGGTTAAAGTTAAAGTCTCCTCCACGGACAAGGCCACGCGAGCCGGCCTGAGAAAAGAGGGCTTTCAGCACTTCGTGATGGTGCCGGTCCTGGGGAAGAAATCCGTAATTGGCACACTGACGCTGGGCAGCGGCCGGCACGTCAGCTACACGCCGGAGGAAATGGAATTTCTTTCCACCACAGCCCACCAGCTCGGGTTGGCGGTGGAAAACCTGCGACTGGTGGAGCAGATCCTGCGCTCTTACCGCCAGTGGAGCAACACTTTTGACTCGCTTCAGGATGTGGTCCTGGTACACGATGCCAGCTTCCGCATCATGAAGGCGAACCGGGCCTTGCTGGTGCGCTTGCAAAAGGCGCCTGCTGACGTCGTGGGCGCGACCTGCGAAGCTGTTCTGCCGCGCGGCAGAGTGGATTGGAGCGGCTGCCCTTACTGCCGGGACGACGAGAGTTTCGACGAAGGGCCAGACCCCTGTTTCGGTGGTTTGACCATGGTCTCCACGTCCAGTTACGCGGAGCAGAGCAGCCAGCAGCAGGGAACCATTCACGTGGTTCGCGACGTGAGCGACCGCCATGCCGCGGAGGAAAAATACCGGCTCCTGTTCCAGCAGATGCAGGAAGGTGTATTCGCCGCCACTCCCGAGGGCCAGCTGTTGGATTGCAATGACGCCTTCGTGCGCATGTTGGGCCACAGCAGCCGCGAGGAACTGATGACCCTGAACCTCGACACCGAGGTTTACGCTTCCGCCGAGCGCCGGGAGGCTTTTCGCCGCGAAGTGGAGCGCCACAACTACGTGCGCAACTTCGAAGTGCAATTGCGCCGCAAAGATGGCAGCCTGCTGAGCGCCACCGAAAGCAGCTTCGCGACACGAGACGGCTCGGGGAAAATTGAACGCTACCAGGGTTTTCTGCTCGACGTTTCGGAAAAAAAACAGGCGGAAGACGAAATCCGCCGCCGCAACCGGGAACTCAACGCCCTGAACGCAATGGCTATGATCGCGAGCCAGTCGTTCGACTTGGACGAAATTCTGAACCTGACCCTGCGGCAGGTGATTTCGCTGCTCGGTGCCGCGGCAGGCTCGATCTATGTTTCCGAGTCCAAGGAAGCCGTATTCCGGCGGCGAGCGGACTGGGGCCGCGGCAGCCTGGAAAGCGGGCGCTCCTCGGAAGTGCAGCTTCCCGGTGGTTTCGGCGAGCTGGTGACGCGCTCGCGCACCGAGGTGCTCACCGCGGACTACTTGCCGCATCTTCCTGATCCGGTGGCGCGGTTTGTTTCCGCGCAAGGGCCGCATTCCTGGATATGGGTATTGCTGTGGGGGACCGACCGGCCGCTGGGCATGATGGGCATCGGCCGCGACGACAACCACAAATACACCAGCGGCGATGAGAATCTGATGGTCGCCACGGGACGGCAACTGGCCACCACCATCGAAAAAGTGAGTCTCTACGAGGAAACTTGCCGCGCCTACGAGGACCTGCGGAGAACCCAGGAACAGTTGCTGCAGAGCGAAAAAATGTCGGCCGTGGGGCAGTTGATCGCCGGTGTGGCCCATGAGTTGAATAATCCGCTGACTGCAATCCTGGGTTACGCGCAACTGCTCGAAAGCGAGCAGCTTGGAGAGCGTGCCGTGGACTTTGTGAGCAAACTGTTCAAGCAGGCGCAGCGCACCCACCGCGTGGTGCAGAACTTGCTCTCCTTCGCCCGTCAACGCAAGCCGCAGCGGCAGCGGGTGGATATCTCCAAGGTACTGGACGAGTCCTTGTCGCTGCGCGAATACGACTTAAAGGTTAACGGCTTTCAGTTAGAGAAAGAAATCGAAGCGTCGCTCCCGTCCGTCACCGCCGATCCTCACCAACTGGAGCAGGTATTTCTCAATATCGTGAACAATGCGGTGGACGCCATGCAGGAATCAGGCAAAGGCAGCAAACTGAAAGTCCGCTTGTACGCGCGCAATGGCGACGTGCACACCACTTTTCAGGATTCCGGTCCCGGCATTAAAGAGCCCAAGAGGATTTTTGATCCGTTCTATACCACGAAGAGCGTAGGCAAAGGCACGGGCCTTGGATTGAGCATTTGCTACGGGATCATTAAGGAACATGGCGGAGACATCACGGCACGCAACGCCGACGAGGGCGGCGCCATCGTCGAAGTCAGACTTCCCGCGGCCGGGCGGAATGTGACTCCAGAGCGATTGCAAACTGCACCCCGGCATGAGTTAGCCCTGGAAGGCCGCGTTCTGCTGGTCGAAGACGAAGAAGCGGTTCTGGAATTCGAGCGTGATGTGCTGGCCGGCGCCGGTGCGGATGTGGTTACCTCTATGGGTGTGGAAGAAGTGCAAGCCAAGCTGCTGGCGGAATCCTTCGATGCGCTTATCATCAATGGCCGAATGCCGGGCGGCTGGGCGGCCGTGGAGGTCTTTCGCTGGCTCGGGGAGAAACATCCGGGGCTGCAGAAGCATCTGTTATTCACCTTTTCCGGCGCGGCCGACGCTGAGACACGAGCTTTCTTGCAGGAAAACCAGGTGCCCTACCTGGTGAAGCCGTTTGAGGTCGCGGAGCTGATTTCGCAGGCACGGCGGTTGCTGCCGAAGCGCCAGGCGGCCGTCGCCGGCTAGCCTTACAGGTTCTTGCGCAGAAGTCGTGCGAACTGGCGCAGGGCGGCGTCATTGCGGCGATACCACATCCACTGCCCGAGTTTTTGCGCTTGCACCAGTCCCGCTTTTCTCAAAATAGCCATGTGATGCGAAATGGTTGGTTGCGACAGCGGAATCCGCCGCTCAATATCGGAGGCGCACATGCCCACGTCCTTGCCAATGGCGCACGCGCCGCGCGTTTTCAGTACTTGCAGGATTTGGCGGCGGGTCGGGTCAGCAACGGCGTGCAGCGTGCGATCAAGCGACGGCTCTGGGCTGGCCATGCTTTATACGAATAGAAGTTAAATTGACCGATGTCAATACGAGATTGGGAAAGAAGTTGCCTACTTCTTCAAAATTGGGTTGTACCCATCGGAGATCAGCTTGGCCCGCATATCTTCGGCATTCCTGATGTCTGCGAAAGGGCCGACCTCCACGTGGAAAAGCTTGTCGGTTCCGGCCGAGGAGAAAGCCGGGTACTGCTTCTTCTTGAGGGCGTCGACCAGCGCGTCGCCGTCCTCCGGCTTGCTGACCGCAGCCACCTGCACGTAGTAACCGTTCGTGGGCGGCGCCATGGTCGGATCGGCGGGAACCGATTTGTCGTCCGCGGAAGTGGCGGGAGCGGGAGTGGCGCTCGCCGCTGCCGTGTTGTCTGTGCTGGCCGGTGCAGCTTGGTTGGCTGCGTTTGACTGATCGGACGACTTGTAGAACGCCACGTCGGCAGAGCGATTGGCACTCGAGTCCGCGGCGGGCTTCACCGCGGACGGCCGCGCATCATTGCTGGCGGTAGTGGCAGCGACGGAACCATCGACAACAACAGCGGTCGCGGCGGAATTTCTGCCCAGCTTGAATCCCAGGCCGAAAAAAAGCGCGCACAACGCCACCAGACCGAAAAACAGGACCAGCATTTTGCCGGTCCCTAGAGTGATTTCTGTGTCCTCGGAATTAGACATTGGTCGCTCCCCACTCGTGCTCGTTCCTCCTGGCCGGGACCATTAACCCTTGCTGGCCGCCGGGGCGTCTCCGTCAGGTTTCAAAAGAATCTTCTGCAAGCCGGAGAAAAAATCCACGGGTACGGGGAAGATGACCGTCGTGTTTTTCTCCACGCCAATTTCGGTCAGAGTCTGCAAATAGCGCAACTGCACGCTGACCGGCTCGGTAGCCAGCAAATGGGCCGCATCCACCAAACGCTGCGCCGCCGAGAATTCTCCTTCCGCGTGGATGATCTTGGAGCGCTTTTCGCGTTCCGCCTCGGCTTGCTTGGCCATGGCCCGCAGCATGGATTCCGGCATGTCCACCTGCTTGACCTCGACGTTGGTGACCTTCACGCCCCAGGGAGAGGTGTGCGTGTCGAGAATGCTCTGCAGGCGCAGATTGATCTTGTCCCGGTGGGAAAGCAACTCGTCCAGTTCCTGCTCGCCCAGCACGGAACGCAACGTTGTCTGCGCAAACTGCGAAGTCTGGTAGACATAGTTTGAGACTTCGACCACCGCTTTTCTGGGCTCAATTACGCGTAGAAAAATAACCGCGTTGACTTTCAGGGTGACGTTGTCGCGCGTGATGATGTCTTGGGGCGGGACTTCGAGCGCCTCCTGGCGCAAGGAGATGCGCACCATGCGATCCACCGGGGCAAAGACCAGAATGACACCTGGCCCTTTGGCCTGGGGAAGCAAGCGGCCCAAGCGGAAGATCACGCCCCGCTCATATTCCGCAAGAATCTTGATTGAGCTCAAGAGATAGAGGACGACGATGACAATAACGATCGTAGTAAAACCAAACCCGAGTTCCATTTGAACCTCTCTAGCTTCTGCCGCGGATTGTACCGCACTTGGGCAGGCGGGTGCGGTGATTCCAAGCCATAGGGGTGCCTGAAGGGATTCGTGGATGGCGTCAGACAAAACTCTCCCGTTCTACCGACCAGCATTTGTCATTCCGAGGAGCGCTGCGACGAGGAATCCGCTGTCTGTTGGCGTCAACAAAAAGCAGATTTCTCGCTGCGCTCGAAATGACAACCGTAAGGGGTCCCCCAGCCTGAGACGTAGCGGAGCTACGTTTCTACAGGCACATGGGTCGAGGCCAAGGGCTGGCCGACGCCCGCCGGAGCCGGATCCACTTGCAACTGCAATCCATCCACCCTGCGTACCATCACTGGCTGCCCCGCGGGCACGTTGACTGAGGCGACGGCGTCCCAGATCTCGCCGTGAATCACGACTTTGCCTTGCGGGGAAAGCGCGCTTTGCGCGAGACCAACGCTGCCGATGAGCCCTTGCGATCCGGTAACGACCTTGCTCTTATGCGCCTTGAGCGCAATGCTCATCAGAAACACGGTGATCACGCCAAAAGGAATGCTGACGGCCAGTGCGGTCAGCAAGTGGACTTGCATTTCCGGGATGGGCGCGTCCACCAAAAGCAGTCCGCCGAGTGTGAGCGTCGCAATGCCGCCAATGGCCAGGGCTCCGTGGGCCGCGAACTTGGCTTCCAGGGCGAAGAGCGCGAACGAGAGCAAGATCAGGATGAGGGCGGCGAAGCGGACGGGAAGTACTTCGAACGAGAACGCCGCCAGCAGAATGAAAATCACCCCCACGGTTCCGGGGACGACCGCGCCGGGATGATTGAATTCGGCATAGAGAGCCAGCGCGCCGATGATCAGCAGCAGAAAGGCAATATTGGGATCGACAATGTAATCCAGAATCTGTTGCTTCAGGGTCATATTGAAGACGCGGACCGGCGTGCCAACCAGATTGAGAGTTTCGGTCTTGCCGTCGAAGCGCTTCACCGGCTTGCTGGCGATCTGCTTGAACAATTCCTGTTCGCTGGGCGCAATGTAGTCGATGAGGTTTTGGGCAAGCGCTTCCTGGTCGGTAAACGACTTCGATTCGCGTACGGCGCTCTCGGCCACGGTGACATTGCGGCCGCGCTTGGAGACGAACGAGCGCATGAAGGCGGCCGAGTCGTTCTCGATCTTCTCCTTCATGATGTCGTCCATTTTGCCGCCAAAGAGGCTAACCGGATGAGCCGCGCCCGTATTCGTCCCGGGCGCCATGGCGGCGATGTCGGCGCTTTCCATGATGAAGAATCCCGCCGAAGCGGCGCGGCTCCCGCTGGGCGCGACGTAGATGATCACCGGCACCGGCGAGGCTAGAATCTTTCCAATAATGTCGCGCGTGGAATCGAGCAGGCCGCCGGGCGTGCTGATCTCGATCAGCAAGGCTTGGTCGCCGTTGCGGCTGGCGTCCTGAATGGCGCGGTCAATGTACTCGGCAGTGATGGGCTGAATGGTGTCATCCAGCACAATCTTCAGCACTTCGGCGGACGCGGGAGAGGTGAAAGCACAAACCAGCAGTCCGGCCAGCAAGCCGTACCAGGCGCGAGAAACACGGCGCAGCTTCATTGCGGTACCCTCGGCTCTATTGTCTCTCAATTTGGCGCGAGATGCGCAGATGCTTGGGTTCAGGGGTTCTGGGCCAATGCGCCCCTGATCTCTAATGTAATATCGAGGAGCTTTGGACTGTCTGTGTTATCCAAGAGCACGATCAGTTCTTTGTGTTGGGGAATGCGCTGGATCACGGACTGGAATCCGAAGATCGCTCCGCCATGCATTTCGATGGATTCTCCCGCATAGGGCGAACCCGGTTTTGGCACCAAGATACCCCAGCCGTAGCCATAGCTGTCCAGATTGGGTTTGAAGAGAAGGTCGCGCAGCTGCGCGGGCAGCAAACGCTCGCCATAAAGCGCCTGATCCCACAAGTAGAAATCCTCCACCGTTGAGTACAGGCCGCCGGCAGCGAACGGAATCGACATGTCGTAGCAGCGGGCGTTCTTAAAACCGGTGGCGGAGCGCTCGTACCCGGAAGCTCGATGAGCAAGCACGGTTTCCGAGTGCGCGTACCCGGAATCTTTCATTCCCAGGGGCGTGAAAATGCGTTCCTGCAACAACTGCTCGTAAGACTTGCCGGAAATCTGCTCTAGAATTGCCCCAAGCAAGAAATAACCGGAGTTGCTGTACTCGAACTTGGTTCCCGGTTCAAACTGCAAATCGCCGCTGCAATATTTGTTGGCAAATTCCTCAACGCCGTATTTCACGCGGCTTGCTGGACCCGCCAGAAATCCAGGGAGCGCTATGAAATTCGGGACGCCCGAGGTATGAGAGAGCAGCTCGCTCACGGTCACCCGGCTCCCCGTGTCTTTGCGATAGTAGGGAAGGTAGTCCGAAATGTGCCCATCGAGCTTGATCTTTCCTTCGTTCACGAACTGCAGGATGAGAAGAGCGGTAAACTGCTTGGTCATCGATCCAATTTCAAACTTGGTGCGCACATCGTTGGGGATATTCCACTCCAAGTTGGCGAATCCAAATCCGCGCTCATACAGGATGTGACCGTCGCGGGCTACCAAGACGGATCCGTTGAAATCACCCGCCGCCGAACGAGCCTGCATGATTTGCCCTATTTGTGACGCTGCCGGTGTTAAATTGCCATGCTGTGCTGGGGCGACGGTGGGGGCAACCAGCAAAACAAGAATGGAGGCCGTTCTAAGGATTGTCATGGAACTAGTCATGATTCTACGATGCTGGAGTTCAATTCTTACACCTATGATCGAACCTGACCTTGACACAAGGCGGTGCGTGGCGTAGAACCCTTGCGGAACAACGGAGCTGACACCCGGCATCGGCCGATTCAGTTCGCGTGCGAGTTCCTTTTCTAGAAAGCGTGGAGGATTTATGGCGGATAGCCAGACGGCAAACCCGGCTCCTCTTGGACTGGCCGGCTTCGGGCTTACCACGGTCGTTTTGAGCTGCATGAATGCCGGATTGTTCCCGGCGGAAGCGGCCAGCGTGGTCGTTCCCCTGGCCTTCGCCTATGGTGGACTGGCTCAGATCATTGCCGGCGTGTTGGAATACCGAAATGGAAATACGTTCGGGACAGTGGCTTTCGTCTCCTATGGCACATTCTGGTGGTGGTATGCGCTGCTGCTATGGACCATCGGCGCAGGCTGGCTCAAGCCGCCTCACACGTCCGGTGTTGGAATCACGCTTCTACTCTGGGGTGTTTTCACGTTCTACATGTGGATCGCCACCTTCCGGCTGAATCGCACGCTGTGGCTCATTTTCCTTACGCTTTGGATCGCATTCTTCCTGCTGGCGGGCGGCGACTTGGGGATGGGCGCCACCTGGCACAAACTCGGCGGCTGGGATGGACTGCTTTGCGGCAGCTTGGCTTTGTATCTGTCGTTTGCCGAGGTGACCAACGCGACCTGGGGTCGTTCGGCAATTCCCATTGGCGGGCCGCTGGTGAAGATGTAAAGCGGCGGGTTCCGGAAGTTCTAGCCCACGCGCTGGACTTTCGTCTCCTCCGGTACTTCTGTCCATCCGGGGAGCTTCGTATCACCCGTGATTAGCCGCGCGCCACGCTCGTATGTGAAATAGGACCACGCCCATTGCACGAACACCAGGATCCGATTGCGGAAGCCAATCAAGAAAAAGATGTGGATGAAGAGCCACGATAACCACGCAATAAAGCCAGAAATGTGCAGCTTGCCGAACTGCGCGATGGCCGCGGAACGGCCGATGGTCGCCAAGCTGCCTTTATCCACGTAATGAAAATCCTTGCGTGGCCGGCCCTTGAGATCGCGCGCGATATTGTTTGCCGTGGCTTTCCCTTCCTGCATGGCCACCGGCGCGACGCCGGGCAGCACTTTGCCGTTGTCATCCTTCAGTGAAGCCAGATCTCCAATGACGAAAACCTCTGGATGCCCAGGAATGCTGAGATCGGGATTCACCAGAACCCGGCCGGCACGGTCGATGGGCGCTCCCAGTTTCTTGCCTAGTGGAGAAGCCGCAACTCCTGCCGCCCAAAGAGTCACGGCCGATGGCAAACGGGTCTCGCCCATGATCACCGCCGAGGGTTCAATGCCGGTTACCATCGCGGACGTGTGAACTTCCACTCCGAGGTGGCGCAGTTGGTTTTCAGCGCTGCGCGAAAGATCCTCGGCATACGCGGGCAGGACGCGCGGACCGCCCTCCAGCAAGATTACCCGCGTGCATTTGGGATCGATGGCATGGAATTCGTGCGCCAGCACTTGGCGGGAAATCTCCGCCAAAGTTCCAGCAAGCTCCACTCCCGTCGGGCCGCCGCCCACGATTACGAAATTGATCTGCCTGTGGCCTTCTCCAGCAAACGCCTGGCGCTCCGCGAGTTCGAAGGCAAGCAGCACGCGGCGGCGAATTTCAATCGCGTCTTCGATCGTCTTTAGGCCGGGTGCGAGAGGCTCCCATTCGTCGTGGCCAAAATAGGCATGGGTGGCGCCAGCCGCGACAATCAGGTAGTCGTAGGCGATCTCCACATCGGGCAGCTTGACCATGCGGCGGGCAAGGTCGAAGTCTTGCACTTCACCGAGCAACACCTCGACGTTTCGCCCACGAACAATCCAGCGGATGGGCGCGGCGATTTCGCCAGGAGAAAGCCCTGCGGTGGCTACCTGATAGAGCAGCGGCTGAAAGGTATGGTGATTCTTGCGGTCAATGAGCGTGACCTGCAACGGCTGGTGCGCCAGCTTGCGGGCGGCCAGCAGTCCGCCAAAACCGCCTCCCACAACGACCACCCGTGGCTTGCGCTTGCCGTCCATGGAGCTACTTTATAAGATTCAATCCAATGCCGCAGGCCGCGAAAAGTTTTTCTCCCTTGATTGGCTTGAAAAAGATTGGCCTGCAAGTCCTTGTGGGATACGGACTCATTGAGGCTGCGGTGTGGACTCCGGTGGGCCGGCTGAATGCTTTGTGCATTGCGCTGGCGGCGCTGTGGATTCTGCGGGCCGCAAACGACGGCCGATTTACCAAGCCGCAAATGGGTATTGCGCCGCCGCCGGCGGCAGGCAGCGCCTGGATTCTAGTGGGCGGGATTGTTCTGGCCGCCTGTCTTCCTTTGTTGGCGGTGGCATGGCGCAGCAACTCCGCTCCAACCCACGTTCTTCCCTTTGGGCAAGCGTTGCTGTACGTCGTTTGGGCTTTGATGCAGCAGTTTGTTCTGCAATCCTTCTTCTATGTGCGGTTGGAATCCCTTCTCGGCAGCCGGCGCGCGGTTGTGGCGGCTGCTTTGTTGTTCGCTTCGGTGCACATTCCAAGCCCGCTGTTGACCGCGGCCAGCTTTGTCGGCGGCCTTTTTTTCTGCGAGATGTTTCGTCGCTATCGCAACATTTTTCCTTTGGGTCTGGCGCACGCATTGCTCGGTTTGACCATGACGGCCACTTTCTCCGACGCGTTCTTGCACCACATGCGGGTAGGGATCGGGTATATCCGCTTCCATCCCTGAGATCGATTGCGCGTGGCATCCCCGGTAGTGGTTCATTCTGGGGAATGCACTCTCAACGTTGTCATTCCGAACCAGCTTTATCGGGGGAGGAATTTTCTTGCCGGTGCAAAAACAGCAGATTCCCCGCGCGATACGGCTGCGCTTCGGAATGGCAATTCTGAACAAATACCAAACTGCACCACTACAGTCTTCTCCCGGACGTTGACATCGCCGATTGCGGCGCTTACAAGTAAATACTCGCCTGGTTATGAACGTCGAAACTGAACCCAGCCAAGGATAGACGCGTGCAATCGAATCCATCCCGAAGCGCGGCGCGATCACCGGCCGCCGGCTGGGTGCATTGGCTGTTTCCCTCGGTGGCTGATCTCATCCTTATTGCCCTGCTGATTTCGCTGAGCTGCGGCGCTTTCTCTCCCAGGCTGCTGGGAGACGCCGGAATCGGATGGCATATCCGTAACGGCGAGCAAATGTTCCACACCCATGCGATCACTCGTATTGATTCGTTTTCTTCCACCATGAGCGGTCAGCCCTGGTACGCCTGGGAATGGCTCTATGACTTGCTGATTGCCGGAATCCACCACTGGATGGGCTTGAACGGGGTTGTGTTTTTCACCGCCTTGGTGATTGCGATGACGTTCGCCATGACTTTTCGCATCAGCCTGGCGTGTGGCGCGAATTTGTTCGTGGTCGTGTTCCTGCTGGGACTTTCCATGGGCGCGGCCGCCATTCATCTATTTGCCCGGCCTCATATCTTGAGCTGGCCTCTGGTGGTGATTTGGTTTCAACTGCTGCGATCATGGGAAATCGCTGCCGCACCCGGCAAAGATCGTTCGCTATTTTGGCTGCCCGTGCTGATGTTGTTATGGGTCAATCTGCATGGAGGATTCATCACTGGTTTTGTGCTGCTGGGATTGTTCCTGACCAGCGGCTTCATTCGATACTCCACCGCGTCCGAGCGTGGCCGGCGGCTAGTGGCTGGGAAGAGATTCGCGCACCTCGTAAAGGTTACCGCGCTTTGCTCGTTGGCCACTTTCGTGAACCCCTACGGCTACAATTTGCATGTCCATATTTACCAGTATCTTAGTAATAGATTCTTAATGAATCACATACAGGAGTTCCTCTCCCCGAATTTTCACGGGGTAGGGGAGCAATGTTTCGCCGTGCTGCTGGTCATTACCATCATCGCGCTGGCCGTGGCACGCGAAAAGCCCCGCCTATCGGAGTTGCTAGTGATTCTGTTTGCGGCGGCCGGTGGTCTCTACGCTTCACGCAATCTGCCCGTTTCCTCCCTCCTCTTGACGCTGACGGTCGCGCCGATCTTGTCATTCGCGGTTGCTGGGGCGAGAGCCAACGCCGATCTCGCGGCCTGGCTGCGCAATCTTCTCTCGCGCGGCGAGTCCTTTGCCTCGCGCATGACGCGGATGGAAACGTCAATGCGTGGGCACCTCTGGCCTGGCGCCGTGGTACTTCTTGGTTTGGTGATTTGCCTGCACGGTGGGAAGCTCGGATCGCGCCGACTGCTCGACGCACATTTCTCGGCGACGCGTTTTCCCGTGCAGGCAACCGACCGAATTGTGCAAATCGGTCTGCGTGAGCCAGTTTTCTGTCCGGACTATTGGGGCGGCTACCTGATCTATCGGCTCTATCCGCAAGACAAGGTGGTGGTCGACGACCGGCACGACCTGTACGGGGAGCCATTCTTCAAGAACTACTTAAAGGCAGTGTTAGTCGAGCCAGGGTGGGAGCAGGTTCTGAAAGACGACCACGCCAACTGGGTGTTGGTCCCCGCCGAGTCAACCCTGGCCAACATCCTAAGACAGACGCCGCCGTGGTCAACCGTGTACGAAGACCGCATGGCTGTGCTTTTTCACCGGAACGCCGAATGATGGCGGGTGGCGAAACTAACGGTCGCTGGTGTCGATATCGAAACCGAGAATGGCGTTGACCTCAACCGGCTGATTCCCGCGCATGGCGGGGCGGAATTTCCAGCTGGGCAGAGCAGCCAGAACTTTGGAGGCCATGGCGGGTCCGGCAGACTCGATCACCTGGACATTGCGCAGCAGCCCAGTGCGGTCGAGAACGCATGCAATGACCAGGCGTGAGCGACGGACGCCGGCGGGAAGATCGGCGCGCAGCGGCTGGGGCGGAGTCAGATCTCGCAACTTGGAATGCTCGGCGGAGGTGGGGTCGGCGAATTCGAGCACCGCTGTGCCCAGCACGGTGTCGATGTAAATGGTGTAAACCTTATCGCCCTTCAACGCGCCATAAAAGTTGAATGCTCCGCCAGACCTGGGTGTTGCTTCCACGGTGAGGCCGGGACGGTCGTCAACCCCGGCCGAAGACCGGCCGGGAACCGCCGGCGGCGGCGCATCCCCGCCAAAGCTCGGCAAGGTGATGATCCCGTTGCCGCCGCTTACGGAAACGCCAGGAACCGCGGGCGAACCTTGGGCGCCGCTGCCCGTACCGCCGGGGCCGCCGCTGGGAGAAATTCCTCCACGAGCCGTTGGGTCTGCGCCACGACCGCTGCCTTCTTTTCCGCCGCCCGGGCCTTCGCCGGAGAAGCCGCTGCCTGGACCGTTGCCGCGGCCAATGCCGCTGCCGCCGCCGGAGCCGCCCAATCCTGGATTTGCCCCACCATTGGGTGACATGGCCAGCGAACCGGTTCCTCCGTTTGGCACACCCACCTTCGATCCGGGTTGGTTGGAAACCACGATTCCGGCGCCCTTACCATTTCCGCCACTGTTTGGAGGCGCGGCCACGTCGCCGACCTCACCCAAACCGCCAAGGCCTGCGCCGCGGTTGCCACGCCCCCGGCCCGCGAGTGAAGTGCCTCCCTCAATGGTCGGGGGTGGGGGCACAACGCCCGTACCGCCGCCTAGTCCATCGACCGGCTGATGCGCCATGGGGCCGGACTGCAACTGCACCGGCGGGGGCACAACCTCACTGCTGCCCAATCCGGATGCCGCCCGGCTTGCGGTGGTAGTGTTCCCGCTCAACTGCGCTGGCGGAGGGATAACTTGTTTGTGCGGGTCGCCCGGGCCGAAGCCGGGTCCGGTGGCTGAAAGCTCGCGCGTAACCTCGGTAGGCGGGGGCGCAACCACGCGAGGCGCCGGCAAAGTGAGCCGCGGATTTGCCGTGGTCACCTGTTCCGGAGCGGAGATCGGCGGTGGGACAACCTCGACGGGGTGCGAACCGGGAAGGCGCAGCGGCGTGATATTTTCGGTCGTCGGCGCGGGAGGAACCACGCTGGCGCTCAGCGAACGTTCCGCTCGCATCGGGTTGCGGGTGAGTTGCGGAGCGGGCGCGACCGCCGTCACTGGCGGGGCAACCAGCGGACGCCGCGAAGACATCATTCCCTCGGCGGGCGGAGGACCGGGAACCCGTTTGTAAGCCAGCAGATTCGTAACCGCAGCATCGGATCGCGGCAGATTCAGCTTCGGCGCATCCACTACCTTCTCACGTAAGGACTCGCCGCGCGCGACCCGGATCACTTGCGTGGGATGGTGGCCTTCCCGCCCTCCCGAGCGTCCGCTGCGGCCCGCCTGCGCTCCTCCGACATCCGCGGTCTTAGGCAATTCGTTCCCGGTGTAATAAATCACGTCGTACTTTGCCGGAGGTGGCGGCATAAACGGGTGCAAGCTCTCGAGCCCCTTGGTCGCCAGAATAAACAACACGAAGAGCGTGATTTCCGCGACCCAGGAGGCCACCATGCCGCGGTAGGGGAACAAACCCACTCTGGCCTCACCGGCCAGCGGCTTCGGTGAGCGCACCAACGCAGGCCGCAGCGCCGTCTTGAATTCCTCCCAAGGCGACGACCATTCCACCAGCAGCTTGAGTTCTTGGCTCACGAGCTCACGGTCTCCCGAGCCGGGGCGCCCAGCTCAATCTCAATACAATCGCCGACCGCGGTTCCCGTGGCATTCAGCGTGTTGCCAGGCAACTCCAGTACGGATGCCGCGCCCATGCGAACCGGGGCGAGCCGCCAGGGTTTCAAATTTTGCTTGGCGTAGATCACCACTTTGTCTCCGTTCAAATAAAGCACGTCAATGGGAAAGCGCATCGCCAGGGTATGCACTCCATGAGAGGGAACGATCCACAAGCCCTTTCCTGCGCGAAAACTTGCTGCAGCCGCGCCCATTAAGCCACGCAAGCGCGACCAGTGCGTCCCGGCGACGGACAATTCGGTCGCGAGATAGGCTTGCCGCGTGCGGTTGAAAGCAAATCCTTGGGGAACGGCTGCTGGCATGACCACTCCTAGGTTCGATCCGATGTCGCCACAGACTTCACCGTCCCATGGGCATCAGCGTGTGGTAAAGCTGGATCATCGCTGGTCCTATGGTGACAACGAGGAGGGAGGGAAGAATAAACAATACCAGGGGGATGACCATCTTGATCGTGGTCTTGGCCGCTTGCTCTTCGGCTCTTTGGCGGCGCTCGGTCCGCAACGAATCGGAATGTACCCGCAGCGCCTGCGCCACACTGGTGCCGAAGCGATCGGTCTGGACCAGCGTGCCCACCAGCGCGCGAATGTCGTTAACCCCGGTTCGAGCCGCCAGGTTGTGCCTTGGTGCTGGAGTACACGAGGACAAGGGTGTCCTCCTCCCAGGGCCTGCCGGTGTGGGCATCCGCGATGCCCCCCCAGAGGTCGACCACCTTCTCGCCCCGGTGATACGCACCGAATGCGGCCCCGACCTCGACCCCGGCGTCGAAGTTGGCCTGGAACACCTCGCGCACGGCCTCGAAACCCGGTGCAACCCATCCGCTGATCGTCGTCACCGTGATCTCCCCATTCGGCCGTCTCGAGGTTATGGCCTCCGCCTGCGGGTCCGCACGCTCGGGACTTCACCCAGAACGTGTGGCCTGTTCACCTCACCTCCGGCCGCGACGAACCCGGCACGAGGCGCCTCGCCGACTTGGCCATCGCCCGCGACCGGTCGCGATGGTTAAAAGTCGGCGACCAGAGAGTCCCTGTCACGCAGTTGCAGTGACGGCGCGAGGTCCAGCTTCAGCTATCTGAGCTTCGCCGGAGGCGCGGCGACCGTGAAGTCCAGAAGACAATCGGGGTTGGTGCAGATGAAGTGCCGGTGGTCACCGGGCGGACAGTCGTCGTCGTGGCTGCCCCAAGCTTCGTCTAACTCGGAGGACGAACACTTGGGACAGCTCGGAAGCGACACGATTCCAAACGTAGTACCAACTACGGCGAACCGCTTGTGCCGACGACGACTCGGGACCACGAGGCTCCTCGATCCCGAGTCGGACCAGCTCCATCGCTCACAGGGCTGATGGCGTCATCGTCGCGGACTACGGGGAAGACTGTGGGTGTGGGGATGGGGATGGGGATGGGGATGGGGAGCACGACGCCGCACGTCGCCGGAGCACGGCCACGGCCCACCTTCGTTCTCGTCCACAGCCCACTGGTGGGTCCGGGGATCTGGCGCTGGGTCGGGGAGGTCCTCAAGGGCTGGAGATTTCAGGTACTCACTCCCTCTATGGCCGGCTTCGAGCAAGCCGGACCTCGCTACTGGGAGCCTTGCGTTCAGGCTGTGGTAGTCGCCTGTGACGAGGCCGCCGGCCCGTTGGTGCTCGTCGGTCACGGCGAAGCAAGTCCCCTACTCCCCGCCATGGCACTTGCCCTCTTGGGTCGAGTGAAGCACATCGCCTTTGTCGAAACCTCGCTCCCTCCGTTCTCGGGATTTGCCGAATCAGCTCCGTCCTGGCTGCGTGCTCGCATGGGGTCTCAGAGTGTGGGCTCACGTCGGGGTCGCGCCCGGTGGTGGGACGAAAGCGCCATGGAAGCGCTCGCCGCCTACCCCGAACGACGTCAACTCATAGAAGCCGAGCTGCCTGAGCTTCCCCTCGACTACTTCGATCAGGTCGTACCTGTCCCCGAGCACTGGGCCGAGCGGGTCAGATGCTCGTACTTGTGGTTCAGTGAGATCCATCGGGCAGACGCCCAGGCGGCCAGGCGTCGAAGATGGCCAGTGCGGCGCCTTGTCGGTCAAGCGCTGCACATGGCCCTGCGTCCTCAGGCGGTTGCCAAAGAGCTGTCCTGGTCGGCTGCAGGCTGACGGGATTTCCGACGCGGATCGAGGGGTCGCATGGCGAGGAGAAAGTTGGTTTTGGAAAGCCTCTGGGCACCTGTCGGATCCTTGGATCGCGCGCAGAACCGGCAGCTGGGATGGTTTTGGACTGTGACGTGCCCATCTATATGATCTCGGCGGCGATTGGACCGGACCGGAGGTTTGCGAGATGCGGAAGCTGTTCTTGACAGGCTCGGCGATGCTGGCTCTCGGGATGACGGCCGGGATCGCAGGTTGTAGCAGCAGCTCCCCGAGTGCGGCCACAACCGCTGCGGCCCGAAAGACCGCGTTCTGTGGAGCCAACATCAAGATCGACAAGGCCAGCGCCAATGTCACCTCAGACGCTGGGTTCTTGACCGTGCTCAAGGACAACAAGTCCGACATCAGCGTCATGGAAAAGAATCTGCCATCTGGCACGCTCGGCACCGAGGCACGCCAGGAGATTGACGCCGCACACGCAGCGATTACTTCGGGGAACGTCAACGACCTCAACAGCGTACCCTCATCGGCCGGTGGGGACATCGACACGTACTGCGGTGTCAACGGAAACGGGGCCGCTCTGCCCGCATACTTCGCAACCGGCAAGGGAGGCACCTTCTGCACAGGCTTCGTCCCCATTTACCAAGCAGTCAGCAACGCCACCTCTTCCGCTTCGGTCCTGGCCGCTCTCGAGGCCGCTAAGACTCAAATCGCCCAGCTCGCTACCGAAGTCCCTGGGTTGCCCACCTCGATCAAGACCCAGGCCGGCGCAGTGGTAACCAAGGCGCAAACCGCCATAACGGAAAACAGCGCCGCTTCATTAAAGGGGAACGGGAATGGACCGGCGGCGGCCGTCGCGCTCTATTGCGGGCAGAACCAGTAGCTGGAGAAACGAGAACTGATTGGCGCGTACGTCCCGCGCCGAAATGACTGCTTCTTCGGTGCAAGGAGCCACGGAGGCTGCGCCACACGAGAGCTTGCCAGCGAGATCGGTACGGCTACAGTGGACGACAACGCGATTCTTCGCTCGACCCGGGATGAAGAGTTTTCACCGTCTAGCGGAGAAGGGCCGCCTCGGGGCAAAGCAGTCATGTCCGATGATGTGTCGGCCTGAGTAACACAGGCGCCCACGACCATCCTTGGAAAACCTCGTCGGGCCGTAGGTGCCGGGCGCCAACACCAATCAATCCGACGGTTCAAGGTCCTCCGGCGCAGAGGGCGGAAGCGCACATTCGACAGGGCCCTGTTGCCTCCCCCAGATAATCACCTCATCCTTGCTCCCGTTGGCCAACGACAGCCTTGGAGGATGACTCCCGAATCGCAACCCTTTGTCTCACTCCAGCCACGGCTCGTGGCAGATAAAACCCACCGACCCCAGGAGCCACTCCTCAAACCATCCTCGCCGGACAGCTGTGGTTCGGGACATCATCCACACCCACTGCCGTGTTGCGGGCAAGCGGCTCTTGGCCGAGACTGCGTGGCGCGTGTTGTGGTGGCGCTTCACCAGATCGGGATTCATCTCCCGGGGAGAAGAAACTATGAAGGCGTTGCGGCTGGTTCCCGTCGTCGTGTTGGCGTTGTCGGGTGTTCTTGTCGGCGCAGGTTCCGCCAGCGTGGAGCCGCCGCCGCCCAGCCACGCATGGGGCCACCCGTACAAGTGTGCAGGCGGCAACGTCGATCCAGGCACCTACGACTCGATGATCATCACCGGCATTTGCTATATGCCAGCAGGCAATATCAATATCCAGGGAAACCTCACGATTACTCCCGGGGCGTTGCTCGACGCCGTGAACCCCGGTGACCCGACGACGGGTACACCCGTCGTGCCGGCGACCGTGTTCGTCGGAGGGAATGTCACCGTCGGCAGGGGAGCCGTGCTTCTCCATCGGCTGCTCGCCGAACATCTCCTGTGGTCCTCCCAACCCCGGCATCTCCTTCGACCACGTCCGTGGAGATCTCGTCGCCTTCGACGCCCAGGCGGTGGTGGTGCACTCGGTATCGATTAGCGGCGACGTGGCCCTCCAGGGAGGTGGCGGCGGGGCCGCCGCCCAGACGTGCGATAGCCAGATGCCACCCGCCGACACCGCTGCGATCCCGAACCTGGAGCCGTGGTCCGAGGACGCCAACCTCGACTTCACCCCCGTCTACAGCGACGTTGAGGACAGCTTCATCGGCGGCAATTACACCGTCGCCGGTCTGACCTCGTGCTGGTTCGGGTCGCTCCGCAACCAGATCACCGGCCGCGCCTCCTTCATCGGCAACGTGATGGGCGACCCCGATGCAATGGAGATCGGCAACAACCTGATAGATGGGAACCTCGCCTGCTTCGGCAATGACCCTGCACCCCAGTTCGGAGACGGGGCCGCGCCCGATCTGGTCGAAGGTCGCGGGATCGGCCAGTGCGGATTAGACGTGGTGCTGCCGAACCCGGCCCCCGAGGCCTTCCAGATGAACGGGCTCACAGGTGTCGGGATCAACGAGCACTTCGTGGTGAGCACTCGCAGCCTCGGGGCCTACTTCGGCACGCACACGTCGACGAACGTCGGCACGCTGCCCGGCTACCCGGTGACGACCGAGTCGGGTGACACCATCGTTGCCGACCTCAACGACTTCACCCTGACGGGAACTGGCCTCACCGGCACCGTCACGGGAACGACCATCCCGAGCGGAGCATCTCCGGAGCCGTCGCAGGGTGAGCGGTTCCTGGCGACCGCCTATCCCGACGGGTCACAGTCGTTCGTCGCCTACGACGCCTGTGGTGCCTGCACCTTTGACGGCCAGACCGGGATGGTGACACTCAGGGCGTATGGGACCACAAACCGGTCCGGGTTCACGCGTGGCACTTTCCTCATCACTTCCTCAGGCATCACGCTGCCCTCCTCGACCAGCCCGATCCCGGGACTGTCGACCTTGACCGGATACGGGACGTTCTTCGGCTCCGGTAACTCGGTGCACGTCGTCGAGCACCTCGGCTTCGGCTGACCCGTGGCAGGTCGCCCTCCCGGAGGCATGTCGCCGGGAGGGCGACGTGAGCAACGATGGCCATCGGCCAACTCGAACGGTACGTACCGCCCCGACGATTACGGACGTTGGCACCGGGCGATAATCGGAGGGCGGATTGGCGTGATGAATCGCTGTGCTTTATCCGCTGGTGTCGTTGCCGTGCGCCCTGGGACAAGCGCGCCGAGCGCGCCCGGCGGAAGCTAAGCGCCTTGTCCCGTCGGTGAGCAGCGCAGCCCTGCCAAGGGGTAGGTTGACCGCACCAGATCAGAAACCAGGGGGTCAGCGGCATGGCAACGACATTCGGCATCATCCACCGCTTCAACGGCGCGACAACCGAGCAGTACGACAACACCGTCAAGGTGGTGCACCCCGATGGCGGCAAGGGGCTTCCTCCGGGACAGCTCTACCACGCCGCCGGTCCCACCGACGGTGGATTCGTCGTGGTGGCGCTGTGGGACTCGGAGGCTTCGTGGGTGAAGTTCAGGGACGAGACCCTCTTGCCGGGCCTGGCCACGGTCGACAACGGGCCGCCCGGGCCGCCCCAAGAGACCAGCTTCCAGGTACACAACTCAGTCTCAGCCTGACCCATCGTAGTTTCAACTTGGTGAATGGTCCGCACAATCTGCTCGGCGCGGTCAGGGGCACCTCCAGGGAGCTTCACAGTCTCAGCAGCTGAAACCGTTATACAGAGACGACTCCGAGCCACCCAGACTTCAACGGTGGTGATGGTTACACCACCCCCGAACCTACCGTGGAAGACCTCTTGCTCCTTACGTGCGTACACGAAGGTCGCAAGACCATTGATGTCCTCTGATTTCGCCAGGGTTTCGCAATTTCCCGGGGGCGCGCCGAAAACGACTTGAGCGGGTCCCGTCATGGTGATGGCCGCGCAATCCGGTGTCGTCGGCTTGTCGGCATCAACGAAGATCGTCGGAGTCGTTACTCCGCAGTTCAGCTGCCACGTCTCCCAGTTACCGGGCACGTCGATGCCGACTCCGTCGTAGGTGACGGTCTTCCACGCGGGCGGGATTGGCGAGGAGGTCGAGGGTGTGGAGGATGGGGAGGTCGGGGCGGTCTTCGAGGGGGCTGCGCCGGAGCAGGCAGCCAAGGCCACGCTGCACAGGCTCACTCCCACGAATATCCGCCGCATCGACCCCATCGACGCACGAGCCTCGTGATTCGTTCCTGTCGAGCAAGACCTGGACGCAGGCCTCATCATCACCCACGCCGCTCGAGTATCCCTTTGACCGTCGAGGATTACTCAGACGATCCCAGGAGTCCTCACGGGACCCAGTGTCGTGACCCACCAAACCAAGGATCCCAAAGGTCGACATCCTTGGGCTTATCTGGCGCTCATCGGAGACCGTCCTCACGAATAGCGCGTGATGTAGCCCCGTTTACGGAATAGGGACAGCATGGCGACGGCGAATGCGACGGCCGCTACGAGCAGGGCCAAGGTACCCACAGCGGCGAGCCCCAGCTGTCCCCATTCAAGGCCTCGGTGGACCAAGAGGGCTCGGCCAGCAGCAAAGGCATGCGTGGTCGGCAAGGCGACGGCGAGGGGCCGAAGGATCCAGGGCAGGGCCTGGGTCGGATAGAAGATCCCGGACAAGGGCATGACGATGAAGAGGATGCCCCAGGCGAGTGCTTCTGCTCCCGAACCGAACCGCAACACGATTCCAATGACAAACATGGCGATTACCCAGCCGACGACGAGGAGGACGGCGACGATTGGAACGATCTGCCAACCCAGATTGGTGACATTGAACGCGTAGAAGCCGAGAGCAGTTATGGCGGCAACACCGACGCCCATGGCGAGCTTCACCATGCCGAAGAGCATCACGCCAAGCACATACTCCAGCTCCGTCATCGGGGTCACCATCAGGTTGAGAAGGTTCCGAGACCACGTCTCCTCTAGGAGTCCGGTCGATAGGGCGATCTGGGACTGGTAGACGACATGCCAGAGCACGATTCCCGACAGCAGGTAGGCGAACGCGATCGAACCGTTGCCACCGTGGCGCGACACGAACACACCCAGTGATCCGAACAGCAAGACGTCCACCAGCGGCCACACCGTGACATCGAAGAGGCGATGGGGACTGCGCTTCAGGACATAGGCATGGCGGCGGGCGATTGCAAGGACTCGCCGCCAAGACTTCGCCCAGTCGTCCCATTGACGCGAGGTAATAGCGGGGGCCTGGCTCATGTCAACCCGTCCATTTCTTGGGCGGAATCGGTGGCGACTATCTGACGTTGTCGGGCGGCCAAATGGAGGAAGACGTCTTCCAATCCACTTCGGCCGAACGATGCCGTCACCTCGGCAGGAGAACCGTCAGCCACCACGCGCCCATGGGCGAGGAACACGACGCGTTCACAGAGCTTCTCGACCTCAGACATGTCGTGGCTGGTGACCAGGAGCGTCGATCCTTCGGTGCGCGCCAGGTCGAGCAGCCCCTGGCGGACTCGCATGGCCACCTCGGGATCCAACGAAGCCGTCGGTTCATCGAGTACGAGGAGTCGCGGGCGGTGGAGTGTGGCCTTCACGATGCCCACCAGCGTCCTCTGACCCGACGACAGCTCGGTACCCAAGGACGCCGCCAGGTGGCCGATCCCAAAGCGCGTGAGCGCCTCGTCGATGGCGGCGGTCGGCTGTGCGATCCCATAGAGGTCGGCGTACATGCGCAGGAACTCCCGGACCCGCATGCGCTCGGCTAAGGGCAGGTAACCGGCCGCAAAACCGACCTGCGCCAGGGCGCTGGTCCTTCCCCCAGGCAGGCGGTAGCCGACCAGGTCCACGAAACCGGCGTCGGGCGTCACCACCCCAAGCAACATGAACAGGGTCGTGGTCTTGCCAGCACCGTTTGGGCCAAGGAGGGCAACGTGCTCCCCAGCACGCACCTCCAAGTCCACTCCCTCGACGGCGACCTCGCCTCGAAATCTCTTCACGAGCCCCGTCGCTCGCACCACGGTCTCCATACCGTCCAACTATGGCAGCACATGCGGTGGGTGTCCGACGCCGGGCTGCGTCTCGTACCTGAAGGTCAACAGCTCTTCCGCCCGGCTTCGCTAACGACCTGGCCATCGATGCCACCGGTGCCGGGCATCCCTCGGCCGTGGCCGCCGTTTTGGTGCGACGACGACCAACTGGCACGCACCCTCCCCTCCGAGACTCGGACCGGTAAGACGACGCCGGCGCTGGCGTGCTCGCCATGGTGGTGGTCGCCGGCGTCGCGCCAGAGCGCCGGCGGAGTCGCAGGGTACTGCTCTAGAGAGCCTGATGTCCCAATGGACATCAGGTGCTCGGCCCACGGTCAGGCGCGAACAGCGACCTGACGCACGATCCAAGACACCGTCGTCTCCGGGTTTTCGTGTATGAGTTTCCTAAGATCTGCTTCAAGCTGAATCAGTTGATCCGAGTCCTCTTGGTCCGCAAGGTCCTTTACCCACCGCTCGACATTGAAGAGATAGATCGTGGCAGCTAAGGCGGCTGGCACCATCACCCGGGCGAGTTGTCCTCCAAGGGGAGAGAGGGCCCTTCCCGCGTACATGACACCGCCACCCCGACGAACAATGGCGGATGAGGCCTCGTCGTAGGTGGCCAACGGCCCGGGTGGGGTTTCGATCTCCTCGAGCTCCTCGATGAGCAGAACCCCTCCGGCGGCAAGGTCGCGTCGCCAGCGTTCTGCCGTGCCGAGGGGATCAGGCAGATGAGCGAGTACCAGTCGGGCATAGATGACGTCTACCGGAGCAGCCGGGAGCGGCGTGGCGGTGACGTCGTGGGTCTCAAACGAAGCCGGCGGGAGACGCCCACGGGCGACGCCGATGAACTTCGACGACGAGTCGATACCGATGAGCGTCCGGGGTCGGCAGACCGAGTAGAGGAGTTGGCTACTGAGGCCGGGGCCACACCCGAGGTCGAGGGCAACGCCGACGGAGTGAAGAAGATGCTGGGCGAGAAAGGTGCGCGAGGTTGGCTCGTAGGCGGATGCCACCAACGTCATCCGCTCCACGGCGGCGGAGTCGTCACCGAAGGTGTAGGTGGCCATCGCTATCTCACAGCCATCGGTGACACGTTACCAATGGGTTACCTTGCTCGGAGCACCCTTGGACCCTAAGCGAGAGCCGGCATTGCTGGACGCCGAGCTTCCGTATCTGCGTCCTAGAGGTCCGCACTCGCCGCTTCGGCTGCCAGACGAGATGCGAGTTGTCGAGAGATCCCGAGAACTCGCCCGACCTCGCTGATGGATGCACCTTCCTCGTTTCCCAGCGCGAAGAGCGCCAGCCGGAGCTGATGGCGGGCAGCTTCAAACTCCTCGATGGCCTCGGTCACCTGCCTTCGTTCGGTAGGGATACCTGTGCCCTTGGCTGCAGTAACCCCGGGCACGCCACCTTCGAGACGCGTGGAGATCTTGACCATGGCCCTCTCGTAACGCTGGAGTTGTTCGCGCAGGTGTGCGGAGCATTCGACGAGTTCGCTTATCCGGTGCAGCAAGCCCTTTCTCTTCGTGGACATTGAGACCTTTCGGAAGGACGCGCAACGACCGTCAACGAGACTACTTCCCATGACAAGCGGGAGGCTACGCGAAACCACCTGCACCAGAGTGGCGCTGTGGGGTGTCCATGGGGCGAGTTTCTTGCGTTGGGCACGGCAACAACCTCAAGTCCCAGAATGCCCAAGGTCGAGGGATTGTCAAGGGCCGTTGACAGCGAGACCATTGTCGGCACTACGATGAGCGACGGACAACGCTGCACAGTGGATCACAGCCACCTTCCAGAGGAGATTGTGCTGTCCAAGCCACTTGAGTCGTCTCCTCCTTCGCTGGCTGCAGAACGGCAGCAGCTCACTCGGTCTCGCATCAGACGAGCCGCCATGGAGGTCGTCGCCTTTCGGGGCTTCGACGCCACGGTCGCGGAGATCGCCGAAGCGTCTGGCGTGAGCCCCCGCACCGTCTTCCGCCTCTACGCCAGCCACGACCAGTTGATCGTCGCCACGGTGAAGGACATGTTCGAGGCCAGCGGCCAACCGACGGAAGGAGTGCCTACACCCACCGACGACCTCGACGGCTGGATCGAGGGCTTGGCGCTCACGATTCACACCCGCAACGCCGAGATCCTCGGGGAGGCGTTCTGGGACATTCACGCCCCGAGTCGAAACGCCTCTGAGGCGCTCTCCGAGGTGGACGCTCTCCGACGCGAGTCTCGAACCCGAGGGGTGTGCTACCTGGCGACCCTGGCCTGGCAGAGGGCCGGTGGCACCGGTGAGCCTCCGAAGGATTTGATGCTGGCGTTCGCCCTCAACTTCTCTGCATTCACCACTCAGGCGCTCATGGTGGACTTCGACCAGACCCCGGCCGAGATCGGGGTGCTAACGGCCCAGATCTTGAAGATGCTCCTGTGGCGGGCGGTGGAAGCGCAAGGCGAGTGCGCCGATGCCGATTCAGGTGATAACGAGGGTTGAAGTCAGCGCGAACAGGGAAGCGCCGTCTGGGACGTTCGTCCGCACCCGACCTGTGATCAGCCCCTCCAGTGTCCTCCGGCGAGGTAGTTATGTACCTCGAAGAACTGGATATCGGGTGGCTCTGCGATGCCGACCCGTTGAAAGACCGGACGACACTTCTGCACAAACTCTTCATAAGCGACGCGACTCTGCCATACGTCCACGAAGCGAATGCCGTCGTCGGTCTGGGTTACCCAGTGGAATAGCGCACCCGGCGTGCTAGGCCCACCGGGGAGAAACCCCATGGCTTCGACGACCTTTTCGTACTGTTCGAGCGTTGCGCCCTGAAAATCGAGTTGCACCGCTACTGCCACCGAGACCTCCTGCCTTCTCAGCGGCGCCAGCATACCGATTCAACCTCACTGCCACCGCCCGGCACCGGCTGCTTCCCCATCGGGATCAGGACGCGCTGACGGGTGGGTTCCCAAAGCTGATTTTTCCCATCTCCATGAGGGGTCCCACGGGAAGGGGTCGGGGACTCGATGTCTCGATCTCACCGGCCTCGGCTCGCCAGTGCTGCATCAGGAGGAGACCCCCGGTTCCGTTGGCAGCGACTGCCCGCTAGCCGGTGATGCCTACCACCCAGGCCCGCTCCTGCTTGGTCCCGCAGGGCCGCCCTGCTCCCGGGAACCTGCGAGCGGCAGATCACGTTGTTACCTACCTGGACGAGGTGATTAGAGCTTCGGGACTCGTCGTCGCCGCCGCATGGCAACAATCACCGCAATCAGGATCACCACAGCGGGGCCGCTATGTACGGCGAGCACTCCTACGAGATGAGGGCCTCCCCAACTGTGTTGATAGGACGCCGGCTTCGAGTAATCGATGATGAAGAACTCCACAACCCCCCGAATGACCAGATAGACCGCGAGCAGGAAGCCGACTGCGATACCTGGAATCCTTAAACCTGCCGCCGCAGTGAGCGCCGTCAGCCCTGTGAAGCACCTTCAGGGGTGATGATCTTCATACCTCAGTCTGTGACGCGCACCAGACGCAACGAAATCAGTGATCACCCTGGCCGAACCCTGACTCGCCGAACGCTTCGACCCAATCGACCTCATCGTCAGCCCTCTCAATACAGCGACATACGATTGGTGAATGCATTCCAAGGGGGCTCGGCTCTGGTTCGGAGCCACTGCGCTGTGCGTGGTCGCTGGTGTGGCCCTCAGCGTCTACACCGCTGTCCAGGGTTCAGGACACTTCACAAGCGGTGTCGAACGTGGGTTCAACACCTTCGCCTTCTTCACGATCCAGTCCAACCTGATCGTCGGTGGGACCACGCTGCTCCTCGCTCTGAACCCTGAGCGTACGTCTACGGTGTTCCGAGTCTTCAGGCTGATCGGACTGGTGGCGGTCACTGTGACCGGCGTCGTGTATCACGTGGCGCTGGCCAGCATCCTGGACCTCGACGGCATTCACCAACTCGGAAATCAACTCGTGCACACCTCCGTACCTGTACTCGCCGTCGTCGGGTGGCTCATGTTCGGCCCCCGCAGCCTGACTTCTGGACGCGTCGCCAGCTTGTCGCTGTTGTTTCCAGCCCTGTGGCTGGCATTCACGCTTATTCGGGGTGCGGTGATCCACTGGTATCCCTACCCGTTCATCGATGTCACCAAGATCGGATATGCAAAGGCTCTTCTCAACTGCGTCTGGGTGTCCCTCTTATTGCTCGGACTGGCTGCCGGCGCCACGGTGATCGATGGCCGCCTCGGTCGAGACCCTGGAACTCGCTAGGCACTTCACCGTGACCTACGTCTTGGTCCGCGGTTGTGGGCCGGTATCTGCCGCTGCCGGTCGGAGGTTAGGGCCGTAGGTCGAGCGATCGAAGCCGCACCGGACTCGGGGTTCCCGTACCCCTCCTGTGTTGACAGGGCCCGGGCGGTACCTGTCGAGCCGCGCTACTTCCGTCCATGGGTCGAGGGTAGCTCTGGGCCAGCCAGTGTCCTTTCCGCTCGGCGCTGACAAACCAGGTGAGGGTCGCGCTTCGCGCGCGTACATGATTTCCTAATGTTGCGAAGTCCCCGGGCAGATCTCAGTCGGTTACATTGATCGGAAGTGGGGGCGTACTCACGCGTCGACCATCGCCAAGCGCAAGCGGGACTCGCACCGCCCACCGGCCAGGAGGGATGGCGTAGAGGAGGTCGGGGACGAAGCTGGCCGTTCCTACCAGCAACGGGACGCGCTGTGAGGCTTGAGGCATTATCCGAAGGGCTACGCGGGGAAGTATTTGGGCGCCTGAGAAGCCGCCCACGATGTTCTCGGTATCGGGATCGACGACATAACCGGTGACCCCTCCGTTCGTGATCAGCTGAAGCTCGCTGTCTGTCCAGTTCCAGACCCGCAATGCGGAGTGCAAGGCGTGGCCCGAGCGCACTTCCAAAGGGGTATCCACGGCAACCTCGACTTCGCTCGGGTCCAGCCCGGGCCCAAGGTCCGGTAACCGCCTAAAAACCGGTTTGCACTCGGGGTATCGAAGCGCGCCGACCTGAAGCGCAACATCATCACCGAAGCGACCGTGGAGGTCTTGGGCCACGTCTGTTGCCCATGGTGCCAACTCGATACTGAGAGGTGGCTCTCTTCCTCGGTCGGATCTGGGGTCGGGGTAGCCGACGAGGGCACCCGGTTGCTCGTCCACAACGCGCTGGATTTCGATCTTGAGGGTCTCCCACACCGCCACGCCACTGAGGCTAACGAAGGAGCTGGTGGCACCTTGAGTCCGGTGGGAGACGCTGAGCACCCCCTCAGGTTGGTCGCACGTTGGAGCCGATGTCCGTTATGTATCCGTGCCCTTGACTGGGCGTGTGAATTGATAGACCACGAGAAGCCCCGGCACGAAGACGGCCACGGTTTGAGGTGATGCCTCCCCCACCAGGTACGCCCGGAGCTGGGTCACCGAGTCGGAGTAAGTGGCGACCGTTTTCGGGCTCTTGTTCTCCGCCCGCAGGTGCCGCTCGAAGGATCTCCCCAGCCGTTCCACGTCGCCTACGCTGTCCACGTTCCGTTCCTCGATGCCATCGTCTCGGATTATGTGTGCTCCGAGCGCTGTGCTGGAGGAAAGAGTTCGGGGCCTGAGCGGCGAAACCCAGGTCAGGCCCCGAAAACATCCGGGGAGTAGCGCAGCCTGGCAGCGCACCTGCTTTGGGAGCAGGAGGTCGGGGGTTCAAATCCCCCCTCCCCGACTGACCGGTGACGATGGGCTCATCGACTCCGTGGCAACGCCACGGTGTCGTCACCCAAGGTTCGATGCGGCGAGATCGCGCACCGAGCTTCCGCATGGCTCGCCGAGCTTGTTTCGAGCGCAAGCCCGCCCTGGACGGATAACCTCGGTCGGGTCCGCGGGCGTAGCTCAATGGCAGAGTCCCAGCCTTCCAAGCTGGTCATGCGGGTTCGATTCCCGTCGCCCGCTCCGAGGTCAGAGTATGCTTTGGCCAACACTCGAAGGTCGAGCAGGATCTCCCATTGCCCACCCGAGCTGTCAGCACCGGTGAAGCATATTGTTCACCTGGAGGCGCCAGCGACTATTGAGGCATCATGAGGCACTTCGGGATCACTCGGTTGGAAATGGGGTCCCAAACCTCTTCACCACCATCGACGTCGGCGCTCCCGGTGAGTGATCCGACTAGTCGTTGGAATCAGGTGGGGATGTTCACGAGGTGCCAATCGGCGCCAGCGTCGTCAGTCAGATACAACGAACCTAGATCCGGTGGGGGGTCAGGAAAGCTCAAGATCGACAGGGCGAGTTCGGCTGGGCCGCCGACGACCGCGCCATTGGAGGGATCGACGAATGCCAAGTCGGCTAGTCCAAGTCCGCCATTCTCCAGAACCAGAGGGGTGTTCCACGAGCCGCCGGGGATGGTGACCCGATACACGGTGGACGCCCCAGAGGAGGAGCTAAAGAGGACTGTCTCAGGCGCGGGCAGGGCCAGCTCGGCCCCGTCGCCCCCGGTGGGGGGGTCGGGAAGCCTCTGGTAGGTGTGCCCGCCGTCGTGCGAGACATAGACCTGCTTGAACTGATTGCCCGTACCAACCCCACCCAGACATGCCACCGCGACGTCCAGTGGGTCACTGGCCGCCAGGCTGCCTGGCGAGAAGGGGATCGGCTCGTTGGTCTGGGGTGTGCATGGGGTGACAAGTGGGGCGAAGTGCACACCATCCGATGAACCCAGGATCTGGGAGTTGGGATAGTCGCTCAGCACGAAGACCGTTGTAGTCGTCCCAGAGCAGCTTTCAATTGAACTCAAT
>CAVZMC010000082.1:0-12911 GCA_963776125.1 uncultured Acidobacteriaceae bacterium | reverse complement strand
CCAACGTACTCTCGATGGCCGGCAAAACTCCGTCTATCGTGGACATCGATGCTCTGGCCTTGCAGAACTGCTACGAGTACAACTACGAGCCCGCGCCCAACCAGGTGGTGGCCCTGTTGAACCTCGGCGCCAGCGTCATGAACATCAATATCGTAAAGGGCACCACGCCCTTGTTCCCGCGCGACGTCAGCGTCGGCGGACACCAGTACACCGACTCCCTGCAAAAAGAGCTCGATCTGAGCTTTGACGACGCCGAGTCGCTGAAGCTGGGCCACAAGGTGGGCACGGTGAGCGAAGACGCCAAGACGCCCATCCTGCAACAGGTCACGGAAATCATCGTGCTAGAAATTCAGAAGACCTTCGACTTTTTCCGCGCCAGTTCGGCGGGAGAACACATCGAGAAGATCTACCTGGCGGGCGGATCGTCCAAGGTTCCGGGGTTGGTGGAGGCGCTGCGCCAGGAATTCTCGCTGCCGGTCGAGGTCTTCAATCCGTTTCAGAAGATCGCGCCGCCGGTGGGAGCGGGAGCGGAGTTGATCGAGCAGAACGCCGGCCAGTTGGCGGTTGCGGTGGGTCTGGCCCTAAGGAGTTTTGAAGACCTATGATCCGAATCAATTTGCTGGGGAGTGCGAAGAATAAGAGCAAGCACGGCGCCGCCGCCGCAGCCACAGCCGCCATCGAAGTGGGTGACTCTGGCTCGCCGAAAATGAAGATCCTGCTGGTGCTGGTGGTGGCCGCGGTGCTCAATCTCGGCTTCTGGTACAAGCTGGACCGGCAGCAGCAAAGCATCGCCGCCAAGCAGGCCGTTGCCGATCAAAAGAACCGCGAACTGGCGGACGTGAAGGCCCGCTACATGGAACGGCAGCAGGAGGCCGAAAACTACAAGCGCCGCGTCGATGTGATTGATCAGTTGCGCGCCAGCCAGACCGGCCCCGTCAGCCTGCTCAGCACCATTGGCGACACGGTGAACGGCACCGAGGCGGTGTGGCTGAACTCGATGACTGACCAAGGCGCCAGCATCGACATCCAGGGGATGGCGCTGAGCACCGACGCCGTCGCCACCCTGATCGCCAATCTGCAGAAGACGGGCTACTTCAAGAACGTCGAGATCAAGGAAACCTTTCAAGACGACACCTTCAAGGATATGCAGGCTTTTCAGTTCACGCTGACGTGCCAAAAGACGGTCGAGAAGGCGAGCGAGAAGACCAGCAAGTCCTAGGACGCGGGGGAACCGGGAAACCTTATGGAAAGCTTCAGCGAATTATCGGGGATCAAACAATGGGGGATGCTCCTGGCCGGAGCCGCCGTTCTGAGCGGCGCGCTCTATTTCACCGTGTACAAGAGCCAGGAAGACGCCAATGCCGCCGCGCAGTCGACGCTGGATGCCAAGCTGCGCGAGAACGCGGAGCTGGAATCCTATCGGCCGAAATTGGCCGACATGGACCGGCAAGTGGCTAGCCTGAAACAGCAACTGGAGATCGAGCAGCACATTGTGCCCGATCAAAAGGAAGTGGACGGCTTCATCAAGATGCTGGACGCGGAAGCCCTGAAAGCGGGCATCGAAATTCGCCGCTACACCGCGGACCCGGTCATCGACAAGGAGTTCTACACGGAAGTCCCCTTCGAGCTGGAAATCGACGGCCCCTACTATTCGGTGCTGAGCTTTTTCAACCAAGTGGGCAAGCTGGAGCGCATCGTGAACATCTCGGGGCTGCTGGTGGCGAGTACCAAGAAGCCGAGCGACGCCAAGGCCAAGCATAACTACACGTATGCGCCCAACGAGAGCGTCGTAGCCACATGCATCGCGAGCACATTCTTCAGTCATGACATGGCACCGGCCGCGCCGGCCGCGGCCCGGAGGTAAGCAGGTCTATGAAGCTGACGTCAGCAATAGCGACTGGAATTCTGATCACGGGGATGGCAGGGGCAGCGGCCTGGGGACAAAACCCGGACGCCATCCAGAACGCGCGCGACACCACGAAAAACGTCCAGCTGAAGAAGCAGATGGACTCCGACGCCGCGCTGGCAGCTTCAGGCGCGGCGCCGCAAGCCGCGCCCGCCCAGCCCATCCAGACTCATGCCGCGGCCGCCACCAGCGCGAAGGGTCCGTTCGCTCCCAAGAAGGCGGCAGCGCCGACTGTGCAGGTGGTGAACCAGAAGCCGGCGGGCAAGTCCCGCGCGAAAGTCGCGGCTGCGCACAAGCCAGCGCAAAGCCAACCGCAATCCGTAGCGGTGGAAAACGGAGCCGCGGCGCCCGCGGCCGGGGAAAAAAACAAGCCGGTGAACTTGACGGGACGGCGCGATCCTTTCGTTAGCCCGGTGGTGAACCAGGCGGCGTCCGGTTCCGGTTGCAGCACCGGCAAGCGTTGCCTGGCGATCGACCAGATTGCGCTGAAGGGCGTGGTGAAGTCGGACGGGGGAATGATTGCAGTGGTGGTGAACGCCCTCGATAAAGCCTATTTCCTCCACGAAAACGACCCAGTGTTCGATGGATACGTGGTGAGGATCACCGGGGATTCGATTGTGTTTAAGGAAACGTTGCAAGACAAAATAGGGCACCCGTTCACACGGGAAGTGACGAAGAAGATCACAACCCCGGCGGTTTAAGCCAGGGTAACGAAATCCTAGGGGAAGAAAGATCGCGGCGCGGCCCGGTGGGGCGCACCGTGGGGAGAGGCGAAATGCGAAAGCAATTGCTGAATGTTTTTCTGCCGCTGCTGGTTCTGGTGGCGGTAGCCGGTGCGCAAAGCACGGACACGGCCGTGGCGCCCAAGCCAGCGGCGCTGCTGCATGTTAACGTCGTGCCCGGCGAAGACGGGGTTAGCCTGGAGCTGACCACCCGCGGGCAAACGACTCCCAAGCTGAGTACCTTGGGATCGCCCGCGCGGGTCGTGCTCGACTTGCCTGCGACCGTGGCGGCCAGCGCCCGCAACATCGTGGTGGATAACGACGGCGTGAAGCGGGTCCGGGTTGGGATGGATGGGCAGAATCCTCCCACCACACGAGTGGTGGTCGACCTCGACCAAGCCTGCCGCTATGACTTGGTGCCGCAAAGCGACGGCAAGTTCATTCTCAGACTGCACACTGGGACAGCCGAGAAGGCTGGCGCTGTGCGTCCCGCTCCGGCGATGACGGTTCCGGTTTCATCTCCGGCGCCAGCGCGCGCGACTCGGCCGGAAGCCGCGGAAAGAGCCGCAGCGACCAAGCCGGCGGTTGCCAATCTGGCCGCGCTCAAGCCGCCGGCGGCATCGTCCTCCGCCACCGCCGCCAACAATTTCGTTTTCGTCGAGCCTTCTTACAAGCCTAAGGAGAAGGACAGCGACAGCGACAAGAACGCGAACCCTTCGGCTGCGGAAGAGAAGCAGCCCGCCGCGGTCGATCCTCCGCTGCGCGCTGCGAATGCCGCCGCCAAGTTTGCCGACAAGCCTGACACCGATCTGTTGCCGGCGCCCAGCGCCGCCATGCAGCCGCAAGCTGAACCCAGCAGCAGCGGCGCCGCGCCCGCGGAAAACCTAGCCGCCGAGCAGAAGGCTCAGATGGCTCGGCCCGCGACCGTGGCCGGTCCCAAATACACCGGCGAACCGATCTCGGTGAACTTGAAGGACGTCGACTTGAAAGACTTCTTCCGCTTGATCCATGAGATCAGCGGCCTGAACGTAGTGCTCGATCCCAACGTGAAGGGCACGCTCACCATCGTGCTCGACGACGTGCCGTGGGATCAGGCGCTCGACATCGTTCTGAAGAACAATGACCTGGCGCGGCAGCTGGACGGCAACGTCCTGCGCATCGCCACCGTCGATACCCTCCGCAAAGAAGCAGAAGGACGGCGCGCTCAGCAGGAAGCCGAAGCGCTGGCGGTGGATAAGGTGACGGTCACGCGCTTCCTGAGTTACGCGCGGTCCAAGGATATCGCGGTCACGGTGAAGAAATTTTTGAGCCAGCGCGGCGATGTGATCGCTGATGATCGCACCAACGCACTGATCATTCAGGATATTCCGGCGGTGATTCCCGCCGTGGATCGCCTGATCACGCAGCTTGACCGCAAGACGCAGGAAGTGGAAATCGAAGCCCGCGTGGTCGCCGCGACTCGTAGCTTCGCACGCGACATCGGGACCCAGTTGGGCATTGGTTGGGGCAATGGAGTCTCGGCCATCGGCGGCGCGAGCGCCGTGGGAACCTCGCCAGTCGGCACCTTCGGTCTGAACCCCTTGTACCCGGTGGTTGGCACTGCCGCCCCCACCGCAAGTAGTTTGGCGCAAATCCCGCTGTTCTCCAATCAGGGCGTAACCAGCCCGACCAGCGGCCTTACCTTCCTGAATGCGAGCAAGAATTTTCAGATTGACGCCATCTTGACCATGGCGGAATCGCGCGGGCTGCTCAAAATCCTGTCGCGTCCGCGGGTCGTAACCCAGAACAACATTCAAGCTTTGGTCAAGCAGGGCGTGCGCGTGCCCATCGTGACCCAGGCGCAGTTGGGCGGACCGCCGACGGTGACTTACGTTGACGCTTTCCTGCGGCTGACCGTGGTGCCGCAGATCACTTCGGAAAACACCATCTTCCTGAACGTGGACGTGGAGAACACCACCCCGGACTTTGGACAAGAAGTCCAGGGCAACCCAACGCTGATTACGCAACAGGCCACCACCCAGGTGCTCGTCACCAACGGTGGCACGGTGGTGATTGGCGGCGTGATTCAGACACAGAACTCCATCAACATCACGCAGACGCCGTTGTTGGGCAACATTCCCTTCATGGGCAACCTCTTCAAGCATCGTACCGTTACCACGCAAAGTCAGGAACTGATCTTCTTCCTGACGCCGCGCATCATTCAGACCTAACCCGTCCGAATCGCGCGCACTTCGAGGTAGAAGCAAAAGCGCCGCCGGGTCCCTGGAGAAACAGCCAGGACCGGCGGTTCAGCTTTTTGCGGTATGGCCACGGTAGCGGGCCTGCGGCTAGAATAGCGGTCACTCTTCAACCAGGTGACCCGCAATGAAAATTGGTTTTGCTCTTCCCAACATCGGTCCCATCGGGACTGCCGAAGCCGTCACCAAAGTTGCGCAGCGCGCCGAAGCTCTTGGCTATCACAGCTTGTGGACGGTGGAGCGGCTGCTCTATCCGGTCAAGCCGCAGAACCCTTACCCCGGCACGCCGGATGGTTCTCTGCCCGCGCCCTATAAACATGTGCTCGATCCGCTGGCGACTCTGCTGTTCGCCGCGGCGCAGACGAAGAAGATCACCCTCGGCACCAGCGTGCTCGACATCCCTTACTACAATCCGGTCACGCTGGCCCGCCGACTGACCACCATCGATTTCCTATCCAACGGCCGCTTGCGCGTAGGCTTCGGCCTGGGCTGGTCCAAAGACGAAATGGAAGCGGCCGGCGCCGATATGACCACGCGCGGCGCCATGGCGGACGAGTTTCTGCAAGTGCTGAAGGCCATCTGGACCACCGACCCGTCGGGATTCAAAGGCAAGTTCTACTCGTTGCCCAAGTCCCACATCTATCCCAAGCCAGTGCAGAAGCCGCACCCGCCAATTTATCTCGCGGCCTTCGCGCCGCCGGCGCTGAAGCGGCTGGCGACCATGGCGGATGGATGGAACCCGGTAGCAATCCCCGCAGCAGGCATGGCGCAGATGTTTGCCGGCATTAAGCAAATGGCCAAGGAAGCAGGCCGCGATCCTTCCACCTTGACAATGGTAGTCCGCGCCAACCTCGAATTCTCCGACAAGCCGCTAGGCAAAGACAAAGAGCGCATGATTTTTTCCGGCAGCTTCGACCAAATCAAGGAAGACGTCGCCGCCTGCCGCGAAATCGGTGCCCACGAAGTTTTCTTCGACCCCGTCTTCTCGCAGGGAGGGCAGTCGCTCGACCGCTGGCTGGGGTTGCTGGAGAAGTTCAGCACGTTCATCTGAACATCCGTGCCTGGGGCTTGGTTTTCTGCGGCGTATCGGGTCAGGGATCAAGCCAAAAGACGCAACGGGCAGGCCAACGGGCCATTTCAATCGGCGACCCTGTCGCGAGTGTAATCGCCTGTTATCGACAGTCATGGCCGATGCTGTCATGATTACTCAAGCGGCTGCGCAGTCCGCGCAGTCTTTCGTGGACGCGATCTATGACAGAACGTTGCCATCGAGCCCACCGCCTTGGATTTCGGGCGTTTATGGTCAGGCATCAATACAAGGTAATGTTCGCCTCGATTATTATGGGGGCGATTTGGGTTGGCGCTTATCATTTGCTTGCCGCTTCGTGGTTCTTCTCGCGCCTGAGCCTATTGCTTGCAATCATCAGCTTTGTTCCTGCGATGCTTGTTGTTCTCGCCCACGGTCGAGAACTTGGGCCTTTTATGTGGTGGGACAGGAGCAATGTCGTCTTGACGACGCGCCGTCCACGAAAATTGGAGAGGCTTGAGCTTACGGTGATGGCTGTTCTCTGGGGGGCGATCTTTGTAGCTGTCATTTTTGTAATCTTTTGGCGATGGCGATAAATCCCGATTACACTCGTTTCAACGTTCGGGCTGATTAATCTTTCAACTTTTTGAATAGATGGATGGCGAGCGCGCCCATACCGGCCCCAACCACGAAAATCAACGCTCCTAGCCAGCCCAAACCTCGGTAATACTCGCCGAAGACGATGGAGACGACGAGGGCGAAAATCATCAGACCAAACTTCAAAAGACGCCTAATGAACTTCTCGCCCGGTTCCATCCACCGGAGTATATCCGAGGGAAAAGAGCCGTCGCGGTTCTCAGTTGTCGAAACATCGCCATTTCACTCATTGAAGGGGTTCTGAGTGTAATCGCCTGTTTACATCAATCTGAACCCTTCTGGGGTTTGGAATTGTTCCTTCGTGCTGTAAGCTAGCTAATCTTCCCATCAATGGATAATCGTTGAATTCTGAGAGGCAAGTGAAATGCGCGCATTGATGATTGTTACGATTTTCTGTTTCGCGTTCGGAGCAACGGCGCAGGACAAGGGTCAAGCAAATAGTGATGATCCCTTGCGTCCGGTTTCTGAGGGTCGTTATGCGGCCATGAAATTGGCCATGGCAGCTCATGACGGCAAGGCTATTTCTGAAATACTTGCCCCCGATTTTATTAGTGAGGATGCTTCAGGGCAGAGGGAAAATGCGGATACGATGATTCAGGAAGTGCTCGCCCTACCCAAGGACCCCCTGAAAGTAAGCAATACTACGATTTTGGCTATCAAGGTCAACGCAGAGAGCGCCACCGTGGATCAGCGCTACGACATGAAGACAACGAAAGCAGGGCCGGATGGGAATAAACGGGACGTTGAACTGGTTGCTGTCTCAACTGACACCTGGATTAAATCAAAGGATACTTGGCTGCTACGGAGAACCGTGACAAACCAAATGGATTATTCCGCAAACGGCAAGCTGCTCATTCACAAGGTTCATCCTTAGAGGCGAATCACTCCATTGAGAGCGATAGCTGCCCCTACGACCCGCCACATCACCGCGCCTAAGCGAATACTGCACTCCGTTCCAGCATGCGCCGATAACGGATTCTTTTTGGCGGCCCTCGGATACCGCCGATAGAAACGTGCCCACGCCGAAGATTTCAAGGTGGAAATTTGGCGTGCAAAAGCGAATACCGCAATCCCGACTGCTATGAGAAACACCGCCCAATCCCTGTGCGCTGCCATGGCACACGATGATACATCGTTCTCAGTTGGCGATAAATCGCCATTCACTCGTTGACCCGGACCGGCCCCAGCAGTCCTAATGCCATCCCTCCGCGAATGTTCCCACCAATTGTTAAACTGCTAAGCAATGGACCATCCAGCCCGCCAACTCAAATTGCGCAGCGCCCTCGGCGAGAATCGTCTCGACGCGTTGCTGATCACTCATCTCCCCAACGTCCTCTATCTTTGCGGTTTCACCGGAAGCGCGGCGGCTCTGTTGCTGACGGAGAAAGAGAGTGTTTTCTTCAGCGACGGCCGTTACACCGCGCAGGCCAAAGCCGAAGTTCGCGGCGCACGGATCGTGATCGCCGGAAAGGCGCCTCTGACCTCCGCCGGAGAATGGCTGGCTTCGAAGCGCCCCAGACTGAGCCGCAACCGCCAGCGCAGGTTGGGCGTCGAAGCCGAGCACTTGACCGTCGCGGCTTACCGCCGTTTCGCGAAGCTGGTGGAGTCTGATTTCCGCCTGGGTTCCGCCCCGGCTTTGGTTGAGCAAGCGCGGATGGTGAAAGACTCCGACGAGGTTGATCGCATTCGTGCCGCAGCCACTCTCGGAGCCACCCTATTCGACACCGCGCTGGACGCAATCCGCCCGGGCATCAAAGAAGCTGAGGTCGCCGCGGAAATGGAATACGCGGCGCGCAAGGCCGGCGCCGACGGCATGTCTTTCCCCACAATCATCGCTTCCGGCAAGCGCTCAGCGCTGCCCCACGGCCAGGCTTCCGCGGCCGCTATCCCAGCCCGTGGGTTCGTGGTCTGCGACTTCGGTGTTATACTCACTGGCTATTGTTCGGACCGGACCCGCACCGTCCATGTCGGGCGGCCCAGTCAGCAAGCCCGACGCGTTTATGAAGCGGTGCAGGCCGCACAGCAGGCAGCGCTCGACGCCGTCCGGCCGGGAACCAGTGTCGGCCAAGTGGACCGCGCAGCCCGCAAAGTATTGCAGAAGCAGGGGTTGGCAAAGTACTTTACGCACTCGACCGGCCACGGCGTGGGCCTGGAGATTCACGAAGCTCCCCGCGTCGCCGCCGGCCAAAGCGAGATTCTTAGACCGGGGATGGTCATCACGGTCGAACCGGGGGTTTATCTCCCTGGCCAATGGGGAATCCGCATCGAAGACATGGTGCTAGTCACGGAACGAGGGTGCGAGGTCCTAGCGCCCGGCAACAAAGAACTGATGGCGCTCTGATTAGAAAGAAAAGAAAGGACCTTATACGGCAAAGGATGCCGATAGGTCTCAGCCATCAGATTGCAGCTCTCAGTAAAGAGTTTGGCTGACGCGTGATAGTTGATCGCTGACGGCCGACAGCTAAGCAGAACCGGTCCTACCGCTCACGATGAATCAAAAAGAACTAAAAGAACTTATTGATTTTTTAATCGAAAAGGACATCACCGAGTTCGAACTGGAACGCGGCGACGTCAAGGTGCGCATCAAGCGCGGGGCCGAGCCTGCGGTGTCCGTTTCGGGGCCGGGCCACGGACATTTTCCGGTCCCGGCCGCCCCACCGCCCGCGCGCGAGCTGGGTTCTACCCCGGCGGTTGCTCCCGAGGCGCCGAAACCAGTACCGCCCAAGGTTGAGGAAGGCCTGCACATCGTACGCTCGCCCATTGTCGGGACATACTACGAGTCGCCATCGCCCGGATCTCCGCCTTTCTGTAAGCCGGGCGACACAGTTGAGGTTGGCCAGATCCTGTGCATCGTCGAGGCCATGAAGCTGATGAACGAAATCGAATCCGACGCTACCGGCGAGCTGGTGAAGATTTTGGTCACGAACGGCCAGCCGATCGAGTACGGCCAGGAACTGTTTGCCATAAGGGTGAAACAGTGAGTTTTGCAAAGGGCACGGCTTCAGCCGTGCCGTAACCCCGCAACGATCAATCGCGCCTTGCGGCGCTGAAGCTAGCGAAACGCGGGCGAGGCGCCCGCGCCACACGTAAATGTTCAAGAAAATCCTCATCGCGAACCGTGGAGAAATCGCCCTGCGAGTCATCTGCGCCTGCAAGGAGCTGGGCATCCGCACGGTCGCCATCTACAGCGAAGCCGATCGCCACTCCCTGCACGTCCGCTTCGCCGACGAAGCCATCTGTATCGGACCTCCAGTGCTGGCGCAAAGCTATCTCAACATTCCCGCCGTCATCAGCGCCGCCGAAATCGCTAACGTGGACGCCATCCATCCCGGTTACGGCCTGCTGGCTGAAAACGCCAACTTCGCCGAAGTCACCGAGATGTGCAACATCAAATTCATCGGTCCGCCGCCAGAGATTACGCGTTTGATGGGCGAAAAAGAAAAAGCCCGCGCGGCCATGAAGAAAGCCGGAGTTCCCATTCTCCCCGGCTCGGAAGGCATCGTAGCCACCGACGGCGAGGCCATCGAATGGGCGCGCCTGGTCGGCTTTCCCGTGATCATCAAAGCCTCCGCCGGCGGCGGCGGACGCGGCATGCGCATCGTGCGCAACGAGGAAGATCTTCCCGGCCTGTTCAAGGCGGCGCAGGCGGAAGCCTCGGCCGCCTTCGGCAACGGCGACATGTACATGGAGAAATTCATCGAGCGCCCGCGCCACATCGAATTCCAGATTCTCGCCGACCAGTACGGCAACGTGGTCAGCCTGGGCGAGCGCGAGTGCTCCATCCAGCGCCGCCACCAAAAGCTGCTGGAAGAGTCGCCGTCCACGCAAGTAACCCCAGAGTTGCGCGCCGAGATTGGCGCCATGCTGAGCAAAACGCTCTCTGAAATCGGCTACGTCAACGCCGGAACCATCGAATTCCTCATGGACGAAGACCGCAAACTCTACTTCATCGAGATGAACACGCGCATTCAGGTGGAGCATCCGGTCACGGAGATGGTGACCGACGTCGACCTGGTGAAGAGCCAGATTCGGCTGGCTGTGGGCGAACGCTTGCCAGACGTGCTGCAAGGCCCCATCGTGCATCGCGGCCACGCCATCGAATGCCGCATCAACGCCGAGCATCCCGAAAAGTTCACGCCCTCGGCGGGAAAGATCACCGCGTTTCATCCTCCCGGTGGCACCGGCGTGCGCGTCGACACCGCCGCCTACGCCGAAGGCACCATCCCGCCGTACTACGATTCCCTGATCGCCAAGCTGATCGTCCGCGGCAAAGACCGCTCCGAAGCCATCTCCCGCATGGCCCGCGCCCTGGAGATGTTCATCGTCGAAGGCATCTACACGACCATCCCGCTGCACCGAAAAATCCTCGCCGACCCAGACTTCCGCGCTGGGAAGATTGACACGACATTCATCGAGCGCTTTCTGGCGAAGAATGGGATTGGGAAGCCGGCGGTGTAGGTTTCTACTTCTCTGCTCGGCGAACTCACCTACCGCGGGCGGTTCTCGCTCGACGGTGCGAAATGAATAGGAAAGGACAATCCGCCAAAGCCGATGTGCGCATCGTACTCGGCTGCGAGAGAGAGACTGCGCATATCAGCACTGTGGCGTAGCGTAATTTGCTGGGGCGTGAGTTGTATGCCGTGGTCTGAGGCTTTCTGCACAATTTTCGCGATGATCTCTTCGTCCTGGCTCGGTGAGTTCAGCCCAACCTGGGCGCCGGGTTGTGCCGCCAAGTAGATCAAATCGTCCTGCAGTTCGGCGTTGGCCACCTCGCAGGCCCCAATCTGCCATCCGACCAGCACCACCACGACCAAGATGACCACGCCGATGATAGCTAGCGGTTTACTCATGCTGCCGAGTTACTGGCATTGAGACTAGCACTTATATGGCCGTCGATGCCGGAAAACAGGGGACTTATCGCAGCGGTGAACCGCTGTGCGACCCCAAACCAGTCCACACTCGGAGTTTTTCCGCAGCGTCTGGAACTCGTGCCCTTCCCGATGTCGCTAGCCAGGTTCATTTTTCCGCAGCCGCTTGAATGCCGGGACCATCGTCCTTGAGCAGATGCCAGGCTTCACGGTAGGGCTCGAAGCGTCCGGCATCGCTTCGCGTGGCGCCGCCGGGGTAAAAACGGACGAATGTTCGGCCCTTAATTGCATCCACGGGAATCACATACCAGGCGTCGTGGGGAGCCACAAAGGCGACGATGAAGTCAATTTGGTCCGCGGTGTAAGTCACCCGCTTGCCGCCGCGCAGGTGTTTTGAGACGGCGACGGAAAAGCCGAACCGGTACTGGCCGCCCTGGTTGGTAAAGACGGACTTCACCTGAACGCGCAACAAGCGCTGGCCGTGCTCGACCAGAAAATCGTAAGGACGGCGGTCGCCGAACGGCTTGGAAGCGGAAATTCCGACCGACGCGGCCTTCAGAACGAAGGCGAGTTCGCCCAGTTCTCCCCAGCGGCTGGCCTCGCGGCAGGTGACCGCCTCGCCCTTGCCGACGGTTTTGCCTAAATCTTGCGCCCGAAAGTGGTTTCCCATAGTCGAATAAGACCCGCAGCCCGCGGGTCAACTCCTTATTTTGAATATTGTTTTTTGAGAAATGCTCCGCGCAGCGGGTGTTGCAGGTTCCGAAGCGGCGGCCAATAAAAAAGGCGCGGCTTTTGGCCGCGCCTGTGTTTTTCTACTCTCTACTTACTAGTCTGACATATTCGAGGGGGTAAATGGGACATGGTTTGGAACTTTATTGTCGGAGTGGAATGAGGGAGTTAGGTGATTTTGGGGTGCTTTGGGGGCTTGACAAGATTTGGAGGTTTGCACTGGGGATGGTGCAAATGGGAGTCGAACCGGGGTCTCTCCTAGACAGGGTTCCTTTCCAGTGCTATCAAGCGAGTTGGGGGGACGATGCCCGACGGTCGGAATGACCCGCTCACGCCGAAGCGAGAGTTGAGTGGACGAGTCGACTGGTCAGGCTGCCGTAACAAGAGATTTGATCATCTCCGTCGCATTGGTTATCCCTCTTGCTGTCAGGGTGTAACCGGCGCTCTTAGTACCCGACGCCTCGGCGGCGAACCTCTTCAGGTGCGTTGCGAAGTTTGCGGCGTCGTATGCGTCGTAGTGAACGCAGGCTTCCTTCAACTGGTCGTGCGTAACGCGGGCCACGCCGGAGCCGAGATAGGCAGCGATACCTTTCAGAAGGAGGACGCTGTGCATCCGATCCTTCTTGCTCTCGCCGGGCACTTTTTTCGCGACTAAGTCGATCTCGTCTACGCCGAGACTAAAAAGCAGGGACAGCCCCGTTGAAGTTAGGCCGCTCCTCCTCATCCACTTGAGGGCCACGGGACTGATTCCCTCCGATTCAGTTT
>CAVZMC010000081.1:0-75470 GCA_963776125.1 uncultured Acidobacteriaceae bacterium | reverse complement strand
CCACGCGGCTATTGCCGGCTTGCGCTTCAAAATCGGCGTCGCGGGCAATTTCGACCACCAACTCGCTGAGATCCACGGGGAACTCCTGCATGGTGTCATCGCTCTCCAGGCGAGCGATGGTGAGCAGTCGTCCAATCATTTCGTTGAGGCGCTCGGATTCGCGCTCGGCGCGGCTCAGGGCGCTTTCAGCGGCCGGCCCGGTACGCTGGCGGGCCAAAGCAAGCGCGACATTCAGGCGCGCCAGCGGCGAGCGCAATTCGTGGGAAATATCGTTCAGCAGCCGCGATTGCGCCTTCACCAGCATCTCCAGGCGTTCCGCCATGCTGTCGAAATCGCGCACCAGTCCGGCCATCTCGTCGTGACGCCGAAAGCCTGCGCGCCGGCGCGCGCGGTGAGATCGCCGGAAGCCAACTTTTGCGTGGCCGCCCGCAGCCGCACCACGGGCGAGGTGAGATAGTGGGGCTAGAAAGAGAAAGAGACCAGACCCGAGGAGAGAAGCCCGATCATGATGCCCAGCCCGGGCACGCTGTGCGGGCCAAACAAGGCAGGTTGCCCGGTGCGGCAATTCCATGACCAGGGTGTAGCGGCGCCCGTCGGCTGCGGTCAGCGACTGCCGCAAAAACTGCAGCGGGCGGAGGCGTCCCCAAATAGTATCGGCGGTCCAAGTCTTGCCAGCGGCAACCCTTTCCGCCCAATCCGGCAGAACTCGTCCGGTCAGCTCCTGCCCTTGGTCATTGAAAAGATAGGCCCGCAGATGTTGCGAGTCGTGGAGGGTCCTCGCAGGTAATTGCGCACTCCGTCGTCGCCGCCGTCTGGTGGGCCTGCACCGTCTCGCGGAGAATCGCGACCCCTGAGCCTGAAAGCCGGCGAACTCGCGCTGGGGGCGAATGGCCAGCGTAACCAGAATCGCCAAGACGATGAACAGCGCCTGCGCCACCCAATAGGAAAGAAAGATTTTGAGGAACAGGCTTTTCATTTGCTCTCGCTCCCTGCCTGCTCACGTGGATGCGCGAAGATGTAACCTACTCCGCGCACCGTCTTGATGTGATCGGCGCCACCCTCGGAGTCGCCCAGCTTCTTGCGCACTTTGCTGACGTGCATGTCGATGCTGCGGTCGAAGGAGAAAACTTGCGGCCCAGGACGGCGTGCCCGCCAATCGCTCCCGCGTAACCACGCGTCCGGCCTCGCGCAGCAAAACCTGCAGCAGATTGAATTCCACAGATGTCAGCTCGACGGGTTTGCCCTGCTGATGCACGGTGCGGGTGGCGGGATCGAGGTCGATGTCGCCCACGTGCAGCACTTCCGGCACTCGCCCCTCGCTGGACTTGTCTCCAGCTTGGGTGCGCCGCAGAATGGCGCGAATGCGGGCTACCAGTTCTCTGGGATTGAAAGGCTTCGGCAGATAGTCATCAGCGCCGACTTCCAAGCCGATGATACGGTCCACATCTTCGCCGCGCGCTGTCAGCAGCAGAACTGGAACATGCGAGGTGTTGCGAATTCGCCGCAGCACTTCCAGGCCGTTCATGCCGGGCAACATCACGTCCAGCACCACCAGCGGATGTTCTCCGCTTAAAGCCCGCTCCAGGCCTCGTTCTCCATCGCAAACGGATTCGACGCCGAAGCCTTCGGGCTCAAGATATTCGCCCACCAAACTGCACAGCTCGACATCGTCGTCAATCACCAAAATTCGATCCATAGGTTTCATTGTAGTTTTACCGCAGTACGCGCGGGAGAGGCGTAAAGAATTGTCAAACGTCCATCCCGCTTTACAAAACTTTACTCCAGTTGACCGACTTTTTACCCAACTTCCTCGGCAAAGGGTGTTCTTATCCAGTAGTTACCCCGGAGGAAACATGAAAGGCAGTCATATGAAATGGGTGGGGGCAGCACTGGCGCTGACGTTGTTGGCGGCGGTGGCCCTAGCGGAGGCAACCCGTCCGGCTCACCATCATCGAGCCGGAATGTATGGCGGGCCGATGGTACGAGTCTTTCGCCAGCTAGACCTTACGGACACGCAGCGTACCCAAATTCATCAGATTCTTGCCAAAGAGAAACCGGCGATGCAGCCGCTAATGCGGCAGATGGCACAAAACCGCTATCAGATTACGCAGCTAGAACTCGCTGAGAATTTTGACGAGTCTCAGGTGCGCTCGCTGGCGACGCAGCAGACCCAGTCGATGTCGGATCTCATCGTGCAGCGGGCCCGCATCGAGTCTGAACTCGTCCGGGTACTCACGCCGGATCAGAAAACGAAACTGAGCCAGATTCTGGCGAATCACGAACAGAGGTTCCTAAGCCATACCCAAGGCCAGACCCAGAGTCCAACGCCAAATCAGTAGTCGATTTTCCACGAAACCGGAAGGGTGGGTAGAGATTTGTTGAGTTCAACGATGGCGACAACGGAGTTGGTCAACGCAATTGCGGCAGAAATATCGCTCGGAGTCGACGCGGCCGTCGAGTGCTGGATGGCGCAGATCGAGCGGGCATCCACCGATCCAAGGTTGACCACGCTCGGCCGCATGAGCGCGGTGAAGGAAATACTCGATCGGTATAAACAACTCACGGGAAAATCGGAACTGCGTTCCCCGCGAGATATGGCAGGCCGGAGGCACGAGGACTCCTCGCATGGAATACTGATCTTGTTTACTCGTACTTGATCAACGCTAGCTTTTTCTTTCTCACCGGCTGGGCGCTGCTGCTGGTGTTGGCCTGCATCGTCGAATTCCGCCAGGAATGGTCGTCGTAGGTTTGCCTCGGGCAGTTTTCCTGCCCGGGTCCTGCATGAGAGAAGGTAGTCCTCAGGCTAAGCGTTCATACTTCCCACGGCCGAGGTGCCTCCAGGCGATTCCGTCGGCATCGCGCATACGCCTAGGGGTTGCCCTTTCTCCGCGTCCGACCCTATACGCAAGACGTTTCCATCGAGGTCCTCAATCTGCATTTCTAGCGCCCACTCGAAATTGTTCGGGGGGTTGCGGATTCTTGCCCCGGACGCGACGTACTGGGCGTGCAGAGCGCGGACGTCCTCCACCCCTATCCAAACCCACATGCGGGGCCGGCTTTGGTTGTCATTGGTTAGAAATATGGAACACTTTTCGCGTGCGACGCACGCGAATCCTTCGCCCGCGCCCCATCGCAGTTCAAAGCCAAGAGCTTGGAGGTAATAGGCAATGCTCGCGCCCACGTCTTTGACCCGGAAGACTGGCACGGGTGAACGGAAGGTGTTTTTCGAGGATTCCGCCATGGTGGCCTCCAGTGCGGGAGGATACCAGATAAACGTTGACGCGCCGCAGGGCGGGCAGATTGGCGCAGGCTAGCTTTCCGTCAAATTGGAGCCTGGGCTGCTAGAATCGCATCTAGTTAGGAACACATGCTGCCTAAGAGCCTGCGCCCTCTGTTTCCCTACCTGAAGAAATACCGCGGCCAATACGCGGTGGGAGCGGTTTGCGTGCTGTTCCTCAATGGCATCTGGATTCTGTTCCCGCTGGTAATCGGACGCGCCATCGACGACCTGACCAAAGACGTCACCCGCGAAAAACTGCTCATGTATGCCTTGCTGGTGCTGGCGGTGGCGTTTTCCAAAGGCATTTTCCAGTTTCTGACCCGCTGGATCGTGATCGGCATCTCGCGCGAAATCGAGTTTGATCTCCGCAACGACTTGTTCGCGCATCTGGAGAAGCTCTCGTATTCCTACTACCAGCGGACGCGGACCGGCGACATCATGGCCCGCGCCACCAACGACCTGAATGCGGTGCGCATGCTGCTGGGGCCGGCGATCATGTATTCGGCGAACACGATCGTGTTCACCGCCGGCGCTCTGGCCTTCATGCTCCTGATCAGCCCCAAGCTCACGCTCTACGCCTTCCTGCCGCTACCCTTCGTGAGCATCGTGATCCAGTATTTCGGACGCAAAATTCATGAGCGCTTCGAAACCATTCAGGCAATGTTTTCCGAGATTTCGGCGCGCGCGCAAGAAAACTTTTCCGGGGCGCGGGTGATCCGCGCCTATGTGCAGGAAGAAGCTGAGATTGCAAGCTTCGAGAGTTCCAACCAGCGATACATCGCGCGTAGCCTGAAACTGGTGCGGCTCATGGGCATGCTCTGGCCCACGCTCGAAACCATGCTGGGCATGGCGGTGGTGCTGGTCCTGTGGCTGGGTGGACGCGAAGTCTTGCTCGGACAAACGCAAGTCCACTTGGTTTCGTATTTGAGAACCACGACCACCCTGCGTCTGGACGGGGCCATGAGCGTGGGAGACTTTGTCGCCTTCATCACCTACATGGCGCTGCTGACCTGGCCGATTATCGCTCTGGGATGGGTGATCAATCTCTTTCAGCGTGGCACAGCGTCCATGGGGCGGCTCAACCAGATTCTCATAGAGCAGCCGGAGATTGAAGACAGCGAGTCCGTCAAAGTGGCTAAGAAGATAGCCAGCCAGATTGAGGGCGCTATCGAGTTTCGCGGCCTGAATTTTGGCTACGACGGCGTACCCGTGCTGCGCGACATCAACCTGCGCATTCCGGCGGGAACAAGCCTAGCCATTGTCGGCCCCACGGGTTCGGGCAAGACCACGTTGGTCAGCTTGATTCCGCGCATCTATGATGCCGCGCCGGGGAGCGTGCTCATAGACGGCAGACCGATCCGCGATTATCCCCTGGAATCCCTGCGGCAAAACATTGGCTTTGTGCCGCAGGAAACATTTCTATTCAGCGAAACCGTGCGCGAGAACATCGCATTCGGCAAAGAAGACGCAACCGACGAAGAAGTGCGCGACGCCGCGGAAGCAGCCAACATTGCCGCCGACATCGAAGGCTTCCCCGAGGCCTATAAAACGCTGGTTGGCGAGCGCGGCATCACGCTCTCCGGCGGCCAAAAACAGCGCGCCGCCATTGCCCGGGCCGTCATTCGCAATCCGCGCATTCTGGTGCTCGACGACGCGTTGTCCAGCGTCGACACTCAGACAGAAGATAAGATCCTCAATCATCTGCGCGAACTCATGCTGGGCCGCACCACAATCTTCATCTCGCACCGGGTTTCGACCGTGCGCAACGCCGACACCATCGTGGTGCTGCACGGCGGGCGAATCGTCGAGCAGGGCACGCATGACGAATTGATCGCCCTGAACGGGTACTATACCGATCTCTACAACAAGCAACTGTTGGAAGAGGAATTGGCGGAAGTGTGAGCAGTCGGGTTTGATGGCGGCGAAAGCCGGGTCGCATGGGTTTTGGGAAGGGCACGACTTCAAATCGTGCCGTACGCCGCTCGAAAACGGGCCCGGCTTCAGCCGCTGCGGATTGCCTTGGTCGCGGCGCCACTCCCCTCGGCACAGGCTAAACTGCGCCTAGGTTCGCCAAGAAGCTTGCGCTTCGCGCGGAGCCCGTTCAAGGCGGCGGCACGACTGAAAGTCGTGCCTTCCCAAGAGACAGTCCAAGGCGTCGCGGATAATCCGGAATAAATGGAACGCGTAGTCACCGCCGAACTACTCGACAGCGACGCCGGCACTCCCGCCGAGGTCGCGGCATCGCTGGCCGACCTGCGCAGTATCAACCGGCGCTTTGGTGGAGTCTCGACCACCCAGGCCATGATCGCGCGTGTCGCGCACAAGACCAGTCTCAAATCGTTTTCCCTACTGGAAGTTGCCGCCGGCGCGGGCGACGTGCCGAGGATGGTCCAGCACGGTCTGCAGAGTCGTGGCATTCAATTGGGAATCACGCTGCTCGATCGGGCTTATTCTCATTTGAACAATGGTGGACGAGGCGCGGCCAACGGGAACCGTGCCGTGGTGGGCGATGCTCTGGCGCTTCCCTTTCACGACAGCAGCTTTGATCTGGTGAGCTGCAACCTGTTCACCCACCATCTATCGCCGGAGGAAGTCGTGCAATTCGTCAACGGGGGACTGCGCGTCTGCCGAATCGCCGTGTTGATCAACGATCTGGTGAGGCGTCGTCTGCACCTGGCCGCAACCTATGCCGGTTTGCCGCTGTTCCACAGCCGGATCACGCGCCACGATGCGCCAGCTTCTGTGCGTCAAGCCTATACCCTTAATGAAATGCGTGACCTGCTACAACGAACCAGGGCAGCGAGCATTGAGATTGAACGCCACTACTTGTATCGCATGGGAGTGGTAGTGTGGAAACATTGATTTATGATTGCTGGATGCTGTCGAGAAACTTGCCGTGCATGATTTAGCCATCATCGGCGGAGGGCCCGCTGGCACGTCCGCGGCCATCACCGCGGCTCGCGGCGGAGCCAGTGTCCTGCTGCTGGAACGCGGCCGTTTCCCCCGCCACAAGGTCTGCGGAGAATTCGTGTCTGCTGAGGCGCTGGACCTCCTCGGTAATTTGCTCGGTTCGCAGCACGCAGCCTTGTTGACGGACGCGATCCGCATTCCGCGAGCGCGAGTGTTTCTCGACGGCCGCACGATTGAGACTGCGGTCGATCCGCCGGCGGTCAGCATCGCGCGGCTTGACCTTGATGCTGCCCTGTGGGAGCTGGCGCAGCAATCCGGCGTCGAAGCCCGGCAACAAACCACGGCGCAGGAACTTTCCGGAACAGCTCCTTTTCGCATCGCAACTTCGCGCGGCAGCTTTGAGACGCGGGCCGTGATCAATGCCGTGGGACGATGGTCAAATCTGGATCCTCCACCGACCGCGAGCAGAACTTCTTCCGGGAAATGGCTGGGCATCAAAGCGCACTTTGCAGAGCCTTCTCCGAATGCCTCGGTCGATCTGTATTTTTTCGAGGGAGGATATTGCGGGGTGCAACCGGTGGAACTGAGAGGCGAGGGCGCTCCGCGCGGTCGCGTCAATGCCTGCGCCATGGTGCGCGCGGATGTGGCCAGCACCCTGCCGGAAGTTTTCGCGCAGCACCCGGCGCTCGAAAAACGCAGCCGCCAATGGCAGCCGCTCAGCGAACCGGTGAGCACATCGCCGCTGATTTTTCGCGCTCCGCAGCCCGAACGCGACAATATCCTGCTCACTGGCGACGCTGCCGGCTTTGTCGATCCCTTCGTGGGGGATGGCATCTCTCTGGCCTTGCGCAGCGGCACTTTGGCCGCCGAATGTCTCGCGCCTTTTTTCCGCGGCGCGCTTTCCCTGCCGGATGCAGTCCTTCGTTACCGGCATGACTATGAACGGCAACTCGCTCCAGTATTCCGCGCTTCTTCAAAAATCCGCCGCATGCTGATGCTGCCGCGCAGCCTGCGTGTACCTATGCTCTTTGTTTTCGAAAATATTCCGGCGGTGGGGCGCTACGTGGTTAGAAAAACAAGATAAACGGCGCGAAAGCTAGCGGACAACCAGAACCTCGCGGATGTTATCGCGGGCCAGAAAGAACTTGATGGAGGCAAAATCGCGGAACAAGGTCTCGATATGCCGGTTGTTGAACACCCGCTGCAGGTGAAAGCGTCCAGGAGCGGATCCCGGGCCCTTTGCCGCGCCCCGGCTCTCAATCGGCTGCATCTCCAGGGTGTCGTCCCCGGCGATGTGAAACCGGTAGCAGGGCGCGTCCGGTCCGGCTTCGCGAGTGTGAAAGAACGCCAGCAGCAGCCCTCCCGGTTTGAGCACCGACCATATCCGCCCGATCACCGGCTTGACCAGGCTTTCATCCATGTAGTCGGCTAGGTTCCAGAAAAGCACGATATCGAATTGCGCCGCCGGGTACTGCAGGTTATCGCTCAAGAAGCGTTTGCTATCGAGCACGGCGTTGCCCTGCTCGTCCTTGGTGGGAAGCGATGGGTCAGTGGAGGCCTCCAGCAAGTCTTCGCTGTAGATTTTATGTCCCCGGGTGGTGAGAACCCGGATGTTGGAGGGGGAAGTCGAACCGAGATCGAGCACGCATAGCGGTTCGTCCGATCCCAGCGACTTGGCAAGTTCCGCCAAACCGCTAGAGCGGCGCGTGAGCCGTGGTTTCGCCTGGGCCTGCTCTGCACCCCGGCTAGGGTCAACCGATGTGCCGCGGAAAAGTTTCATTAAGACGTGTGGGTCCGGCCGCTCTCAGAGCCTTTGGCGAACGGACTGGGTTGCCTTCATTCTTACATATCGCTGGCGATAGACGGAGTAACGCCGCGAATGCTGCCCGCCACTGAAGGCTTGCCATCGGTGCTCCACAGCCAACTGCCTAGGATTTGCCGCTGGCCTGCGCCTCGGACTTGGGTTCCCTTTGAATCTCGATCTTTCCCTTGAAGTAAGCGCCCTCTTCAATGGCGACGCGCTGCGTCACGATATCACCCGTGGCCACGGCGGATTTGGTCAACTCGGCCCGTTGGGTCGCCTGGATGTTGCCCTCCAATTTGCCTTGCACCACCACGTCTTTGGCGTTCACATTGGCCTTCACCAGGCCGTGCGGGCCGATGGTCAGATTGTTTCCCTTCAGTTCGATGGTGCCTTCCACCTGGCCATCGATGTAGAGGTCTTCACTACCTGAGAGTTCTCCCTTTACCATGACGGAGCGGCCGATGTGGGCAAATTCTGTCGTCTTCGCTGGATCCATAACGTTGGGCCTCCTTGGGGCGGGGTGGAGCGCTGCTAAAGCTCTTCGTTCCAAGTTGTTGTCGTGACTTGCCGTGCAGCCAGGAAGAACAATGAAGACCCGGAGCTGGTTTGCCAAAGGCAGAACCGCGACACGACCTGTCGCAGACTATAGCGCACCCCCGGCCTGGGAGCAAATGGCGAATTCGAGCTCCGGAGCCGCGGCAACCCGGCTCACAATTAAGGCGTCCATCAAGGGATTTCGTCGGGTAGACTATGGGGCGAGGCTCTTGATTTTGACCCCTCCTCGAACAAGCACGGCAGGGTGGGCGCTGCTTTCGGTCTTGGCCCTGATTTCCGGTTCTAGCGGCAGGGCTTCGCAAACCCCTGCTCTGGCACCCGCCGAACTCGTGCGCCATACGGTATGGAATGAGATGCATCCCGACATGGCGACCTACATGTTCCAAGACCGCAAGGAGACGCCTCGCGGCTCGCAGACCAAGCTGATGGTGGAAACCCGCGACGCCATGGCCGGATTGATCATCGCCCTCGACGACCATCCCCTTACCGCAGACCAGCGGCAGGCCGAAGACGAGCGAGTCGATCGCTTCCTGAAAGATCCCGGTGAACTCGAAAAGCGCAAGAAGCAGGAAAAGGAAGACACCGAGCATACCGAGCGCATCGTGAAAGCGCTGCCCGATGCGTTTCTCTACGAATATGACGGGACCGAGCCCGGGCGCAAAGGGGTGGGCAGGCCGGGAGACACGCTAACCCGGCTTAAGTTTCGTCCGAACCCGAATTACGATCCGCCCTCCCACGTGGAGCAGGTTCTGGTCGGCATGCGGGGCTATTTGTTGATAGACACTTTCAAACAGCGGATTGCCCGGATTGACGGCACCCTTGAGAAAGAAGTGAACTTCGGATGGGGCATCCTGGGGCATCTAGACCGGGGCGGGCATTTTCTGGTCGAGCAGGGCGATGTGGGCGATGGCCACTGGGAAATTACCCACATGCAACTCGCTATTACCGGCAAGCTCCTGCTGTTTAAGAGCCTCAACTTCCAGTCCAATGAAGTGGAGAGCGACTTCCGCGCGGTGCCCACCGACCTGACCTTCGCGCAAGGGCTAGAATTGTTGCGCAAACAGGAAGCCGTGCTGGCGGAGGATGGCGAAGGTAGAAAACGCGCCGAGAAGTAAAACGAAATATCGCGGCGGCTTAGCCACCCTCACTGAATGCTTCCCGCCTGAATCGTCTCTTTGCGCACGGTGAGTTTCTCCACCAAATCCTGGCGCACGCGATATCCCGTGCCGGGTTGGTCGCTGATCACGATCATGCCCTGCGGCGTGATTTCCACCTCGGGCTCGATAATATCCTCGTGCCAATAGCGCTTGGAGGCGGAGACGTCGCCGGGCAGCCGGAAATTCTCCAGCGTGGAGAGTGCGATGTTATGTGCCCGGCCCACGCCCGATTCCAACATTCCGCCGCACCAGACCGGAATGCCGCCGGCCTGGCAGACATCATGGACCTTCAGAGCTTCGGTGAAGCCGCCCACCCGGCCCACTTTAATGTTGACGATGCGGCATGCGCCCACGTCCACCGCGAAGGCGGCGTCCCGCGCCTGGCGGATGGATTCATCTAAACAGATGGCGGTTTGCAACTCTTGCTGAAGGCGGGCGTGGTAGTAGATGTCATCGTCCCACAACGGCTGCTCGATCATCAGCAAGTTGAACTGGTCGAACTTACGCAGGTGCTCGATATGATCCAAGGTGTAAGCGGAATTGGCGTCACAGCTCAGCACGGTCTCGGGCCATCGCGAGCGGATTCGCTCCAGTACGTTCAAGTCCCACCCAGGTTTCACTTTCACCTTAACGCGGCGATAGCCTGCCGCCAGTTCGCTCGCAATCCTCTCCAGCAACTGCTCCACCGAATCCTGAATGCCAATCGAAACTCCGCAGGGGATTTCGCGGCGCGTGCCGCCCAGCAGCTTCCACAACGGCTGCTGTTTCTCTTGGGCTTCCGCATCCCACAACGCGTTTTCCACCGCGGCTTTGGCCATGTGGTTCCCGCGAATTTTGGCCATCAGCGATGCGCTGGCTCGCGCCGAATCGAGCGTTCGTCCCAGAACCGCAGGAGCTAGAAAGTGCTTAATCGTGGGCCACGCCGTATCCATCCATTCCGGACTGTAGAAAGGAGCGTCGCTGGCCACGCACTCCGCCCAGCCCTCGCTTCCATCGCAGTGCGCGGTCAGCAGAAGGATGCGGCGGCTGTAAGCACGGCCGAAGCTGGTTTCGAAAAAGTGAACCAGCGGCATCTGAATTTCGCGGATTGTGATGGCTTCGACTTTCATTCCGCTCGGGCTTTGTTACTAAGCGAGACGTAGCGGAGCTACTCCTCTACGTTTTTGTTTTCGCTTGCTGCCACAGGGACTCCAACTCTCCCTCACCTGCGTCTCGCGCTCCACGTCCGCTTGTGCGCAGCTGTTCTTCCATCCATTCAAAACGGCGCCGGAATTTGCGATTGGTCTTCTTCAACGCCGATTCCGAGTCGAGGGCAAGATAACGAGCGATATTCACCAGCACGAAGAATAAATCGCCCACTTCGTCTTCCAACCGCGCTTTCAATTCTTCGGAAATGGCCTGGCCGGAACCCGGGGTTCCGCGTGCTTGGGGCCACGGTCCCGGCGAAGGAAACTCCATCAACTGCTCCCGCAGTTCCCCGGTCTCCTCGCGCAGCTTGTCGAATAGGCCCTGCATGTTGGGCCAGTCAAAGCCAACTTGCGCCGCTCGTGAACTTAGCTTGTGAGCCTCAAGCAAGGCCGGCATCGCCTTGGAAACCCCTGCCAGGATGCCCTCGGGTGTGCTATCGGCCGGCTCATTCCGCTGCGGGCGCTTTTTCTTTTCTTCCTTTTTCAGCGCCTCCCAATTCCGCAAAACCTCCGCGGAAGTGTCGGCCTTCACTTCCCCAAACACATGCGGATGCCGATTGATCAGCTTGTTCGACAGCCGGTCGAGGACTTCGTCGATGGAGAATCTGTTCTCATCCTTGGCCATCTGGGCGTAGAACAAGACTTGCAGCAAGAGGTCGCCAAGTTCGCCGGGAAGCTCGTCCCAATCGCGCTGATCGATGGCTTCGAGCACCTCGTAGGTCTCTTCCACCGTGTAGGGCTTGATGGAGTCAAAAGTCTGCTCGCGATCCCAGGGACAGCCCCCCGGCCCGCGCAGGCGGGCCATGATCGAAACCGCGCGTTCGAATCGTTCTCCGGTAGTGGGCATGAGTACGGACACTGTAAACGAGGGATGCAGATACGGGCAATGAAGTCGGAAGAGTGCCGGATTCCTACTAAGCCAGAGTGCGTGCCAGAAGCCCCGGATCGTCGGAAATAATTCCGTCCACGCCCCAGCCCGCCAGGCGCAACATGGATGAAGGGTCGTTCACCGTCCACACCAGCAGCTTGCGAGTCGTCTCATGCACCGACTGGACCAACTTCCGGGTCACCAGCGACTTATGCGCCATCACATAGTCTACCGGCAACTTGTTCCAGCCCACCAGTTGGCCCGCTTTCTCACAGATGATGCCTACCGGGACCAGCTCGCTGCGGGCTTTCAGTTCGAGCAGAACATCGGGAAGAAAAGAGGAGACTACGTAATCGAGTTCCGGCGGGTGCTCGCGCAAGGCAGTCAGGACTTTCGCCTCCAGCCCACTCACCTTGATCTCAATATCCAGAAAACCCCGGCGGCTGTAACGTTGAAGCACATCCGGAAACTCGGGAAGGTGCGGCAACTCAGCAACGGTCGCGCAGCAAATCGCGATTCCGTTTACCTTCGGGTCATGGCAAATGACCATGTGCCCACATGCGGTGAGCCGAACGTCGAACTCAAAACCATCACAGCCCTCTTCCAGCGCCCGGTCAAAGGCCGCTAAACTATTCTCCGGAATAGATTTGTCGCCGCGCACTCCGCGGTGGCCGAGAAGAATGGGGCGGCAAGCCATAGACTATTTTACCCATGGGTCGGGGACCAGGTATGTTTCATTGGTCACACAGCGAGGTGACCAACGTCACGGGGAGCTAGTCTAAGTCGAAGTCGCGAATAGGCCGGCCGGTGTCAGGCGATTCTTTGGCTTTTCGGACCGCCTCCTGGAACTTCTTTTCGAGCAGGTCCCCGGCATGTTTCTGGGCCTCAACCGACTGCCGGAAAATGGAGTCACGCCGGTTGTCCTGCTCTTTCATGGCGCGGGCCGCTTCCTCAATGTCATTGAAAGTCTTGGGTTTGACCGCAGCGGTATGGGCGATCACCGCCTCGCTCTCCGGGTCGACCTTGAGCACCGCGCTACAGCACGGGCACGTCACCTCGAAGGCGGAAACCTTACCCTTCATACGCGAAATCATACTCCAAAACCAGTACTCAACGGGAATGAAGCTTGATGGGAAAAACCTTGAAGAGGGTGAGCAATTCCCAGCTCAGCATCACAATCGAAACCAAAACCACTGTGACGGCAATGGTTTCCCCGAAGCTTAGCCGATTGCGGTTGCGCTCCGGCTCGAATCGGCGGGCCACCAAGCCTAAAATGTTCAAAGTGGCGAAACCAAACACCAACACGAAGAGAAGGTTGTAGATCTGACTCTGTTTATTGCCGTAGTCGAAGGCAAGCAGCAGTAACGGATGCCACTGAGCCGATGGCCAGCTCAGCTCCCGCCAGCCTGGGGCGGTTGCGGAGGTGAGGGCCGGAGTCAGGAGCAAGAGCATGGGTGCAGGGTTCCGCTACAAGAAAGAGGCATTCTCACCGTACCACGCCAAGTTTACGATATTACCCTTTTCGTCCACCGAAGTCAGCGGTAGTTTGGCGTGAAAAAGGGAGAGACTGCGAGGGTTAAAGGGAGATCACTTGGTGGTCCAGGCAGTCGGTGTGGATCGACTCATACAACTCCTCGAGGAGCGGCTGCCCATAGCGAGCCATAAAGTAGATTCCCGCAATCTGCCGTTCTTGCAGGATTTTGCCCGGAAAGAGCGCCTGGCTGAGCAAGTCAGCGTGGCGGCCCCAAACCTCGGATTGCCGCAGCTCGGCGCGGGCCGCCCGGGCGCGGAGTTGACCGAGCTGGTAGCGCATTTTCTCGCGCGCGTGGCCGGCCGAATCTACCAGTGTCTTGTCCAAACTCTCCAAAGCTCTGGCGACTCCGGCCAGCGACGTTTCCACCGCCGCGTCTGCTTCGTCGAAGGCTCGCTGCAACTCCTGCGGAAGAGAGCGCGAGGCCAGCGTCTCCCGCAAGCGATCCGGACCATGCAGAAGATCGGTGAACCCTAAGCCATGACGCTCCAGCAAGGCTTTAGGTTTGGCCTCCAGGATGGTCGCGGAAAAACGTGGAACAATGGGCGTCACCCGTCCTGCCAAGGCTTCATACACCACGCCGGCTTGAGCAAAATAGGCCGTCTCCGCCGCGCCTCCGGTATAGGCAAGCGTCGGTAGCAGATAGTCCTGCACCACCGGCCGCAGCAACACATTGGGACTGAAATGATGCGGCTCCGCAGCCACGTGGCGAAGCAACTCCGCCTGAGAAATCGTGTCTGGGCCAACTGAAAATCCCGCAGGTCCGGTCCCGTTAGTCTTCCGATGCACCGGAACCCGCGCCCCATTGCGCAAAGCAAAGAGCAGCGTCGAGGATGCACTGATCTTGGCCTGCTGATGGTAGCCCGAGGCTTCCAGGGCCCTGCCGCGGGCCAGCAACCTGTCCTCCAACTCGCCTGCGCGTTCCACCGCCGCCCGGTAAATAGGCTCCGCAATCTGGTGCAACCCTTGATCCGACGCCCCCAGTAGAATCACGCCCCAATCCGCGAACAGCCGCGCAAAAAGGCGGGCAAACCCGCTGCCCAGGGTCTCGCCTGGCCGATAGCACTCCCGCAACGTGCGGCTGGCCTCCGAGTCACTCAGCCAAGCAACCGCGGATTCGACGACCGGCACAATCTCGGGCCCAAATGTCACCGCGCTGACCGGGGCATCCGCCACACCGTGAGTCGGCGTGGCTATTGTTTGCAAAGCTCCATCCGGCCCAGGAATGGACACGTGGTTTACTTCGGCGAGGTCGTGATCCTCCGTGGCCAGCCAGAATATCGGGACGCAGTCCACCCCAGCGGCCGTCGCCTGACTGGCCAGCCGCACCGCGCTCAGCGCCTTGAACAGCGCGAACAGGGGCCCTCCGAAAAGTCCCACCTGCTGGCCGGTTACAACCGCCAATGCTCCCGCCCGCAGACGAGCAATGTTCTCGAGCGTCTTGGAAGAAGCTCCCCAGTTACGGTTTTGGCTTTCAAGAATCGCAGCCACGCGCTCACGCCGAGCCGCGTCATAGCGCACTGCACTCGCTTCGCTCTTAATCCAATCGGCGAACTGCGGAGAGTGCGGATAAAACTGGCGAACTTCAGGAGAATAGGACAGGAAATCGATGAAAAGCCGGGTGGTATGCGGTATTTGGCTGAAGGGTAAACACTGCGACTTCACCGGCAAATCTCCTCATCGATTTGGACGCAATGGTTCATGCCATGCTTCACGCCGCCTCATTCTACAGGCACGTCCTGTACTCAGATGACACAAACCATGGCGAGATGCAAAAATGAGTCACCAAAGAATTCGAAAGGCCAAGATTCATGAGCCACAGCGGGCCCAGCCACGGGAATGGGGCTGCTCTCACATTGGAAGGCAAGGTAGTGCGGCTGGAACCGCTCCGCCGCGAGCACGCACCACAGCTCTGGGCTGTGGCAATAGATGCCGTCGACGATATCTTCCGCTGGATCCCCTACCCCGTGCGAACGCTGGAGGACATGCAAGACGGCATCGACAGGATTCTTGCCGAACAGGCGCGCGGGCAATCCGTGGCCTTCACCACCGTGGAAAAAAGCTCTGCCGGCATGATCGGCAGCACCCGCTTCATGAATATGGACCTGTCCAATCGCCGGGTGGAAATCGGTTCCACCTGGATCGCTCCCGCCTGGCAGCGGACCGCCGTCAACACCGAAGCCAAATACCTGATGCTGCGCCACGCCTTCGAGCAGTGGCAATGCCTGCGCGTGGAACTCAAGACCGATTCGCTCAACCAGAAATCGCGCGGTGCAATTTTGCGTTTGGGAGCCAAGGAAGAAGGCACTCTCCGCCAGCACATGGTCACTTGGGACGGCCGCCGGCGAGACTCGGTGTACTTCAGCATTCTGGACACGGAATGGCCCACCGTAAAAGCGCGACTGGAAGCCAAGCTCGCGAGCTCCGGCAACGGGTAGCGCCGGCGTCCCGCCGGCTGTCCCGAGGGCGTTCCGCCCTCGGTGCGGCGCACCATCTCCGTGCGGCAATCTACAAGTCAATTGTCCGCGGCTAGGATGAAAGACTATGATGCCTCCGACCGCAGGCTCTGCCGATTCACAGGATGCGGGGCCGCAATGTGCAAGGAGACTCACAAATGGATCTCGGACAGGGCATCATGTATTTCCTGTACGCAATTGTTTTCTTGTTCGCCATCGGCACTATCCTGAGCGGGTTTTTCCAGGTGATGACCGCTGAAGCCGCCGTCATTCAGCGCATGGGCAAGTTCCAGCGCGTGGCCACCGCCGGCATGAATTTCAAACTGCCCTGGCTCGACCAGATCGCCGGGCGCATCGACTTGCGCGTGCAGCAACTGGCTCTCGACGTCGAAACCAAGACGAAAGACAACGTCTTCGTGAAGATTCCGGTGTCGGTGCAGTATCACGTCATTCCCGACAAAGTCTACGAGGCCTTCTACAAGCTGGCCAATCCCAAACAGCAAATTTCGTCTTATGTGTTCAACGTGATTCTTGGCCACGTGCCCAAGATGATTCTCGATGACGCCTTCCTGCAGCAATCCGACATCGCCGTCGCCATCAAAGAGGGATTGGACGACGTGATGAAAACCTACGGCTACGCCATCGACCAGGCGCTGGTCACCGACATTGAGCCCGACGAAAAAGTGAAAGCCGCCATGAACGAAATCAACGCCGCCCAGCGTGAACAGGTCGCGGCCAGCGCCCGCGGCGAAGCCGAGAAAATCCTCAAGGTGAAGCAGGCCGAAGCGGAAGCCGAGAGCAAAGCCCTGCAAGGCCAGGGCATTGCCAATCAGCGCAAGGCGATCATTAACGGACTGAAAGACTCGGTCGAGTCGTTTCAGCAGGCGGTCGAAGGCTCGACGCCCAAGGATGTGATGATGCTGGTGCTCGTGACCCAGTACCTCGACACCATGAAAGAAATCGGCGCCAACGACAAGAGCAACACCATCCTGATGTCGCATTCCCCAGCCGCGGTTGGGGATTTGTTCCGCCAGATGCAGGAAACCATCGTGATCGGGCAGAAAGTGGCAACGGTGAGCCAGTAAGCTAGCAAGAAAACGGGTGCCCCATCCTAGCGCGCTCTTTGCGCTAGGGTGGGAGGAAGAATCTCATCTCCCCGCGCCGCGCAAATCCACGCCCCTCCCCAAATCGCTAGCGCGATGCAGGCGCTCGACCATTCGTTCGGATTATTCATCCGCGCCGCGCTTAACACCCGTGGCAGGTGGAGCAAAAAGAACCAAAGCATAAGCATTACGCCGAGAAAAAATCCCGCCCAGCGATCCATCCAGCGGACCGCAATGCTGATCCCCGCCGCGATAAATCCCGCTCCGGTGAAAACCGCCCAGAACATCTTTCCCGGAATCCACGGCGTAATCAGGATGGCAATAAAACCAAGAATCAGAAAATGGTCGACGCCGAAGATCACCATGGAAATCGCAAAAAGGTAGGGCCCCGAGGCAATCAGCGCCCTCAAAATCCCCGGATCGCCCCCTCGGTCATCCCGCAAGTTCCCTGCCAGCATGAGCGCCGAGCTCGCCATGGTTAGCGTTTCGAAGACCACGGTGCGAAGGCCAATATCGGTCAGAATTCCCGCCGCGTGGACTACCGCATAATAAATAAAGCAGAGAAGGAACCACATGCTCAGCCCAATCGCCACCGGCCACGCTTTCACGTGGACGATAATGCAGACCCCCGCCGCCAACAACGCAGCCCCCACCACATAAGCCAAAATCGGCATGTGCGGGAACCACGGGACACCATCCACAAACATCCGCCGATAGCCGAAGACGAAGTTTTCGATGCCAAAGACGAGCATCGCGACGCCGAACACGATCCTGCCCTGTGCCGTGATCTTTTCCAACAAGTCGGCCTCCTCAGATCGATACTCGACTGCTTTCCAGTAGTTTGACGAATGCTTGGGCAAGAAGTTTCGGCACCTCACCTGCACCTCGGGGCGGCACCGGAGCATCCAATCATTGACTTCCAGCTGGGCGCATCCTAGTCTGGAAGCAGTTCTTTACAGGCCAATCCCACCAGTGGGGGCGTCACGGCTTCGACGGAGATGCTTGCGGCCAGGAGGCATGCCGGGGTGCATACACCCGCAATCGCGTGCAAAATGATAATTGCCAATCAACCAATGGCATACGCAGCCTAATTTATTAGGCAGCCGCTCTCCACAGCTTTGCCTTCGGGCTGTGAGCGAGCGTCACACAGGGGGCTGCTCTTCTCTGCTACGTCTGGGCAGCGAGGCTAAGATTTCAGGCTAGTGGTCGGCGTTTCTTGTCCGTTCTGAGCGGCGGCCGCGAACGTCCTGGGGGAAGCGCCGGCAACGGCGCCCAACGCCTGGGGCATGAATCGGAATAAGCATGTAGTCTCCTGACCAGTAACATTTTCGGACGCGGGTTCGACTCCCGCCGCCTCCACCACCCATCTAAGCCATATGCAAACCGTCGATATTGCTCTGCTTGCAGGACGACGAGAGCGTCCTAACGGTAGGCCCTCCCGTACTACTGGACCGCCCCCGGACCTTTGCCCAGCAACCCTCACCGCCGCCATACGAGCATCTTACGCTTCTGTATCGATGTTCGTGACAACCCAGCAGGAAATCTGGCGTGATTGGCCACGCTGTGAGGGTGGTGAGATTCGGGCCTGACGGAGGCATCCACCTTGCAGGTGACATTCCTTTACCGCCGACGTTCACGGTGTACCATTTGGTCTGCAGCGAAGACCGCATCGAGGTAACCGGATTTGAGAATTTGGTCACGAAATACATGATTCAGGTCACCGAATCTAGTGTCGGACTGCTCAGTGCCAGGAAGACCCCGGGCAGAGTTGGTCTGACGCCGCCAAAGAAGGACCAGCCCCAGTTGATCTTGGTATCTTTGGCAAGGTTGCTCCCCTGCGATTGGAATCGTTCGATTCCGAGCACGAATATCAACTCGTGCGCAACGTTTCCTTCAGGCAAACCAAGCGAGGCCAAGTAGTGCACACGAGATCTGAACTCATCCAGATCGACCTCAACGGCAATGTTCTGCAGCATTTTGTGCTCTATGACTGGCAAAAATTGGAAACCGGCGACTAGCTTATCTTCGCGAGAAGCGTCGTGGCCAGTGTTCCTCCCAGCGCCCTTAATTGACACGTATTACGTTCGCACATATACTGTGCTCATGAACGTCACTCTCTCCATCGACGAGCAGACAGTCGCCCGCGCCCGCAAGAAAGCGGAAGCTCTTGGTACCAGCCTGAATCAGCTCATTCGCGACTATCTGCACAAGCTGGCCGGCGGCGACGATCCTGAGAAAAGTATTGAGGAGTTCAAGCGCCTCTCCGGCCAAGGCAATTCCCGGGGCTGGCGCTTCAATCGCGACGAGATTCATGAGCGCTCGTAGCTTTTTCGACACCAACGTCTTGGTCTACGCGGACGATAAGGCTGCGCCCGCCAAGCGACGCCGCGCTCTCGAACTAGTAGCCGAGCACCGCCGCGCGGGAACCGGTGTAGTCTCGCTGCAGGTGCTGCAAGAGTATTTCGTAACCGTCACGCGGAAATTGCAGGTTGACCCGCGCATTGCCCGCCGGAAAGTCGAACTGCTCGCGGAGTTCGATGTCGCCGCTCCCGAGGTCGGGGACATACTCGCGGCCATTGACCTGCATCGCCTGCACGGATTCTCCTTCTGGGACGCACTCATCTTGCGGGCCGCGAAGCAAGCGGGCTGCGGTGTGCTGTTCAGCGAAGAGCTGCAGGAGGCCAGGGAGACGGACGGGGTACGCGTCGTGAATCCCTTTCGCTAGGCCGCACTCGCGCTCTTTCGCCGCCGCCTCTGCCAATTGCTTCTCACACCTGAGTCCGGAACGCCGATCGGCACATCTACCTAGTCATGGCGAACTCGACTGAATTCAGCTTGCCCGATGCCACCGCCGTTCTCAGCCGCACTCCCGCAGCCCTAAACGCGCTGTTGCGCGGGCTACCGAACAACTGGGTGCGTTGCAACGAGGGAAACGACACCTGGAGCGCGTTCGACATCGTAGGCCACCTGGTGTTTGCGGAGCGCAACAATTGGATGCCGCGGGTGCGGATCTTATTGGAAAATGGCGAAGCGCGGCCGTTCGATGCCTTCGACCGCTTTGCGCAGCTGAAGGACCGTCACAAGTCGCTGGAGTTCAATCAGCTCTTGGATGATTTTTCCCGCCTGCGAAGCGAGAGTCTAGCCGCGCTGCAGGCACTGCATTTGCAACCGGAGGCCTTGCAGCGGCGAGGAAGGCATCCGGCGCTGGGAGCGGTAACCCTGTCCGAACTTCTGGCGGCGTGGACGGTTCACGACTTTACTCACATGCATCAACTATCCCGCGTGTTGGCCTACCAGTACCGCCACGCAGTCGGCCCGTGGAGCGCATATCTAGGCGTGCTGAAATGCACCGGCCATAGCGCTCCCTAGAGGTTCGTAACAGGATTCATCGGCTTTGGTGGCGTTTTCGAAGCGAGTCCTCTAGTCTTGAGTCGAGCGGCCCGGAAACAGCCCATGGTCACCCTCCACGACATCCGCGAAGCCCAAGTCCGCCTCCGTGGCGTTGCGGTCCATACCCCCCTGATCGAATCGCAAATTCACCAATCGGCCGACGCCAGCGACAACCGCAAGCTCTATCTGAAGCCGGAGAACCTGCAGCCCATTGGCGCCTTCAAGCTGCGCGGGGCTTACAACAAGATCGCCTCGCTCTCGGAGGAAGAACGCCGCCGCGGCGTTATCACCTACTCCAGCGGCAATCACGGGCAAGGAGTCGCCTACGCGGCGCGGGCTCTTGGCACTAAGGCCGTCATCGTGATGCCGAAAAATGCTCCGCTCATCAAACGCGAGGCAACCGCAGCCCTGGGTGCGGAGATCATACTGGTGGGGCCGGGCAGCGCCGAGCGCCAGGCCAAGGCCGAAGAGGTCGCGGCAGAAAAGGGTTACATCATCATCCCACCATTCAACGACGAAAAAATCATCGCCGGCCAGGGCACCATCGGCCTGGAAGTCCTGCAAGACCTGCCCGAGGTTGAAACCGTGCTGGTGCCGGTAGGCGGAGGCGGCATGGTCAGTGGCATTTCGACCGCGATCAAGCTGAGTAAGCCCGCGGTGAAAGTCATCGGCGTCGAACCGGAATTGGCCGCCGACGCGCAAGCCAGTCTGCGGGCGGGGAAGATCGTGGAATTTGCGGCCGAGGAAGTCACCCGAACCTCGGCGGATGGCCTGCGCACGCAAAGCATCGGCCCCATCAATTTCGAGCACATCCGCCGCTACGTGGATGACATTGTGACGGTCAGCGAAAGCGAAATCCGCGAAGCCTTGATTCGTCTGGCCGCGAATCCGAAGACCGTGGCCGAACCCAGCGGGGCGGTAGCGGTGGCTGCATTTCTATTTCGCCGCACGCAACTGCCACAGACTAAACTGAATGTCGCGGTGATCAGCGGAGGAAACATCGACCCGCAGATGCTCGCGGACTTCTAGAGCTAAACGTACCCGGACACAAATGACGAATATGAAAACGACAACCTTGGCCATCGCCTTTGTGTGCTTAACCTGCGTGGCGTCATTCGCCGCCAGCGAGCGCGGAACGCCCATCCACGAAACCGCAATCTATGAGTCACCCGATGCGACATCGCCCAAGCTGGCTCCCGCCGAACGCGGGCACGAACTGGTGGTCCTCGAGACGAGCCGGGACTGGGTGCATGTGGAAGCATTGCTGAGCACTCCGCGGCGCGATCCCGAAGACGAAACCGAGGAAACAGAAGGACGCGTCGTAACCGGCTGGGTGCTGGGCAAAGACATGATCCGCACCACCACGCCCAATGGCGACGCCATTGCATACGGCGAGGCGGTCGACTCCGAGGACCAAGCCAGCCGCAGCCACGGGCGCCGCGGCGCCGCGCAGGATGCCATGCGCCTCTACTACCGCGTGGCCGATTTGTTCCCAACTTCTCCTCTCGCCGCCCAATCTTTATATCGCGCCGCCGACATTCGCTGGCAACTCGATAAAGAGGACGTCGCGTCCCGGCCTTCGGCTCGGGAACAGGCCGCCTTCCTGCGCGGCCACATGGACGAAACTTGGATGAAGGAACTCATCAAGAAGTTCCCCGGCACCAAGTGGGCGGACCTGGCTGCCTTTCGACTGATTGAAAACAAGCTGTGCGGCGATTGGCAAGGCGCCTCCAAATGTCCCATTAAGGAAGCTGACCTTTACGAGAAGTACGTCAAGGACTACCCGCAATCGCCCGCGGTGGCCGAGGCCCTCTATGACGCCGCCTGGCGCTGGTCGGCGCTCATCGAGATTTACAAGACCGAGGGCGACCAAAAAAAATCCGAGGAATCCAAGACCAAAGCAATTTCCCTTGCGCAAAGCGTGGCTTCGCAAGCTCCCCAAAACGACTGGGGCGCGCGCGCCCAAAGGCTTTTATATTTTATGAGCCAGGACATCCCCACCTATGGCAACATCCCCGATTGAGTGAGCTTCTTCGCATCGCCGGCATTTGCGGAGTCGCGAACCATTTCTGCTAGCCGCTTGAACGGCAATTTTCTGTCATACTTTCATCATCGCTTGGGGAGGACTTTTGCACGACTACCTGCTGTCTCTCATTCTCGGCATCGTCGAAGGTCTCACGGAGTTTCTGCCCGTCAGCTCCACCGCCCATCTCCGGCTTTCTGAAGCCCTGCTGCATATCAGTCTCTCCGATGGCTACTGGAAGATGTACACCATCGTCATCCAGTTGGGCGCCATTCTCTGCTTGCCGGTATATTTCCGCAGCCGCATCGCCAAGTTCCTTTCCACTTTCCCGAAAGGCGAGAGCGGCAATCGCACGGCGCTGACTCACCCCCTGGGCCTGACCGCGGTTGCCTTTGTCATCACCGCCACTCCCGCCTACCTGATGACGAAAACCATCGGCAAACATTTGGAGAGCCTCACCATCATGGGCGTGGCCCTGGTTGTGGGCGGCGTCGTCATGTGGATCGTCGATGCCATGAACGCGCGCTCGGAGGCGGCTGGTCCCAGTGCTTCGCAAGGCCGCATTCACACCTGGAGGATGGAGGACATGAGTCTTGGCCAGGCCATCTGGATCGGCGCCTGCCAAATTCTCTCCGCGGTCTTTCCGGGCACGTCGCGGTCCATGTCGACCATCGCCGCCGGACAACTGGCGGGCATGTCGCGGGCTTCGGCGCTGGAGTTTTCCTTCTTCCTCTCGATTCCGACGATGGTTGCTGCCACCGGATACGATCTGCTGAAATCGGTGATGGGGAAAGGCGAGAACCCCATCGGAGTCTCCCATCTCAGCACCGACAACTGGATCGTGCTGGCCATCGGCTTCGCGGTTTCGTTTATCGTTGCCTACGGTTCAGTGGCGTGGTTCATGGCCTGGGTTCGCAAGCACGGCTTTGTTCCCTTCGCGGTGTACCGAATCATTGTGGGGACGCTGGTGCTGATCTTCATCGGCAGGCTTGGAAGCTAGTCCCGCGTGGAATTCGTCTGTGTTCCTCCGTGTCCCTGCTCTTTATTCCAGGGTTGAGAGAACCCGCAACCAACTCGATAACAACCCCCGATTGTCCGCGCCGCCGGTTGCTGGCATAATCAAAAAGCTCTGGCGTAGCCGGGCGCTTCTGGGAGATGTTTTCCCTTGCGGTGCCGCATACGCCCATGAAGTATTTCACCAGAATTTTCGCTCCCACCAACAACCGGCGGCTCAACGAGCTGATCGGGTTCCTGTTGTGTGTCTCCGCGCTCCTTCTTTTCCTCGCGCTGGCGTCTTATTCGCCGCTCGACCCGTCCCTGAACAGCGCATCGGTGCTCACCGGCTCGCGCGCGGCGCGCAACTGGATCGGCATTATGGGAGCGCTGATCTCCGATCTGCTGCTGCAAGGTTTCGGCGTGGGAGCATTTTTGATTCCGGTGTTTCTCGCCGGCCTGGGAGCGCGCTGGTTCCGCTCGCGCAAGGTGATCTCGCCGGTGGCGAAATTTCTGGGCGGAATCTGGCTGCTCGTCTTCGTTCCCGCGCTGCTGGGTTTGTTGCCCGGACGCGTGCAGTGGCTCGGCGCCATCCCAATCGAAGGATTGGTGGGACGCATTGCCGCGGATGTCCTCATTCATTACTTCAACGTTGCCGGAGCGTACATTGTCTGTGCGACGGTGTTGGCTGTTGCCTTATACCTATCCACGGCATTCTCCTTCAGCGCGCTGCAGCTCTGGGCGCCGACGCGCTTCGCTTTGGCTATCGCGATTTGGGACCGCTGGAAAGATTGGCGGGATGCGCGTGCCCGCAAGCGCACGCAAAAGGAATTGGAGAAGCGACGATCGGCCAAGCCAGAGGTGACGGCAACAATGGTTCCCGGGCGCGATCATGCTTCTCACGATCCAGAACCGCAGCCGTTTTTCTCTCCGCGAGCGGAGAAGATGCGGACGGGCATCGAGCGCGTGGCCGCTGCCGCGACCGGCCAGGAGTTGGCCGACGAACCGCCTGCGAATCTCGCCGCGGCTCGGCCATCGCTCCCGAAGTCGCGGAGCGCGCCGACATCGGCCAGAAAACGAAGACCACCCTGCCGCGCATCGCCGCCGGCGGATTCAAGCTGCCGCCCAGCAGCCTGCTGCATCGCGCCGATGAGCAGCAAACCATCGACGCCGACGAACTCAAGCTGCTTGCGCAAGTGCTAGTCGAAAAATATGCCGAGTTTGAAGTCCATGGCCAGGTCACGCAAATTAATCCCGGCCCGGTGGTCACGACCTTTGAGTTCAAGCCCGAAGCGGGCATCAAGTACAGCCGCATCACCAACCTCACTGACGATCTTGTGCCTTGCGCTGAAGGCCGAGAGCATTCTCATCGAGCGCATGGCCGGCAAATCCACGGTCGGCATTCAGGTGCCGAACCGCGAACGCGAAATTATCTGGCTGCGCGAGAACATCGAGTCGTCGGAGTTCATCGGCTCAAAATCGAAACTCACGCTGGCCATGGGCAAGGACATCAACGGCCGCATCGTCACCGCCGACCTCAACGGTATGCCGCATTTGCTGATCGCCGGCTCGACCGGATCGGGCAAGAGCGTGGCCATCAACGCCATGATCATGTCCATTCTGTATAAAGCCACGCCCGATCAGGTGCGATTGATTCTGGTCGATCCCAAGCGGCTGGAGTTGGGCAACTACGAGGGCGTGCCGCACCTGTTCACCCCCATCATCACCGAGCCCAAGCTGGCGGCCAACGCGCTGCGCAATGCGGTGCGCGAAATGGAAAACCGCCTGAAGATTCTGGCGGAAAAAGGCGTACGCAACATCGACCAGTACAACAAGCTGTTCGATGAGGAGTCGACGCGCAGCCTGTTCGGCGACGACTCGGAAGACAAGCCGCTGCCTTATATCGTCATCATCATTGACGAGTTGGCGGACCTGATGATGCTGGACTCGGGCAACGTGGAAGAATCCATCACCCGCCTGGCGCAGATGGCCCGCGCCGTTGGCATTCATCTGGTGCTGGCCACGCAGCGCCCGTCGGTGGATGTGATCACCGGCTTAATCAAAGCGAATTTTCCGGCGCGCATTTCTTTCCGCGTGGCGACGAAAGTTGACTCGCGCACCATCCTCGACGCCAACGGCTCGGAGGCACTGCTGGGCCGCGGCGACATGCTCTATCTGCCGTCGGGCTCGGCGCGCGTGCACCGGCTGCATGCTCCGTTCGTCACGGAGAAAGAGATTGCCGCGGTGGTTGAGTTCTGGCGCGCACAAGCGACGGCCGAGTACGAAGAGAAATTCCTGGAAGCGCCGAAGGAAGAGCGCGCCGGATCTGAATCTGGCTCCGCGGGCGAAGGGGAAGACGGTGAACACGACCCGCTCTACGAAGACGCCGTGCGGCTGGTGGTGGAATTCGGCAAGGCTTCCACTTCCCTGCTGCAGCGGCGGCTGCGCATCGGCTACGGGCGCGCCGCTCACCTGATCGATCTGATGGAACGCGACGGCATCGTCGGCGCCGCCGACGGCCCCAAGCCGCGCGAAGTTCTGAAGCGTCCCAACTGGATTTCGGAAGTGGAAGAGTCGATGCGGTAGTGTTCCGTGCGGAACATGCACGCTAATGTTCCTTACGGAACATCTTATGTACGTTGGTGTACGTACTGGTATGTATGATGTGGTTTCGTTTGTGGAGGTTGCGAGGAGGGGGTTTGGGCGTTCTCAGACGGAAAACGATGTCATAAAATGACATAATATGACAACGTGACGATCAAATAATACTTCTCGCTAACAACGGACTTCCACGTTTGCCGGTTACTGCATCCAAGGCCACATGAGATACGTAGCCGGCGGCGGCTCCAATCAGGAACCCGGCGAGGAATAGCCACAGCAGTTCCTCAATCTTATTAAGGAACTTTCCGACAGCTCCGTCTAGTTCAATTGGCAAACTGACTTCCTCATTCACCCGAACCATCAATGTCCTCGTGGGATTCTCTTTGCATCGCGCGGACTGCTCTCTACAAAATGCTGTAAAGTTTCCAATCCCTTTAACCTGAGAGACTATCGCTCCGCCCGCAGTCAGGCTATGGCAGATGCTGCGATGATACGAGGAGATAGCGGGCTCAAAAATGTCCGGCAGATTGCCAGTTGTCCATCCGCCCACGGCTCCCCCGAATACTTCTATACAAAAATCTAGTCCGCTTTGCTCTTTGGCCTGATAGGCGGCGGTCAGTCCACCCGCTGTGATGCTGACATACTTGTGTGTCTTGCTATTTGGCATGAATTCACCCTGCGCTGCAGGTGTAAACTGTAGCAAAACACGGTAGCGAATACAAGGCGAATACTGCATCGTAGCGCCGCTCAGGGACTATGCACCTCGCGGTTTTTGAGACGTGGGTTCATTTCGAGGCTCAGTCCCTGACCGGCCGGGAAACTCCAGGTCCTTCGACTGCGTTGTCGGGCGCTTCGCGCACGACAACTTCGCTCAGGATGACAATTTATTGGGGTCGCAGCAGTACGGCTGAAGCCGTGCCCTGATACGACCCTTTCCGCGTTGCGAGCTTTTGCGTTGCGAGCTGGCTGAGCAAGACTGCCGAGCTTTGCTCGGCCTGGACGGGCGAGGGCGCCCGTCCCCACCACGATTCTCGGCGCTAGCCGGCGATTTCCAGTTGGGACTGAGAAATCGGCTCGCGGGTCAGTTCGCCATCGACCATGCGCCACAGGCCTAGCGGGTTGGCGTCCTTGAGTTCATCGGGCAAGGCGGAATCGGGGAAGCCCTGGTAGCAGACCGGGCGCGTGAAGCGGAAGATGGCCTGGGTACCGACCGAGGTGGAGCGTCCGTCGGAAGTTGAAGGGTAAGGCCCGCCGTGCACCATGGCGTGGGTAACTTCGACTCCCGTGGGAAAGCCGTTCACAATCAGGCGGCCGACTTTGCCCTCGAGGATAGCGATCAGATCGGCGAAGTCGTGCAAGTCCTGCTCGGTGCCGTGGATGGTCGCGGTTAGATGGCCTTCCAAGCCGCGGGCAGCTTGCAAAACTTCTTCGCGATTGGAATGGCGAATCAATAAGGTGGATGGACCGAAAATTTCCTCTTCCAGATTTTCGTCTTGCAGGAATGACTGCGCGTCGGTCTCGAACACGGCCGCGCCTACGCTGAAGTCTCTGTTATTGTCATTGCCATTGTGAGGAAGTTGGACTTCGGCCAATAACTTGGCATTTCCTTTTTCCTTGCGGGCGGCGATTCCGGCGTCATAGGAATTACGAATGACGCCAGTCAGCAAATGGAAGGGCGCCGAGTCTTTGACCGACTGCTGCAAAAGCGCGGCAAGCTTCGCGGCCTCCGGGCCTTCGGGCACAAACACCAGGCCGGGCTTGGTGCAGAACTGGCCCGCTCCCAGTGTGAAAGAAGCGTGCAGGCCGCTGGCAAGGCTTTCGGTGCGCTCGCGCAGCGCGCCGGGCAAAATGAATACGGGGTTGGTGCTGCTCATCTCGGCATAAAACGGAATGGGCTCGGGGCGGGCAGCGGCAATGTCCATCAAAATTCGTCCCGCGTGGCGCGAGCCGGTAAAACCGCCCGCCTTCACCAGCGGATGCTTCATCAACGCGGTGCCGATGCGGCTGCCTCCGCCAAACAGCAGGGAGAAAACTCCTTCCGGTAGATTGCATTGCCGCACCGCTTGCTGCACGGCTTGGCCGACAAGTTCGCCGGTGCCGGGATGGGCGGAGTGTCCCTTGACGATGACCGGATTGCCCGCGGCCAGAGCCGACGCGGTGTCGCCGCCAGCTACGGAAAACGCCAAGGGAAAATTGCTTGCGCCGAAAACGACGACCGGGCCGAGGGGATGCAGCAAAGAGCGGATATCCGGCTTGGGAGCGGGTTTGCGCGTGGGATCGGCGCGGTCAATGCGCGCCATGCGCCAGGAGCCTTCTTCGATCAACTGGGCGAACAGGCGCAACTGGCCGACGGTGCGCGCGGTTTCGCCCTGCAAACGCGCTTTGGGCAAAGCTGTTTCCAGCTCGCAGCGCTCGACGATTTCGCCGGCGATGGCTTCCATGTTGGCGGCGATTTTTCGCAGGAATGCGGCCTTGTCGCGCCCGGAGGTCCTGCCGTAGACGGTGAAAGCCTGGTGCGCTAGGCGCGCGGCTTTGTCCACTTCTTCCCCGGTCGCGGAAAAGAAATCCGGATCGAGGCGCTCGCCGGTCTTGGGATTCGACGCGTGAAAAACCTCGCCCGTGGCGCCGCCGGACTGAAATCCAATGATGGATCGACCTGACAATTTCATGATTGGCTCCGCATCTATTTTACTTTATAAGGTTTTGGCGGGCGGCGTTGGTTGATATTTTGCGGTAAACTCACGCGGGCGAGGAAAGGGGGCTTCATGCGCATGGGAACGATTCCATTGGTAGTTTTGGCGTGTGTGATGTTGGCCTCGTGCGGCCGAAGTTTCACCATGAGCGAGTTTCAGCCGAAAGGCGACGGCGGGCAGGGGACCAAGATTCTTCTCACCGAAGCGCCGCAAGGGGGAGTGATTGTCAACCCAACATGGGCCGGCCCCGAATATAGCTATACGACCACGGCCTCGCTGGGCTACGGCCTTAGCGGTACCATGGGCCTTCCGTCCTATTGGTACGCCGGTGCGGAGTGGGTTTTTTGGGGCAAGGTTGAGCTTCCGCAAGCTACCTTCGACAGCGACAAAGATAGCCCGCTCACATTCAAGATGGTGAAAGACAAGGGGCTGGTTTACGTCCGCGGCCGAGGCACGGTGACCCAAAAGAACGGGAAGGTTACCCGGCTTGGCTAGTTGGCGATGACCGCGTGAGCTAAGGGATGATGCGTTCCTTGGCCGCGCTTGCTTCCTGGCTCGGACTCATCCACCCGTCCACTTTCAAAGCAAAAAAACAAATGCATTGGTTCGAAAAAGACGTTTTTGCGCCTGGTAATCCATCGTGTATAAAAACCGTCATGAAAAAATACAAACTTGAGTACATCTGGCTAGACGGCAAGAAACCGGTTCCCGAGCTGCGTGGCAAGACCCTACTTAAAGAATTCGTGGATCCGCCCACGCTCGCGGATTTGCCCAAGTGGGGCTTTGACGGCAGTTCCACCATGCAGGCCGAGGGCAAGAGTTCGGATTGCGTGCTGAAACCTGTGGCTTTGTATCCGGATGGAGCCCGCAAAGACGGGTATATCGTGCTTAGCGAAGTCATGCATGCGGATGGCACTCCGCATTCCACCAACGCGCGGGCCACGATCGAGAACGACCCCGATTTGTGGGTTGGGTTCGAGCAAGAATACTTTCTTTATCAAGATGGGCGCCCACTCGGCTTCCCGGAAAACGGCTACCCGAGCATTCCGCAAGGCCCCTACTACTGCGGCGTTGGCTACAAATATATGGGCAGCAAGGCGCGGCAAATCGTCGAAGAACATTTGGATCTCTGTCTGAACGCGGGAATCAATCATGAGGGCATCAATGCGGAAGTCGCGAAAGGTCAGTGGGAGTTTCAGATCTTTGCCAAAGGTTCCGCGAAAGCCGCCGACGACACTTGGACGGCCCGCTACCTAATGATGCGTCTTTGCGAGAAATACGAAGTGGATGTCCAGTTACATTGCAAGCCGATTAAGGGTGACTGGAATGGATCTGGCATGCACTGTAACTTCTCGACTCGATACCTTCGAGAAGTGGGTGGTAAGGACTACTTTGAAGCCCTAATGAAGGCGTTCAACGAAAACGTCGCCGAGCACATCGCAGTGTATGGCCCGGATAACCATCTGCGATTGACCGGACTGCACGAAACGCAAGCGATTGACAAGTTCAGCTATGGTCTGTCGGATCGCGGCGCGTCGATCCGCATGCCGATTAACTTCGTGAAGAACGGTTACAAGGGCTATTTGGAAGACCGCCGTCCGAACTCCGAAGGCGATCCTTATCAAATCGTCTGGCGCATTCTGAAAACGATTAATAGCGTGCCGAAGCCGGGAGATGCTTCCAGCGAAAAAGCGGCTTAGGTGAGGAGCCAGACCGAGGTAGGGATGAAAGAAAATATCCGTGCCATTCGCCAAGACCCGCGTCTCGAAATCGCGAGACGCGGGGCACCGGCAGTTGCCTCGAAATAACCGTCAGTCTCCTTCTGCCCGAAACAACTGCTTGTAGTCGCCCTTGCTCACTCTTCGGGGTCGAGCGTCCACATGCCAGACGTCCTCTGGTGCCGAACCTGGGCGCAGAATCTCGACGGAGGCACTGTCGTATGCGGGCCTGTATACATTTCCCTCCCTCACCAGGAGAGTGAGCTGTTTACCGAGTTCCACCGAGAACTGGTGATCACCCGTTACGGACCCAATGCCGCGCCTGGACCAACCTTTGCGATCAGTAAAATCCACAGGAGCGGGAAAGTTATCTCCGCCGAGTTTTCGTTCTTCTTCCGGCGTTGCCGGTTCGAAATGTGTGCCGGTCCACTTGCAGAGAACTCCTGGGCAAAGTGCGTAAATACTTTCTCCGAATGGAGTGTAAAACATGGGGACGTTTGCAGTGTCTTGCCCAAAGTCCACAACTTTGCGGTCAATTGAAGAGGGAGTTATGCGGATCACAGTTAAGGAGACGTGCTGGTTGTTGGGGGAGGGAGGGGAATAAAAATACTCTTCGGAGATCACCAGCGGGTAGCGCAGATAGCTACAGTGGTAGCCGCGACGAGCCACACTCATAAACAGATACGCTTCATCTGCGTTCCAAAGCAGAGTTCCACTGTCGTCCTCGCGCGCGTAGTAAACCTGGCAGGACGCCAATATTGCCACGGCGCCTATGATGCAAACGACGACCGCAAACACTATCCTCTTGCCCATTCTTCTCCTCAATTACAGGACGTAGATTGGCAGACATTGTTCAAAATATAATTTGTGAAGTCGCCAGCATAATCCCAATAGCCTTCTAACAATGAGCCGTCAGGAACTGTATAAGTTCTTAGGTTTATTCCCCCCAGAGCATTGTTGAGGCTGGACCCTTGCGGTGCTTGAATCTGCTTCTGGATGTACTGTAGATACTGCTGCCGGGTGCCCCTCGATAAGAGCGAAGGCGTTGTCAAGGGCACACTTTTTCTGGGCGGTGCGTGAGCACCGCCTGGTTTGCCATCGAGAATTGAGGACCAAGACCCTGGGACATCACGCGTAAATCAGTTCTCGGCAGAACTCGTCGTTCCACCAACCATCGATTCGACCACTCGCTCGGCCATGATTCTTCTATGCGAACATCCCGCCTCTTCATGCTTGCGGGATGCGAGAGCGCCCAATCAGCGTCACGGTCTAGCTTGCGCCGACCAGGGGCACCCGCGGGCTGCTCTCGATGCGGACGACTGCCGGATACGGCTGCTGCGTGCGTAGCATCCAGTACAGTCGTATGGCCAACTTGCGCGCCGCCGCCACCTTGGCCACCGCTTTCGGCTTGGAGTGGCAGCGATGCAGATACTCTTTGCGAAACTCCGGATCCAGGCGCACCGTGGTTTGCGCCGCCTCCACCAGCAACATGCGCAGCATGCGATTGCCTTGCTTGCTGATCGCGCCCAACCGCTGCCGTCCGCCCGAAGAGTGCTCGCGCGGAATCAACCCCAGATAGCTGGCCACCTGCTTGCCGCGCGGGAAGCGGCTTACGTCGCCCATGGTCAGCACGTAGGCCAAGGCCGTGATCGGCCCTACCCCCGGCTGCGTCTGCAACAGCCGCGCCATTTTGTCTTGCAGAGCCTCGGCTTTCACCGCCTGGTCAAGCGGTTCGATCTGCTGATCCAGCATGGCCAGCAGCTGCAGCAGGTCTTCTCGGCGACGGCCCGCCCACGGTCGCAGCGGCAGCTCGCGTAACATCTGCTGTCCCGCCCTCGTCCACAGCCGGTGTTTGCGCTGCACGCCTTGATTCAGACACAGGTGTTGCAGTTCGTTCTTCACCCGCGCCCGTATCGTCACCAGCTTGTGGCGATGCAACAACAGCTGCCGCAAATCGCGCACCTGCGAAGACGGCATCCAGATGCGCGGAAACCGCCCTTCTACACAGCTGAGCGAGGGGCAAGGGACTCAAACGCCGTCCCTTGCCCCTCGCGCTCCCCCATCCCGGCTCAAACCCAGGATGGAAAAGCAGAAAGTTGTCGTATTCTTACCTGAACGGAAATTGGGGGCAGGTCAGGAGAACGCCGGCGATTCCGGACAAACAACCTGCTGCGATAGCCAGCCAACGTATGGTGCTAGGAATAATCTCAGTTGCAGGTTGATGAACTTTCAAGGTTTCCACGATTGCTCCCGTCTGTGTCTATTTCGCGACACAAGTTGTTGAGAAATATCCCATATCATTGTTGTTGTTGCCTATTAGCAGGCGGGTGGCCCACCTTTGCGTTTTTTGCAAAGGTGGGAGGCTATGCATCCTGCGGCGTCTGGCCTCCGCCGTGGCATCGCCGGACCCCACCGATTGATTCGCACCGCGCCCGCTTCCCCGTAAGCATAGCTCCGAAAGCTGCTCCATGCCCACTGCTCTGGCTCCCCGACTAGCCCTCGTTGCACCGGATTGCGATGCATATAGCGCAACTTCTCAATCCGCTTCTTCTTGCTCCATACATTGAACTCGTAAAACCGCCGCTGCCAGGCATGGTGGGCCACCCGTTATCCGTTTTTGGATTTGCGTCAATGGCGACGAAGGAATATGTTCCTAAAGGGCAGCGGTCCCGACGATTCGCTGAGGGCTACCGCCCAGCGCAAAGAGCGCTCGCGAAAAGCTGCCCGGCTTTTGGGCGCACTTTGCAAAAACTCCACTTCTGTAATCAGTGCCATCTTTAGTTCCGGCAATGCCGGGTTAGGAGGATGTGCGGAATGAGAACGACCATGCGGATACTTGCCGTGGCTGGCTTGCTCTTGGGCGGCGCGGCAGGCGGCTGCTTCGCGAAGGATAAGAAGGTCGATGCGCGGGACAAGAATGGCGACACGGCGCTGCTGCGGGCCGCTTCGGCCGGCGATGCCGAGAGCGTGAAAGCTTTATTGGCGGCGGGCGCGGACGTGAGAGAGAAGGACAGAATTGGCCAATCCGCAGTGACAAGGGCCGCGTTCGGAGGCCACGCCGATGTGGTAAGGCTACTGCTGGAGGCGGGCGCCAACCGCGAAGTGGAGAAAGAATGCAGGAAGTCCTGTAATGCCTTAACCGGAGCGGCAGAGCACGGCTATGCCGACGTGGTGAAGCTATTGCTCGACGCAGGCGCGAACAAGGATGCCGCGACGATGTGTAACACGAGCTTCACCAGAATTCTGCACCCCGCCGACCTGAATCCGAAGGGCATGCACCCCGGACAGACGTTCACGGGATCGAGCTATAGCGGGGCCATCACCGTGACGATGAGCCAACCCGAGCCTGGAGGCGATATCTACTTGGTGCAGACGGGGGCCATCCCGGAAACGGCGCTGACCCTGGCAGCGATGAACGATCACGCGGACGTGGTAAAGCTGCTGCTGGACGCGGGCGCGAACAAGAACGGGCACGATGAACTTTATATCGGCCAAGTCACACCCAGCCGCTTCGGGCTAAGCCACTACGAGTTTTTCAGCGCCCGTGAAACCGCGCTGGAAGCGGCGACGCAAGGCAAGCATCAGGATGTGGTGGATTTGCTGACGGCGGCGGGAGAGAAATACTAGGACGGGCCGCGCCCTAGGGCAGAGGCATGTAGGGATTCAGTTGCCGGGCTTTGGCGAAGTCCGCGGCAGCTTGCGCCGCCTTTCCGAGCTTACTGAAAAGCAGTCCGCGGACAACGTACACCTGGGCGAAATCTGGGTCGAGGCGGAGGGCCTGGTCATAGTCCTCGATGGCGCGCTCGTAGGCGCCTTTAAGGGCGTAGGTGGTGCCGCGGCCGAGGAAGAGCGGGGCTTGCTTGGAGTCAAGCTGGATGGCTTGGTTATAGTCGTCGAGGGCCCGGTCGTATTGACCGTCGCGAGCGTAGGCGCTCGCACGGTTGCCGAGGGCCGCGATCACGATGGCTTGCGGCTCATGACCGGACTGGATCAGCGCGGTGCAAGCGCCGATTCTGCCCTCGAGCTTGCGGCTGGAGAAGCACTCTTTTTCGTCTTTCTTCTGCTGGTTCGCCCCGGCGCTTTGCCAGGCGATTCCTACGGTCGCGACAACCACGAACCATGCCGCGCAAAACCTTGCCGTGGTCATTCGCGGACTCCTTTTCTATGGCGCATCGCTAGAGCTAGTTTACGATTGCTTCAACCAGCGCTCCGACGACGGAGATGTTCTTTACTAAATCCTCAGGGACGGCGTGGCGTTTCTTCAGGTATTCGGGGCTGTTGTAGGAAACCCAGACCTTTCCCTGACTATCTTCCGCGACTAGAACCTTCAGTGGCAGATCGATGGCGATGCTGGGAGCGGCCAGCATAACCGGCGTGCCGCCTTTGGGATTGCCGAAAATCAACAATTTCGTGGACGGCATTTTTATTCCAGCCTTTGCGGCTTCTCCGCTGTGGTCGACCAGCGCGAACAGAGCGATTCCCTTCTCCCGCAGAATGCCCTTAAGCTTTTCTACCGTCTGATCCACGGAGTGGTTGCTGGGCGTCTGAATGATTCCGTTGTCGGTGGCCGTCATCGATCTCTCCTCGCGTTTTCCTAATGCATGGAAGTTCGAACCCAAACCAAATAGATCGCCATGGCCAGGCCGACCAATGCCAAGAAGAACGCGACCGCCACAGCGTGGGCCGAGGGATGGGAATGTTCCGCTTCACCGCGATCCAATTCGCGGACAAGTCTGGCATAGCGCCACCCGGAAGAAACATTTACCACAACTCCAACCGCGATCAGCGCGGTGCCAAACCAGAGAGAAAACCCATAGGACCGTGCTGCGGGAGCATGCTGCAGGATTTCAACCTGCGGCAGGAATAGTCCGAAACGCGCCACCACGAATCCAAATCCCATCAGAGCCAGCCCGGTGCGAATCCACGCGAGCAGAGTCCGCTCGGCGGCCAGATAATCGCTGAGAACGGCCCGCTGCGCGGCTTGCGCTGGCATGTTCATTGTCCCTGATTCCTCTGCTTTCGGATTCGCGCAGCGCGGCCCCGGGCCCGCTAGCTGTCCTTGCGGTAAAGGAGGTTGCGCATGGCTTCTCTTCGAGCTGCGTTCGCTTCTTTCAAGCTTTTGCGTTCGTCGGCGTCCATGCTTCGCTTCGATGGGGAGTCGGCGGGTTCCGGTTCGCTGCATGCGGGGCAGCGGTTCGCGAAGCCGGGCTTATCCGGCTTGAGCTCGAACTCTTCCGAGCAAACGGCGCAGACTCTGATAGGAAACGCCATCCCAGTACCATGATACGATCCGCATTTTCGCCAGTAAAGTCGTGCTTTGCCCTCGCGTTAAAACCAGAATGACCAGATGGCGTCCACCGTGGCGTGGGTGATGGCCGAGGCCGGCACGCGGCGCTGCTCGCGCCATGCCCGGCCGTAGAAAATTCCGGCGACGCTAGCCAGCAAGACGTAGCGCCAGTTGAAGCGGGCCGACCGTTTGTTGAAATGGGAGAGCCCGAACAGCAGGGCTGTGATGGCCAGCGCAGTCCTTCGTCCCACGCGGCGCTCCAGCAGGTTTTGCAGCCAGGCGCGAAAGTAGAGTTCCTCCGGCACGGCAATGAAGAGAAAAATATAGACCCAGGTCGCCATCATCCGGAGCCGTGGCGCGGTGGCATGAGGATGGAGAAAACCGAGCGCCAGACCCAATCCCAAAACCAGCGGGGCGAAAAAAGCGAGTTCCCGCAAGCCGGTTTTCCAATCGCTCCAGCGAAAGTGGAAATCAAAACCGGTTCCGCGGAGCTGACGCATGACGACGAAACCATACAAGCCGGCATCGACCAGCAGCAGTTTCCCCAGGCTGGCTACGCCGTTCGGCCAGGCCCGCTCGAGCCAACGCAAATCCACCGCCAAGCCTAGAGCTAGAAGAACAATGAAGTCTCGCCAATTGCCGCGCTGTTCGGGATCGGCGGTAGCGGCTTGCCCCAACAGCCAGGCGACGGCCACGGGCAGCACCGCATAGAGAACGCAATATTTCCAGGAGAACGTTTGCCGCGAACAGGAAACCAAAACATAGGGCAGTGCGCACAGCGCCGGCAGGAGCGTGCGCAGGGCTGACGGCCAGTGGGCGCAGGCTCGTACCACGCGCTCTTCGGCGAGCCCAAAAGCTACCGCCGGTGCGAGTTCCAAAGCAAATACGGCGATGACCGCCGGCGTCGCGTTTTGCATGGCGGCTATTCTAACCGAGCGGGAAACTACTGCCATTGCGCGGCACTCGTGACGACGACGCGCCCGCCAGTCCTTCGTGAAAACCGCGGCTATTCGCCGACCGTGCCAGCACTGGCTACATCAAAGGCTTGGGTAAGTCAAACCGAATCCGCACGACGAATGCGGCTTGCGAACTATTCTTCCTGGACAACTTTAGTAACAGGGAATGCACCCTTTGCATTTCGTGGTTCGCAACTTTGCGGGCAGAATAGTGTTTGCTCTGCAAGGACGCAAAGACATTCTCTATTGGAGAGACGCCATGCGAAGATTTCGCAGTATAGGAATCTGCACTTTGTTGCTGGGGTTGATTGCTCTGCCGGTATCGTGGGCGGGAGTCGTCATCGGAGTGGGCGTATCGGTTCACATTGGGCCGCCGGCTCTACCGGTTTATGCGCAACCGATTTGCCCGGGTCCGGGCTACCTTTGGACTCCCGGCTATTGGGCTTACGGAGACGCCGGATACTACTGGGTGCCGGGCACTTGGATAGTCGCGCCGGCGGCTGGGTTGCTGTGGACACCCGGATACTGGGGTTGGGGCGGCGGCGGGTATCTGTGGCACGCGGGCTACTGGGGTCCGCACGTTGGTTTTTACGGCGGAGTTAACTACGGGTTTGGCTATGGCGGGGTTGGATTTGTGGGCGGGCGTTGGAACGGCGGTGTGTTCGCTTACAACGCGGCCGTGATGAACGTGAATACCACGGTGATCCGTAACACCTACGTCGACCGGACCGTGGTCAACAATGTCACCGTGAACCGGGTTAGCTACAACGGCGGCGCGGGCGGCATCAACGCGAGGCCCAACGCGCAGGAGCAAGCTGCCATGCAGGAGCACCACACCTTCGCCACGACGGAGCAGGCTCAGCACGAACGGCTTGCCTCCAGCAATCATGCACTGCTGGCGTCGGTGAATCACGGCCGGCCGGCGATAGCGGCAACCTCGCGGCCGGGGGATTTCTCCGGACACGGGGCGATGGCGGCGCATGACAGCGCACCCCGTCCGATGGGCAATTCGCACAATGTTCCACGTCCGTCGAACCAAGCGCAGGCCCAGCCGGCGTCCGTGCACGGAAATGGCGACACGCATGGCGCGCAGCGTCCCGCAAAGGAATCCCACGGGAATGGCGGCGGTGAACATCATGGTGGCAGCGAGCCGCATCCTGAGCACCACGAACGCTAGTTGATCAGTCTGATTGAACTGCACCCGTCCTTCGCACCGCGCGAAGGACGGGATTTTTTTGTCCTTGCGGCGGTCATTCAGGATCGCCTTCAGTCCCGTCAGATATCCTCCATTTCTTCGGAACCGCCGCCATTGAGCTAGCATCCAAACTGTACCCGTACGCAACGGAGACGAGATATGAAAATCGGGTTTATTGGATTGGGGAACATGGGATCGGGCATGGCGGGCAATCTGCTCAAGGCCGGGCACGAGGTTACGGTTTACAACCGCACGCCGGGCAAAGCCCAGCCGTTGGTGGAGCAGGGCGCACGCTATGCGGCGCAGGTGGCGGACGCGTGCCGGGGCGACGCTGTGTTCACCATGTTGTCCGACGATAGCGCGGTCGAAAGCGTGGTCTTCGGCAGCAAGGGAGTGATCAGCAGCCTGGGCAAGGGCGCAATTCATGTTTCCGCCAGCACCATCAGCGTAGCGCTGTCGGAGAGGCTGGCCGCGGCGCATATGACGAGCGGGCAGCGGTTTGTGGCGGCTCCGGTATTTGGCCGGCCGGAAGCGGCGGCCGCGGCTAAGTTGTTCGTTGTAGCCGCCGGTGCGCCGGACGCGGTTGACGACTGCGTGGCGTTGTTCGAAGCCATCGGACAAAAGACTTTTCGCTTCGGCGACAAACCCTCAGCCGCGAATCTGGTCAAGCTGAGCGGAAATTTTCTGATTGCCTCGGTGATCGAAGCGCTGGGCGAGGCTCTGGCGTTGGTCGGCAAGGGCGGCGTAGATGGGCATCAATATGTTGACTTCCTCACTTCCTCGCTCTTCACTGCGCCGGTTTATAAGATCTATGGCGGCGCGATCGCCGACAAGAAATTCGAGCCGGCGGGGTTCGCCGCTCCTTTGGGAATGAAAGATATGCGGCTGGCGCTGGCTGCCGGAGAAGCGTTGCGCGTGCCGCTGCCGCTGGGCAATCTGCTGCACAACCGTTTCCTGACCTTGCTGGCTCACGGTGGCGAATCGCTGGATTGGTCCGCGATCTCGCAACTGGCCGCGGAGGACGCCGGCGAGCCGTCGCTGGCCCGTATTCCGGCCAAGAAGAATTGAACTCTGATTCCGCGAGAGGTTCGCCGGCCTCGTAGTGGGCTTTGTGAGTTCATCTGGTTATGCTAGAGTCGAAAACTTCATGCTTGGTCCTGCCATCACCACTCAGGGTTTGACGCGCCGTTTTGGAGAACTGCTGGCGGTGGACCAAGTGAATCTTAGTGTCGAAGCGGGGCAGTTCTTTGGCTTCCTTGGACCGAACGGCGCCGGGAAATCCACCACCATCAAAATGCTCACCGGGTTATTGGCGCCGACTTCCGGCACGATCCGGATTCTTGGGCTCGACCTGCTCGCCAACCCAGTGGACGTAAAGCGGCAGATTGGAGTTGTGCCCGAGGGTATGGCGTTATTTGGGCGCCTAACCGGCATGGAGTACTTGAACTTCGTGGGACGGATGTACGGACTGAGCCGCGAGATTGCCGCCCAGCGCGCGACCGAATTGCTGGACTTTATGCAACTGGCGAGCGATCCGAAAAAAATGGTTACCGACTACTCCCACGGAATGCAGAAGAAATTGGCGCTGGCGGCTGCGGTGATACACGCGCCGAAAATCCTCTTCCTTGACGAGCCGTTCGAGGGAGTGGATGCAATCGCTGCCGGCACGCTAAAAAATATGCTGCAAGGCATGATCGACCGGGGCGCGACCATCTTTCTCACTTCGCACGTTCTGGAAATCGTGGAGAGGCTGTGCAGCCATGTTGCCATCATCAACCGTGGACAATTGGTGGCGCAGGGATCGCTGGCGGAATTGCGGTCCGGAGTGGAGGCGCAGGTGCACGCGGAAGCGGCCGGCGACGGGCATCCATCGGCATTGCCAGCCGAAAGGCTAACCCTGGAGCAAATTTTTCTGCGAGTCGTGGGAGGATCGAGAACGGTGAACCAGGAACTATCATGGCTGGGGTGATGATTTCGCCCGAAACCCGCGGCCAGTTCTCGGCGATCGCGGAACTGCGCTGGAATCTCTTTCGCAATTCATTGCGCACCCGTCACGGCAAGACGGAACTGGTTTCGCAGATCTTCATTGGCATTCTGTTTTGCATCTTGGGACTCGGCGGAAGCGCCGCCCTTGCGGTTGGCGCCTGGTACTTGATATCTGAGAATAAGGCGCAATGGCTGGCTCTCTTACTATGGCCGGTATTCATGTTCTGGCAGTTCTTCCCGGTGATGGCCACCGCCTTCACTGACAACCTAGAATCGTCAAGCCTTCTGCCCTTTCCGCTCGGCTATCGTTCTTACTTTCTAGTCCGCTTGGCCTACGGCTTGTTCGATGCGGCCACGACCGTCGGGTGCATGTGGCTGCTGGGAATTTTGTTCGGCATCACGGTGGCGAATTTCGCTCTTTTGCCTTCGTCCGCGATCGTTCTACTGGCATTTGCCGCCGTCAATGTGCTGCTTACCCGCGTGGTCTTCTCCTGGGTGGAACGCTGGCTGGCGCAGCGGCGCACTCGCGAACTTTTTGGCGTTCTGCTCTTTCTCATGCTCATCGGTTTCCAGCTCATCGGGCCAACCCTGGACCGGTACTCCCATCGGCAACGGCCCGGGGTCATGCTTGCTGTGGCGGAAAGAGTTTCCCTTTTCCAGCGGGTGCTGCCGCCGGGGCTGGCTGGCGAATCCATTGCCAGCATATCGAGAGGCGCGTATGGGGCCGGCTTGACGTGGCTGATGGCGCTATCCGTCTATGGAGCAACATTTGTTTGGCTGCTCAATTTCCGGCTGCGCGCCCAATACCTGGGCGAGAATTTAAGCGAAGCGGGAATCGCTGAAGTTTCACAAACACGGAATCAACCTCTGCGGTTAGGTTGGAACTTGCCGTTGGTCTCCGGATCTGTGGCGGCGGTATTTGAAAAGGAGCTGCGGGTTTTATCCCGCAGCGGTCCTATGTTGTTGAGCCTGGTCATGCCGATCGTGGCCCTTTTTGTTCTTCGCATCGGTCGCTGGAGTGCGGGCGCGCAAGGATTGCATTCCACCATGATGCGCGCTCCGGATTTTGGCTTTCCGATGGGCTCGATTTATGCCCTGCTGATACTTACGAACCTGGTCTACAACAATTTAGGAGCCGAGGGCAGTGGCGTTCAGTTTTTTCTGGTTTCGCCAATTCGCTTTCGGGAGATCGTGCTGGGGAAGAATCTGGCCCACTCAGCTTGCCTTGTGGGCACGGTCTTTCTGGTCTGGCTGGCCGTCAATTTCGTGTATGGAACTCCCACTGCGGCAATGACGGCGGCCACCCTGGCGGCGCTTCTCTTCGCTGCTCCTCTCACCTTCGCGGCTGGCAACCTGTTTTCGATTTATTCCGCCAAACGCGTCGACTATGGAACGTTTGGGCGACAAAAAGCCTCGCAGCTGACTGTTCTGGCGAGTCTCGGGGTACAGCTTTTCATTTTTGCGGTGGGCGGGGGGACGATCGTCGCGTCACGCAGCTTTGGGAACCTTTGGCTGGCGACCCCAATCTTTATGCTGCTCGCCATTTTTTCCTTCGCAATCTACATGCTGGGGCTCGGCCGAGTCGATAAACTCGTGCTGGATCGTCGAGAAGCACTGGTTTCCGAGCTAAGCAAAGCCTAAATCGCGCAGTTCCCCGCCTGTGGCAAAACTACTCAGAAACAACGCACTTATCGGGCGGCACGGCCTTACGGCAAAGATTTTGTAAGCTTTTGCCGGCCACTGAGACTACCTCTCATGAACGGGACACCTCGCGTTGGAGGGGTAAGTTAAGCTTGCAGCCGGAAACACAGCGCGCGTTTGCTAGTGAGCATTCAGCCCTTGGCATGGATGGGAGCACTCCTGTGAGCGAGAGCGTGGGCGACGCATCGGAAGACCACTTCAGCCGCATTCTGCGCGAGTATGGGCCGGCGTTGTCGCGGCTTGCCTTTGGCTACGAGAAGGTGGCCGGCATCCGTGAGGAGCTTGTGCAGGAAATCGTGCTCGCCATTTGGCAGGCGCTGCCACATTTTCGCGGAGATTGTTCCGAGCGCACTTTTATCTATCGCATTGCCCACAACCGCGGCCTGACGCACGCCTACAAGCGGCGCCCCGTTCATCAGACGCTGGACGAATTGCCGGCGCCGTTGGAGCCGGTCGATCCCAGGCCGCATCCGGAAGAGCAGGCGGTAAAAATGCACCAGCGGGATCGGTTGCGATCCGCCATACAACGCTTGCCGCTGGCTTACCGGCAAGTGGTCATGCTGATGCTGGAAGAACTTTCGCATGAAGAAATCGCGGAGGTTTTAGGAATCACCGAAAGCAACGTCGCCGTGCGCCTGAACCGGGCCAGGAAGGCGCTGAAGGAAGCAATGGAGGAGCGCGCATGAAAACCGACCTCGAACTCGAAACTTGGCGGCAGGAATGGCGCGATCGAACCGAACCTCTGCCGGAATTGAAGAAAAAGATTCGGCGGCAGAATCTGCGAACTGCGGCGGCCGCAATCGCCATCTGCTTGTGCCTGGCCGTGTCTTCAACGGAGGCGTGGCTGCATCGCAGCTGGTTCATGGCTGGGATGGCTGCCGGCATCGCCTTCGCCGGCGTGTTCGTGGGCGGCTTCGCGTGGTGGGTGCGGCGCGGAGCCTGGAAGCCCACCGCGCAAACCACATTGGCCTACGCGGAACTCTCTTACAAGCGAGCCGTCGCTAAGGCGCGAACGCTTCGCTTCTCGTTCCATTTGCTGCTCGCCATGATCGTTCTGTTTGCGGGTTTCACCGCCTGGCACTGGCATGATTTCCACCTAAGAGAGCGCATGATTCTAGGCGCCATCGTGATCGAGCTCTTCTTTCTGAAGCATCTTGAGCGCCGCAAGAAACGAGAAATAGTGGAAACCAAGAAGCTAGTCGACGACCTGAAAGAATAGTCAGACTGAGATTGAGGGAAAGGCAGGCATCATTCTATGCACATCCTATCGTTCGTCCTCGACGTTATCCTCGCGGGCTATGTGGTCTGGGAAATCGTCCAGTTTGTTCCGCGCTATCGGCAGCTCAAGCAGGCGGTCGCGAACGGCGATGCGCAGGCGCGGACCCACGTCTATCAACGGGCGCTCCGGTTCGAATGGATCAGCGCGCTGCTGGCGATGGCGGCGCTGGGATTCGAGTGGAGCAAGCTGAATCCCAAGCTCCTGGCTCTCGATGGAAGCAAGTTGCTTCCATCCTTGGCGCCGGGCAGCGACGCTTTCCGGGGCAACATGGTTGGCTTGCTGGTCGGCTTGGGGGCGGGAATGGCGGCCATGGCCATCGCCACCATCAGGAAGAATCGGCGCGGCGGCGCGCCCGCGGTCGAGGCGCCCGCGCCGTGGTGGCGCAAGCTCTTGCCCGATTTCTCCGCTCTGCTGCCAGTCACCATGCACGAAAGGCTTTTCTGGGCGGCGGTAGCGGTGAGCGCAGGCATTTGCGAGGAGATCGTATTTCGCGGATGGCTGCTGGCAACCCTGCACGGCCAGCTCGGCGTGAATGGAACCGAATTGATTCTCGCCGGCGCGGCGATCTTCGGGCTGGCGCACGCCTATCAACGAATCCCCGGGATGATCCTGACGGCGCTAGCGGGGGCCTTCTTTTGCGTCCTCTACGTGGAAACCGGCTCTTTGCTGGTGCCCATTCTCTTACATGTCGTGATTGACGTGCGCTTCGCTTTTCTGCCGGCGCCGCGCGTCCCCAAACCGCAGGCGTCGTTCGCATGAGGATGCAGGCGGGCTTTGTGTGGGAGGAAGATTTCGAGACTTACGCCTGCACCATTTTCTCCAGCGCAGGTTTATTGCGAATGGTGAGCGTCGCGCCTTTCACTTGCAGCAGCTGCTTCTTCTTGAATTCCGAAAACAGCCGGCTCACGGTTTCGCGGGTGGTGCCGATCATTTCCGCGATTTCTTCATGAGTCAGGGTCATTCTCACTTGCGAGGGCTTGGTCGCATCTTTTGAATTTGGCGACCAGGAGAGCAGCAGCTTGGCAAACTTCTCGGACGGAGAACCGGCAAGGCCAAGCGTCCTGATTTCTTCGTAGGCAGTGTAGTAGTTGCGGCTGAGTTGCTCGGCTACGCGCACTGCGACCTCGCCGTGCTCCCGCAGAAAGTGCAAAAACGCGTCCCTGGCGATGAAGTTTGCCTGACCCGGCTCTACCATTTCCGCGGTGACTTCGTAGGGGCGGTTCGAAATGGTGGCGTTCAATCCCAACAGATCTCCCGGGTCGGAGATTTTGGTGATGATGGTCTTGCCCTCCTTGGAAGACGTGGAAAGCTTCACTTTTCCGGCACAGAGTACAAAGACCCCACGCGGCTGCTGACCTTCAATAAACAACATGGCCGATTTGGGATATATAGCGGTGGACTTGATTTCATTGAGCCGCTGTAACGCCGGCACCGGCAAGTTGCAGAAAAGATGTTCTTCCCTGACTGCACAGGAAACACAGCTGTCGATGATGTTAAGTCCGTAAGGAGCACGCATGATTCCCACCTTCAGTTTAAATTGTAGCACTCTCCTTGTGATCGAAATCACGAAAAGCCGTGCGTTAAGGCACGGTGCAACCCGCTCTCCGCAAAGAAAATAGACCCGTTAGCGATTGGGCCCGAGCACGTCAGGGCCGGGTGCCAGCCGACCTGGTGCCCAGTGCGGTCGGTCAAAACAAAGAACCATCGAGAACCTGCAAGTGGTGGGTGGAGAGCCCGTTGAAGTGGAGGCGAGAATCACCTGACTTTCCGCTGTTTCGGATTAGTTCCCAGCTAAGGACGCTCAGTCGAAAGACTTTACAGGGAGTGCAAAATGGAAAAAGAACACACATATCGGGTGGCGGCTTGGTGGACTTCTGGTCAGACCGGCCTCACAAAATCCGAGTCGGCGCCCAACGCCGTGCATTTCACCGCTCCGCCGCAGTTCGGCGGCGTGGAAGGCCGGTGGACGCCGGAGGACTTGCTGCTGGGGGCCGTCGCCAGTTGCTTTACTACGACTTTCCATGCGATTGCCGATAACTCGAAATTCGACTACACAGATCTCGAGGTGGCGGTCGAGGGAACTGTCGAGAAGACGCCAGCCGGTTATTGCTTTACCCGAATCACGATCCGCCCCAAACTGACGATTGCCGACGAGCAAGGGCAGACACGCGCACTCGAGTTGCTCAAGAAGACGAAGGCCCTGTGCCTGGTCACGCGAGCTTTGGCGACGGTGCCCGACTTTGAACCGCACGTCGGCGTCGGCACCATGGTTTAGGAAGGCGGGACGCGTTCTGAAATATGCCGCTCGTGGGAGGGAAACATGAATGCTCTCGAAAAAGCCATGCATGTTGGCAACCTGCCCGTGCTGATGGTTCGGGGATCGTTTGTAACTTGTTAATGAGGAATTAAGTTTCATTCCAGGGAGAAAGTCTTCTATGATTTTGACGGAGGGTGTTTTCACGGAGTTAACAGCCAATCGGATGAAGCACGAAAGTTCGGAGAAGCAAAGTTTAGAAGCGCTGCTGACGCCGGAAACGGTGGCCGTGATTGGCGCCACGGATCGCCCAGGAACCGTGGGCCGCACCGTGCTGCAAAATCTCTTGGACCCTGCTTTTCATGGGCGGGTCTATCCCGTCAATCCCAAGCGCTCCGAAGTCCTTGGGGTCAAAGCTTACAAGAGTATTGGGGAAATACCCGAACCAGTGGACTTGGCTGTGCTGTCCACGCCCGCCGTTACCATTCCTGGCCTGATTGGTGAGTGCCTCGCCGCCAAAGCAAAATCCGCCGTGGTTATTTCCGCGGGATTTAAGGAGCGCGGGGCGGCTGGGATTGCCTTGGAGCAACAGATTCGAGAGCAGCTACAGGGAACTTCCATGCGGCTGATCGGACCCAACTGCTTGGGAGTCATGAACCCCGTCGTGGGGATGAACGCGACCTTCGCCATAGATTTGCCGAAGGCCGGTAGCGTAGCCCTCCTGAGCCAGAGTGGGGCATTGCTTACGGCGATTTTGGATTGGAGTCATAAGGAGGATGTCGGCTTCAGCGCGATTATTTCTACCGGCTCCATGCTGGATGTCGGGTGGGGCGATTTGATTTATCACTTCGGCGACGATCCACATACGAAAAGTATTCTCATTTACATGGAGTCGGTGGGTGATGCGCGGTCGTTCCTTTCGGCGGCGCGGGAAGTGGCGCTGACCAAGCCGATTATTATCATCAAGGCGGGAAGGTCGGAAGCGGCCTCCAAGGCAGCCGCTTCGCATACCGGCGCGCTCACGGGAAGCGACGAGGTTTTGGACGCGGCCTTCCGCCGCTGTGGCGTGTTGCGCGTACCCAACATCGCCGACCTTTTCTATATGACGGAGGTTTTGGGCAAACAGCCGCGGCCCAAAGGCCCCAAGCTCACCATCGTCACCAACGCCGGAGGGCCAGGCGTACTGGCCACGGATACGCTGGTGGCCAACGGCGGTGAACTGGCCAAACTTTCGGACGCAACCTTGCAGAAATTGAATGAATTTCTGCCCGAGCACTGGAGTCACGCCAATCCCATCGATGTGCTGGGCGATGCCGACGCGGAGCGCTACGCCAAGGCAATTGAAACAGCGGCTCAGGATCCTAATAGCGATGGCATGCTGGCGATCCTTACGCCGCAAGGCATGACCAGCGCCACCGAGATCGCCGACCGCTTGAAGCCGTATGCCCATTTATCCGGCAAGCCTCTGCTGGCAAGTTGGATGGGTGGAACCAGCATCGCCGAAGGCGAGGCGATCCTCAACAACGCGGGGATTCCCACTTTCCCCTATCCGGATACCGCGGCGCGCGCCTTCACCTACATGTGGCGCTACACGGAAAACCTGCGCAGCCTGTACCAGACGCCCAGCTTGGCCGAAGGGCCTGCGCTGGACGACGCGGCGCGAGCCAGCGTCGATGAGATCATCGAGAAGGCGCGCAAAAGCGGGCGCCTGCTGCTCAACGAATTCGAATCCAAAGCCGTGCTCTCGTACTATGGGATTCCCACCGTCGAGACCCGCATCGCGCGCAGTGAAGACGAAGCGGCCCAGCAGGCCAAGGAAATCGGCTTCCCTGTCGTACTCAAAATCTTCTCCGACACCATCACTCACAAGACGGATGTCGGCGGGGTCAAGCTGAACCTGCGCGACGAAACCGCGGTGCGCCAGGCCTATCAGTCGATACGGTCCGCGGTCGCGGAAAAGGCCAGTCTGGACCAGTTCGGCGGAGTCACCGTGCAGCCGATGGTTAAACTGGACGGCTATGAGTTGATTCTCGGCAGCAGTATCGATCCGCAGTTCGGGCCGGTGTTGCTGTTCGGTTCTGGCGGGCAGTTAGTTGAGGTCTATAAAGACAGCGCCCTGGCTCTGCCACCGCTGAACACCACGCTGGCGCAGCTGCAGATGCAGCAAACCCAGATCTACAAAGCCCTGAAGGGCGTTCGTGGACGCAAACCGGTGGATCTGGTGGCGCTGGAAAGCTTGCTGGTTCGCTTCAGTCAGCTAGTGATTGAAAAGCCGGCAATTGCGGAAATCGACATCAACCCTCTCCTGGCTTCGCCGGATCGTTTGTTGGCTCTCGATGCGCGGGTGGTACTACACGATCCCGCCAAGCAAGCCAAAGCGCCGAAGCCCGCCATCCGGCCCTATCCCACGCAATACATCTCGAAGTGGACTATGAAAGACGGTCGCGAAGTAACCATCCGGCCCATCCGGCCCGAAGATGAACCGAACATGGCAGAATTCCATCGCACTCTTTCCGACCGCACCGTGTATCTGCGCTACTTCACGTCCTTGAAGCTAAGCGCGCGAATCGCTCACGAACGCTTGCTGCGGATTTGCTTCGGCGATTATGACCGCGCGATGGTGCTGGTGGCCGAGATCGACGGTCGGGCGACCGGCGAACCCCGCATCATAGGCGTCGGCCGGCTCAACAAACTGCGGGAGCGCGACGAAGCGGAAGTGGCTGTCTTGGTCGCGGACGCATACCAGAATCAGGGGCTCGGTTCTCAGTTGCTCAGCCGGGTCGTTCAAATCGCGCGTGATGAAAAGCTCAGCCGGGTTTCCTCTGAGATGTTGCGAGACAATCTGGCCATGCAAGTCATGTCCAAGCGGCTGGGGTTTCAACTTCAGGCCTACGAGGACGGGGAGTCGGTGGGCGCCGTGCTTGATCTCTGAGTCCATTGATCCTTATCTCCGCATCTCCGCATTGGCAAGCGCAAAATACGGCACTGTCCAATTTAGGATTACTCGAAGTCCTTCCAAAATGCATTTGTGATCGCAATCACAGGCCCCTGTGAATGCGGCTAGCGACACCCGCGCGCGTCTGCGGCATCCTCAATATAGCTCCTGATTTCACGGCAGTAGCCAGGGGCCAAAGGTGAGAGGGACTCATGCCACGGAAGTTCAAGACGATGGACGGAAACGAAGCGGTGGCCAGTGTTGCCTATCGCGTTAACGAAGTCATAGCCATCTACCCGATTACGCCATCGTCCAATATGGGCGAATGGGCCGACCAATGGGCCTCGGAAGGTATCCCCAATATCTGGGGGACAGTTCCACGCGTGGTGGAAATGCAGAGTGAGGGTGGAGCCGCCGGCGCCGTTCACGGTGCGCTGCAAACGGGTGCGCTGGCCACCACCTTCACCGCATCGCAAGGTTTGTTGTTGATGATCCCCAACATGAACAAGATTGCCGGGGAGCTGACGCCAACCGCATTTCACGTTTCCGCGCGCACTCTGGCGACCCATGCGCTTTCCATTTTCGGCGACCATTCGGATGTGATGTCCTGCCGCGCCACCGGGTTTGGATTGTTGTGCTCCAACTCGGTGCAGGAAGCGATGGACATGGCACTCATCGCGCACGCGGCGTCTCTCGAATCCCGTATTCCTATTGTGCATTTCTTCGATGGCTTTCGCACTTCCCACGAGGTCAACAAGATTGAAGTGCTGACGGAAGACGACATGCGCGCCATGATCAACATGGACCGCGTCTTCGAGCACCACCAGCGCGCGCTTTCGCCCGACCATCCGGTATTGCGCGGCACGGCGCAGAATCCCGACGTCTTCTTCCAAGGACGCGAGGCCGCAAATCCTTATTACACGGCTTGTGCCGGCATCGTTCAAGCCACCATGGACAAGTTCGCCAAGGTGGTGGGACGCTCCTACCATTTGTTTGACTACGTGGGCGCCCCGGACGCGGAACATATCGTTGTCATGATGGGATCGGGCGCGGATACCGCTCATGAGACGGTCGATCACTTAGTCGCCTCCGGGCGCAAAGTCGGTTTGCTGAAAGTTCGCCTCTACCGCCCGTTTGCCGTGGCCGACTTTCTCAAGGCCCTTCCCTCCACCGTTCGTGCGATTACCGTGCTCGACCGCACTAAAGAAGCGGGCGCGGCGGGCGATCCCTTGTACCTGGATGTGGTGAACGCGATTCAGGAAGGCATTAAGCAGGGGCTACCACGCCCCGCCGTGGCTCCCGTGGTTCGGGGAGGCCGCTATGGCCTTTCGTCCAAGGAATTCACCCCTGCCATGGTGAAGGCGGTGTACGACAATGCAGACGCCAAAGCCCCGAAAGATCACTTCCTGGTCGGCGTTTTGGACGATGTGGAGCATCGCAGCCTTGAAGTCGATCCTGAATTCTCGGTCGAACCGGACAACGTGGTCCGGGCCCAGTTCTACGGTCTGGGCGCCGACGGGACCGTGGGCGCGAACAAGAACTCCATCAAGATCATTGGCGAGAACACGGAAAACTACGCCCAGGGATATTTTGTTTACGACTCAAAGAAGTCGGGAGCCATGACGGTTTCGCACTTGCGCTTCGGACCGCAGCCGATCCGCGCTAGCTATTTAATCTCGAAGGCCAATTTCGTGGCCTGCCATCAGTGGATCTTCCTGGAACGCTACGACATGCTCAGTTCCCTGGTCGAAGGCGGCGTTTTCCTGCTCAATAGCCCCTTCGGAACGGAAGAAGTCTGGGACCACCTGCCTCGCGAGGTGCAAGAACAGTTGATCCAGAAGAAGGCGAGGTTCTACATCATTGACGCCTATCAGGTGGCGCGCGACACCGGCATGGGATCGCGCATGAATACCATCATGCAGGTGTGCTTCTTCGCCATCTCGAAAGTGCTGCCTCGCGAGGAGGCCATTGAGGCCATCCGCAAGTCGATTCGCTACACCTACGGCAGAAAAGGCGAAGAGGTCGTTCAAAAGAACTTGAAGGCAGTCGATGAAACGCTGGCCCATCTGCACGAAGTGAAACTGCCGAAGGCCGCGACCAGCCCAATCGAAATGCCTGCGCCGTTTTCGACGCAGGCGCCCAAGTTTGAGCGCGAGGTGCTCGGCACTATCTATGCCGGCCACGGCGATGATATTCCCGTGAGCGCATTCCCAGCCGATGGGACATTTCCCACCGGAACCGCCAAATGGGAAAAGCGCAACCTCGCGCTCGAGATTCCGGTGTGGGACACAAAAACCTGCATCCAGTGCGGCAAATGCGCCATGGTTTGCCCGCACTCCGTGATTCGCATCAAGGTGTTCGACTCTAGAGAACTGGCCGGCGCGCCAGCCACTTTCAAGTCCACCGAGGCGCGTGACAAAGAATGGGCCGGCCTGAAGTACAGCATCCAGGTGGCGCCCGAAGATTGCACCGGCTGCGGCATCTGCGTGGACGTTTGTCCCGCCAAGAACAAGAGCGAGACGCGGCTGAAAGCCATCAACATGGAACCGCAGCCGCCGTTGCGCGCGCCCGAAAGCGAGAACTGGAGCTTTTTCCTGACGTTGCCGGAACTCGACCGCCGCAACATCAAGCTCACCACCATCCGCCAGCAGCAGGTGCAGGAGCCGTTGTTTGAGTTCTCCGGCGCATGCTCGGGCTGCGGCGAGACGCCTTATCTCAAACTGGTTTCCCAGCTCTTTGGCGAGCGGTCCATCATCGCGAACGCCACCGGCTGCTCGTCCATCTACGGCGGCAACCTGCCCACCACACCCTGGAGCAAGAATGCCGAAGGTCGCGGGCCGGCGTGGTCGAACTCCCTGTTCGAGGACAACGCGGAATTCGGCTTGGGCTACCGGATTTCCATCGACAAGCAAACCGAATTCGCTCGCGAATTAGTGCAGCGCCTTTCTCCCCAGATCGGCGAGGACTTCGCCAAGGTTCTGCTGGAGGCTCCACAGAAGGATGAAGCGGATATCTATTCCCAAAGAGAACGGGTGGCCCTGCTGAAGAAGCAACTGCAAACCACCGACACTCCTGATGCCAAGCGGCTCCTGCTTCTCGCCGACATGCTGGTGAAGAAGAGCATTTGGATCGTCGGCGGCGACGGCTGGGCTTATGACATTGGCTACGGCGGCCTAGATCACGTGCTGGCGAGTGGACTCAACGTGAACCTGTTGGTGCTCGATACCGAGGTTTACTCCAATACGGGAGGACAAGCGTCCAAGTCCACCCCACGCGCCGCCGTAGCCAAGTTTGCCGCCGGCGGCAAACCCGGACTCAAGAAGGATCTCGGCCTCATGGCCATGAGCTACGGCAACGTTTATGTGGCCAGCGTGGCCATGGGCGCCAAGGACGAACACACGCTCAAGGCATTCCTCGAAGCCGAAGCCTACGATGGCCCCAGCATCATCATCGCGTACTCTCACTGCATCGCGCACGGCATCAACATGACCACCGCCATGACCGATCAGAAAGTCGCCGTGGATTCGGGCCAGTGGCTGCTCTACCGCTACAATCCGGAGCGGAAGCTCACCGGGGAAAACCCGCTCCAGCTCGATTCGCGCGCGCCCAAGCGCAAGGTCAAGGACTTCCTGGAACAGCAAACCCGCTTCCAGATGCTCACCAAGAGCAATCCGGAACACGCCAAGCAACTGTGGGACCAGGCGCAGCGCGATGTCGAGCTACGCTACCAGTTCTATGAGTATCTGGCGCAGCGCAAGACCGGACCATCCGCCAAACCGGCGAACCCGCCGGTGAAGGTCGAAGAAACCGACGAGAAACCGACTCCTGTGGGAAGCGCTCGCTGAGCACGGTAAAGGAAGGACTTTATGATCGATCTAAGCACCAAATATCTCGGCCTTAATCTTCGCACACCCCTGGTGGCCTCGGCGTCTCCCCTCTCCCATGACCTGGACGGCGTACGCCGCCTGGAGGACACCGGGGCCTCGGCCGTGGTGCTGCATTCGCTGTTTGAAGAGCAGCTGCGCCAGGAGGCGGCAAATCTCGAGCATGATCTCGAGGCGGGCACGGAAAGCTTTGCCGAGTCGCTGACTTACTTTCCGCAGCCAGCCGAATTCCATACCGGCCCCGAAGGTTATCTGAAGCATATTCTCCGGGCCAAAGCGGCGGTGAAGGTTCCGATCATTGCCAGCCTGAATGGCGCCACGCTGGGCGGTTGGACGGAGTTCGCCAAGCAGATCGAGCAAGCCGGAGCCGACGCCATCGAGTGCAACATCTACTTTCTTCCCACCGATATGAACCAGACGGCAGCGCAAGTGGAAAAGCTCTACATTGACATTCTGCGCGCAGTCAAGAGTTCGGTTCGCATTCCCGTGGCCGTCAAGCTCAGCCCGTTCTTCAGCAGCATGGCCAACATGGCCAAGCGCCTGGATGAAGCCGGAGCGGATGGCTTGGTTTTGTTCAACCGCTTCTACCAGCCCGACATTGACCTCGATAATCTCGAGCTGCGGCCTAATGTGCTGCTGAGCACGCCGCAGGCCCTGCGGCTGCCTCTGACTTGGATCGGCATTCTCTATGGACGGGTGAAGGCTAACCTCGCGGCAACCAGCGGAATTCATCAGGCCGAGGACGCCATCAAAATGCTCATGGTCGGCGCCAGCGTCACCATGATGTGCTCCATCTTGCTGCGCGAAGGCTGCGACCACCTGCGTTTTGTCGAACGCCAGATCAAGCAATGGATGGCAGACCACGAATATGAGTCCGTAAAGCAGATGCAGGGCAGCATGAGCCAGATCCGCTGTGCCGACCCGGCCGCCTTCGAACGCGCCCAGTATATGCGGGCGGTGAAAGGAGTGGAGCACCTGCGGACCGACAGCCGGCTTTGGAGCTATCTCCGCGCCGACTAAGGGGTTGTAGTTTCACCGAATTGTGATCCAAATCACGCCCTGCGGTAAGACGGAGCACTGCTCCTCTCTCACAGCCGAGTGAGAATGAGCATGCGGTTGGTATGGGCATTGCGAACCGAGCGTTCCAACCCACGCTCGCACACGCGATGTTGGAGTTCCCAAGGAGGAACTGTGATGACAACCTTGGAGCTCGAGAAGAGCGTATCTTTCAAGAATATTCTGGTGGCCACTGATTTTTCGGACGCCTCGACGCGTGCGTTACAGTGTGCCGCGGCAATCACAGAGCTAAACCAAGCCCACCTCTTCATCCTGCACGCTTTGCCTCCCGAGCCACATCTGGCGGTGCCGCTCGATCCCTTGCCCGCGAGTACGGATCGCGATCTTTCTGAAGCCAGGCTTATTCTTGAACGGGTCATTTCCGCTGAGCCTCTTAACCACCTGCATCCCGAGGCAATTCTGGAACACGGGTCGGTCAGGGAAGTGGTATTGGACACGATTCAGAAAAACAAGATTGATCTGCTGGTGCTCGGGACACACGGCAGAACCGGGCTCAAGAAGTTGGTCCTCGGCTCGATCGCTGAAGAGCTGTTTCGCCGCGTCCCATGCCCGGTGCTCACGGTGGGACCGTCGGCGGAGCCTCCGCGGCGCATGCGCAGGGTCTTGTTTGCCACCGATTTTGGGCCGGCATCGCTGCAAGCTCTACCCTATGCCATTGATTTCGCCAACCAGGCGGACGGCGAGCTAACCCTGCTGCACCTCACTTCCCCCATGCCCATCGAGTACGTTGGGCCAACGTGGTACCCGGGCACCGATCTGGCCGAAAGAGAAGAGGCTAGCAAACGGAGGTCCATGCTACGGCTGCACAATCTGCTTCCGGCCGATTCCGGCCTCAAATGCAAAGTGGAGCGTGTGGTCGAATTTCACTACCCGCCGGAGGGCATCATCGATGCCGCCAAGCAAAGAGGTGTGGACTTGATCGTGATGGGCGTGCGGGAATCCGGCACCAGCGCGCCGAGGTTGGCAACCCATCTGCCTTGGGCAATCGCGTATGAAGCGGTCTGCCAAGCTGCGTGCCCGGTGCTTACGATCCGGGCTTAGGCTTCGGCGGATATCGCTTAGGAAGATGGGGCAACGCGGAGCAGGAGAGACGTACACACGGTGAATGGGCGGCGCAACGCCGCCCATTCCTATTTTTCGCTCGCATTATTTTGCCTGCAAGGACTCGATGTATTTGGTCAGGTTGCTGATCCGCTGTTGTACTTCGGATGAATGTCCCTGGCTCATGTTCAAGAAGACCGGGCCCCATACCGGCATATCCTTGTCGCCATGGGACGGCGGTTCGCTCTCTCCCCGGATCACGCTTTCAACGTGGTAAACGGGAAACTTCCCCTTGTTGTTCTGGCTGAGCGCGGTCAGGTCGGTGGGTGGAGCCTTGAGCGCAGGCGCTGCCGGCCCTCCGCCCTTGCCATCGCTCCCGTGGCAGGCCGCGCAATAGTTCACATACATCTGTTTTCCAGACGCCGGGGAGATTGGTTTCGCCGCCACATGCTTCACGACTGTGTCCTGCGCCGCCGCACCCATCGAACTTGCCAACAACAAGGCCAGGACGAGTCTGCTGTGTGTAGCCATCGGTCGCCTCCATAACCGCAAAACAACCCTATCGATCGGGCACAACCCAGTCGTTGACTTGGGCGGAGTTATTCTCGGGGCGTGCCCCCTCCGCCGCGCCCGCCATCGCAGCTACCCGCTCCACCAACTCCGGCAGGTTCTCCGCCACTTTTTGGGAGAGCGCTTCTCCCATTTCAAAACGCTCACCGCAGATCGAAAACGTGAACGCTTCTGGGAGTTTTCCGTAGAGTTCCCGCGCCAGACCCAACACCGCGCCGGGAGAAAGCTGGTGGGAAAAAGCGTTGGGCGGAGTTTGTGGCACGACGCGGGAGCACGTCACCGTGCCCGGAATATCGCCGAGTCCGGCATCGACAAAGAACACTACCGCGCTTCCGCTCACTGCGTCGGCCAATTCAGGAGTCAGTTGATGGCGGGTAATAATTTCGACGCCGGGATCCCAGGGTCGGCGCACCAGCGCCTCGGCCGCCCGCCACCCGGCACTGTCATCGCCGCGAAGCGGATTGCCGTAACCGATAATGAGAACCCGCGACATGAGGCGTTAGCCTCTCCCTCAGCGAGCCACTTCATCGAGCACTTGGCCGTCTGCGCTGAGCAGTTGGATGTTGAGCGCCATCTGCCCTAGCGCGTGGGTCGAACAGCTTAGGCAAGGATCGTAGGCGCGAATGACCGCTTCCACGCGATTGAGCATTCCCGCCGTCAAGCGATCGTTGTGAACGTAGTGTTTCGCGACTTGCAGGACGCTGCGATTCATGGCCAGGTTGTTTTGTCCGGTGGCGATGATCAAGTTGGCCCAGCGGACCAATCCCTGCTCGTCGATCTTGTAATGGTGGAAGAGCGTGCCGCGGGGAGCTTCGGATGCACCGATTCCTTCCAAGGCATTGGGCTTGGCTTCGGCGCGCACGTGTTTGGAGAGTATTTCAGGATCATTCAGCAACTGCTCCAGCCTCTCGACGCAATAGAGAATCTCAATCAGTCTTGCCTGATGGTAGTGAAAAGAACTGAGCACGGCGGCCCGCTGCAATTCCTTGAACTCCGCCAGTTCCTGATCGGCGCGTTCGGTCCCGCAGCGGTCCGCGACGTTAAGGCGCGCCAACGGCCCCACCCGGTACATTCCCTCGGGATAGCCTTTGGGCTTGTAGTACGCGGATTTCAGGTAGCTCGAACTCTCCACCTTCTCGCCCAGGTATTCGTAGTAGCGCGTCGCGTGCAAACCGTCGGCGAGAAGATTGCCCGTCGCGTCACCGATGCGGATCTTCCCGTCATAGAACGTGATCCTTCCGTCATCTTTGACCATCCCCATGAAGAGCGAAGGGAAATTCCCGAAGCTGCCGATTTCCTCACGGAAGGTTTCGCTGATGGTTTTGAACCAGGCAAGAGTGCGTACCGCGATGGCGAGCGCTTCCGGAATGCTTGCCAGAATAGCGTCGCGGTCCTGCTGGCTGAGCGGTTCGCTGACGCCGCCCGGCACCACCCACGCGGGGTGAATGCGTTTGCCCCCCAAGCGTTCGACGATCTGCTGACCGAACTGGCGCAGGCGGATTCCGTCGCGCGCCAGTTGTGGGTCCCTTTCGTAAACCCCCCACAGATTGCTCTTCGCCGGATCGGCGTCCATACCCAGCAACAGATCAGGCGAGGAAAGATGAAAAACGCTGAGCGCATGCGACTGCACAATCTGCGCCATGTTGATGATGCGGCGCAGTTGGTCGGCGGTCGGCGGAATACGGACAGCCAGAATCGCGTCACAGGCCTTGGCGGAAGCGATCAGATGGCTCACTGGGCAAATGCCGCAAATGCGGGCCATCAGCGACGGCATTTCGGTGAACGGACGTCCTTCGCAAAGCTTTTCAAAACCGCGGAACTGGGTGACGTGAAATTGCGCGTCCGAGACATCGCCCTGTTCGTCGAGGTGCAGCGTGATTTTTGCGTGGCCCTCGATGCGGGTCACGGGATCGATGACGATGGTTCTTTTCTCCGGCATTCCTTTTAGGCTCCAAAGCGCGTCTTCGCACTCAACTCGGGGTTTCGTCCCGCCAGTAACTCGCTGACCACATAAAAAATTGTATCGGCGGAAGGCGGACATCCCGGAACAAACACATCCACGGGTACGAATTCGTGGATGGGCCGCGCCTGGGGCAACAACCTCGGCACCACTTGAGTCGGGGTACCTGGGTCCAACGTCACATTCTCCCGGTAGGCCCGGTCATAGACGGCTTTGGTGGTGAAAGGATTTCTCATGCCGGGGACATTCGCGGTGACCGCGCAATCGCCCAGCGATACAAGGATTTTTGTCCGCTGCCTCACCATCTTGATCTTGTGCAAATCTTCTTCACTGCTGACCGCGCCTTCGACCAGCGTTACATCCACATCTTCGGGAAAAACCTTGGCGTCGACCAGCGGACTGTAAACCAGTTCGGCGCTTTCGGCGAGTGTGAGCAAGCGCTCGTCCATGTCCAGGAACGACATGTGGCATCCCGAGCAGCCATCCAGCCAGACCGTGGCCATGCGCGCCTTGCTCACCAATGTTCTCCCGCATCAACTTCAGATAGGGCAGGAATTGACGTCGTTTCTCCATTTCCGCGACCGACTTGCCTTTCTCAACCAGCGCCCCGGTGGGGCAAACCTGGACGCACTTGCCGCACCTGGTGCAGGTCTCCGAATCGCCCCAGGGCTGATTAAGGTCGGTGATCACCTGGCAGTCGACGCCGCGGCCCATCAGATCCCAGGTATGGGCGCCTTCGATTTCGTCGCACACGCGCACGCAGCGCGTGCACAGAATGCAGCGGTTGTGATCCACCACGAAACGGTCGTGCGATCCGTCCACGGCGGCCTCGGATAGCGGTAAGGGAAATGGACGTGCGTCATGTCCAGGTTCTGCGACATGGTTTGCAGTTCGCAATGCCCGTTGGAGACGCAGACCGCGCAAACATGATTGCGCTCGGAAAAAAGCAGTTCCAGAATTCCTTTCGGTACGCTGCAGCCGCTCGATGTCGTGACGACCTCCATGCCTTCCTCGACGCGAGTCACGCAGGAAGCCAGCAGTTTGTTGGACCCCTTGACTTCGACGAGGCAGAGCCGGCAGGCGCCGACCGCGAGAGCCCGTCAAGTGGCAAAGCGTGGGAATGAACATTTTGTTCTCCCGCGCCACCTGGAGGATGGTCTGATCGCCCCGCGCGCTGATGTCGCGCCCATCCATTTTCAGAGTTTTGACTTTGGCCACTGCCGTCATGCTTGCGCCTCTTTGCCGCAAACGCCGGCCACGCACTGGTTGCTCTCCACGTGCGCCTTATACTCGTCGGAAATACCGCAGGGTGCTGAGCACGGGATTGGGGGCCGACTGCCCCAGGCCGCACAGGCTGGTGTTCATCACCAGGTCGCACAGTTCTTCCAGCAGTCGCCACGTCCTGCGCCGTGGCCTTCCCTTCGTGATCCGTGTCCAGAAGTTCGTGCATCTGGTAAGTTCCCACGCGGCAGGGAATGCACTTGCCGCAGGACTCCGACATGCAGAACTCCATGAAGTACTTGGCGACATCCACCATGCAGGAGGTGTCGTCCATCACGATCATGCCGCCCGAGCCCATGATGGAGCCGAGCTTCTTGAGCGACTCATAATCCACCGGCATATCCAGGAACTCCGCCGGGATGCACCCGCCGGACGGCCCGCCGGTCTGCACGGCCTTGAAGTTGCGGCCGTCGGGAACGCCGCCGCCGATATCAAAAATGATCTCGCGCAGGGTGATGCCCATGGGCACTTCGATCAGGCCGGTGTTCTGGACGCGGCCCGCCAAAGCAAACACTTTCGTTCCCTTGCTCTTCTCCGTCCCGATGCGCGCAAACCAGTCGCCGCCGTTGCGCAGGATGGGCGGAATATTGGCGAACGTCTCCACGTTGTTGATCAGGGTGGGATAACCCCAAAGTCCTTCCGCAGCCGGAAATGGCGGCCGCGGCCGGGGCATTCCCCGCTTGCCTTCGATGGAAGCGATCAGCGCCGTTTCCTCGCCGCACACAAAGGCTCCGGCGCCCAGGCGCAATTCCACATGGAAGCTGTGCGTGGTGCCGAAAATGTTGTTTCCCAGCAAGCCCAGGTTTTGCGCCTGGCGAATGGCGGTTTTCAAATTCTTGATGGCCAGGGGATACTCGGCGCGCACGTAAATGTAACCCTGCGTGGCGTCCACGGCGTAGGCGGCAATGGCCATGCCTTCGAGCACGCGGTGGGGATCGCTTTCGAGCACGCTGCGGTCCATGAAGGCCCCGGGATCGCCCTCGTCGGCGTTGCACACCACGTACTTCTTATCCGCATCGGCCTTCGCCACCGTGCCCCACTTGAGTCCGGTGGGGTAACCGGCCCCGCCGCGCCCGCGCAAGCCACTGCGCAGCACCTGCTCCACCACTTCGCCGGGTGAATTCCGTCAGCGCTTTAACCAGCGCTTCGTAACCGCCCGCCGCGATGTAGTCCTCAATCTGCTCGGGATCGATGACGCCCGAATTCTCCAGCACAATCTTTTGGCGGCGGAAGAAGGGCATCTCGGTGGGACACAATAGCCGCTTAACCGGCCCGTTTTCTAATCCGTCGAGCAATGCGGTGGCATCGGCGGCGGCTACGGCTTTGTACAGCGTTCCATCGCTGGTGGAAACCAAGGGACCTTCCGCGCACAGGCCCATGCAGCCGACGCCTTTGACCTTGCAACGCGTGCCCGACCCGCGGCGCGCGACTTCTTTGTCGAGTGCGTCCTTCACCGCCTGGCTTTGGCAGGAGAGGCATCCAGCCGCGACGCAGACATTCACCGTCTGGGAAATGCCTGCCTGCGCTTCGCGTTCACTGTTGGCAATTTGTTCCAGTTCTTCAGGCGTCATGAGCTTCCCATTTTGCCATTTGCTGCCGTAGTTGTTCAGGGCTGACTTTGCCGGCCACTTCGCTGTCGTATACGACCGCCGGAGCCAGGCCGCAAGAGCCCAAACAACGGGCGGAAAGAACTGAAACCTTTCGATCGGCAGTGGTCTCGCCCGGCGCGATGCCCAACTCGTGTTTCACGGCATCCACCAATTGACCCGCACCCTTGATGTAGCAGGCGGTTCCCAGACATATAACGCAGGTGTGCTCGCCCGCGGGCTTGAGCGTAAAGAAATGATAGAAAGTGGCCACGCCGTAAGCGCGGCTGAGTGGCACTCGAAGCGAGACCGCGACATAGCGCAGTGCCGTTTCATCGAGATACCCGAATGCTTCTTGAACGGTATGCAAGGTCTCGATGAGTCCGCGCGAGCGCTGCCCAACGCGGCGCATGGTGGCATCGACAATTTTCCAGCGTTTGTCCTGGCTCGGGGCCGGGGGTTTAGCGAGGTTGGGTGTCATCGTACGCCCATCTCCTTGCAGCCAATTTTTCTATTCTTGGTTAGTTTAGCCTCAGACACGCTAACCGCATGTGATGAAGATCACGTTAAAGCGTGCTCGATCACACTTTCACCTGGCACCGGATATGCTTTAATCCGCCGGGCGGCTATCACCGCCTGCCCTAGGCTCAAACCTCCATCTCCCGATGGCACTTCGCGTTGGGTGAAGACCTCAAATCCCACACTGGACAGCCGCGATTCCAAGCCATCGCAAAAATAGGCATTGTTGAATGTGCCACCGCTCAGGCAGACGCGATTCAAACCGGTTCCCGCCCTGAGTCTTTCTGATACCTCCACGAACACCTGGATCAAGCCATTGTGAAAGCGCCGGCTCATGTCCGCGACGGAAGCCTTCTTTCTTAGATCATGCAACAGAGCATCGAACATCGCGCGGGTGCCAATGATCCAAATGTCACCTTGCGACGTTAGAGTCAGCGGATACCATCTGTCGCTAGACAACGAAGATGGTTCAATTGCCATTTCCAACTCGATCGCAGCCTGCGCTTCATAGTTGACGTGGTCGCGGACTCCGGCCAGCGCGGCAACCGCGTCGAACAATCGCCCGCAACTGGAGGTCAGCGGCGAATTTATATCTTGCTCCATCATGCGCAAGAGGGTTTGCGTTTTTCCGCGCTCGAGCCGGTGCACAAACGGAATTGGGAATTCCAGAAATTCCCGCCCAAAGTGGTGCGCCAGGTAGCTGACGGCCATGCGCCAGGGTTCGCGAATCGCAGCGGCGCCACCCGGCATGGGGACGTACTCCAAGTGAGCCCGGCGTTGAAAGCCCTCATAACCGGCGAGCAGCACTTCCCCGCCCCAGATTTTGCCGTCGGTGCCATAACCCGTCCCATCGAGCGCTATGCCGATCACTTGATCTTCAAGGTGGTTTTCCGCCATGCAACTGGCGATGTGTGCGTGATGATGTTGCACTCCCACCAATTGCATTCCCTTCTGCTGAAGCGCCCACTTGGTGGAGAAGTAGTCGGGATGCAGGTCGTATGCGAGGGTTGCCGGCTCGATTTCGAGAATATTTCTCAGATGATCGATCGCCTCAACGAAGAACTTGTAGCCTTCCGTATTCTCCAAGTCTCCAACGTGCTGGCTCAAGAAGGCGTGCTTTCCTTTGGTGAGGCAAATCGTGTTCTTCAGCTCGCCGCCCACCGCGAGTACGGAAGATTGTTCGTCCTTAAGGAATACGGGCACCGGGACAAACCCTCGCGACCGTCTCAAATGCCGAACTCCGCGGATTGTGGGCCGCACGACGGAGTCATCGCAGCGCAACAGAATGTCGCGGTTGTGCACCAGAAATAAATCGGCCAGGCTGCCCAGCCGCTGCACCGCTTCCTGGTTGTCAATGGCGATGGGCTCTTCGCTGAGGTTGCCGCTGGTCATGACCAGGGCAACGAACTTGCCTTGATCCAACAACAAGTAATGCAACGGCGTGTAGGGAAGAAAGACACCGAGGTCACGATTCCGTGGAGCAACTTCGTCTGGGATTTCGCATGACGCCTTGCGCGGCAGCAGCACAATGGGCCGCTGCACTGATTCCAGCGCCTGACTCGCCGCCTCATTGATATCGCAAAGCCTGCACGCGGTTTCGACATCTGGGACCATGATCGCGAACGGCTTTTCGACCCGCCGCTTGCGCTCACGCAGCCGCCTTACGGCCGCAGGGTTGAGGGCGTCCACCGCAAGATGAAACCCACCCAGGCCCTTCACAGCGACGACCTGTCCATTCTGCAATGCCTCGACCGCTTTGCCAACCGGATCGTAGTCAGAAATATTGTTCCCAGATGTGTCCCATAGCTCGACGCGCGGCCCGCAATCCGGACAGGCGTTAGGCTGGGCGTGAAAACGGCGATTGTGCGGGTCGTCGTACTCCGCCTGGCAACGTGCGCACATCGTAAAAGCAGCCATCGACGTTCTGGCGCGGTCGTAAGGAATGTCCCGCACGATGGTGAAGCGAGGTCCGCAATTGGTGCAATTGATGAACGGATAACGATAGCGGCGGTCCTCGGGGTCGAATAACTCGCGCCGGCAATCGGTGCAGATGGCGACATCCGGAGAAATGAGAGTCTGAGTTTCCCCTGCCTCACTGTGTAAAATCCGGAATTCCGTTTCCTCTTGGGTGGGGACTTCCGACGCCTTGAAGCTGACAATTCGCGCCAGGGACGGGGCTTCCTCCGGAAAGCGGGCCAGAAACTGATCCACCGCTTGCAGCGCTCCCTGCACTTCAATCGTGACACCAGCGGAAGTATTACGAATCGTGCCGGTCAGATTGTGGCCCTTGGCCAAGCGATAGACAAAAGGACGGAAACCGACGCCTTGCACGATCCCTGAGACTTCGATGTGACGTCGGACTTGCCTCATTGATTCCTATACAACTGATTCCGTAGTTTGCGCATTGGCGGCGCGCCGGCGCTTTTCAATCCAATTTAGCCAAAGATCAAGGCCCTCGCCGGTTGTGCACGAGACTTTGACGATCTCGATTCCAGGATGTACCCGGCGGGCGTTTTCAACCGCCGCTTCAACGCTAAAGGGCACATAAGGGAGCAGATCCATCTTGTTCAAGATCATCAATTCCGACTTGAAGAAAATGGAAGGGTACTTGAGCGGTTTGTCCTCGCCCTCGGTGACACTTAACAATACGATTTTCGCGTCTTCCCCAAGGTCATAGCTGGAGGGGCAAACCAGGTTGCCGACATTTTCGATGAACAGCACGTCGAGGTTCTCGAGCGGCCAATCGGACAGGTGATGCTCGATCATCTTCGCATCCAGATGGCACGTGCCACCCGTGGTGATCTGCTTCACCGGAAAACCGAACCGGCGCAGGCGCGCCGCGTCGTTCTCGGTCTGGATGTCGCCGGTCAGCACCGCGACTCGCTCCGTCTTAGGAAGCCGCTCCAGCGTGCGCTCCAGCAGGCTAGTCTTGCCCGAACCCGGTGAGCTGATGAGATTCACGCATAAGATCCCATGCTCTCGGAATCGATCGCGCAATTCCGCCGCGATTCGCGCATTTTCACTCAGCACTTTTTGTCCCAGCTCAACTCGCTGCATACTCTTCCACCTCCACGAACGCAAGATCCAGTTCTTCTCCGCCAATGCAGTCGCTGCGCAAACCATGACAAGCAGGACACTGCAAGTCGTAGTCCCGGACCACGAAGTCCAGCCCGCAATCCAGGCATTTCCGTTTCTGCAAACAGTATTCGATCTCCAGCTGCAACGGCTCGAAGTCGGTTCCCCGCACGATGGCCTCGAAAGCGAACCGCAAAGCCGATGCATCGATCCCGGCCAGTTCGCCGATCCGCATGCCAACCCGAGTCACGCGCGCTCCCGGATGACGTGCTGCCTCTTTTCGCACGGCGTCGAGTGTTGCTTCCGCTATTCCCAGTTCGTGCATAAATGGCCTCAGCAAATGCGCGGCAGTTGGTCGCCCGAAAGCATGTCCACGATCCGCGTGGTTCCCAAGGTGGTGCGCATGGTGACCAACGGCGGGTTGGCGGCGTTCACCGTGCCGATCAGTTGCGCACGACTGCCCAGAGGATGCCGCCGCATCGCGTGCAGCACGGCGTCGGCGCTGGCCGGCTCGACGATCGCGATCAGCTTGCCCTCGTTGGCGACATACATCGGATCAAGCCCTAATAGCTCGCAGGCGCTGGCGACTTCCTCGCGCACTGGAATGGCACGCTCTTCCAGCGCTATCCCAACCTTCGATTGCTCGGCAATCTCATTGAGAGCGCTGGAAAGGCCTCCGCGGGTCGGGTCGCGCATACATCGAATCCCTCGCCCCACCCGCAACATTTCAGTGACTAGCGTGTGCAAGGCCGCGCTGTCGCTCTCAATCGTGGTCTCAAACTCCAGGCCTTCTCGTTGCGCCAGAATGGCGATCCCGTGCTCGCCGATGGACCCGCTAAGCAGTACTTTGTCTCCGGGCCGGGCGCGATCCGCCGACAAGTCCACGCCGTCTGCCACAATCCCAATGCCGGTGGTATTGATAAACAACCCATCGCCTTTGCCCTTCTCCACAACCTTGGTATCGCCGGTGACGATTTGCACGTCTGCGGCGCTCGCCGCCTGTTGCATGGAGGCAACGATTCGCCGCAGTTGGTCCATGGCAAACCCTTCTTCGATGATGAAGGCCGCGCTGAGAAAAAGCGGCTTTGCCCCGCCCATCGCCAGGTCATTGATGGTTCCGTGGACGGCGAGCGAACCGATATCGCCGCCGGGAAAAAACAGCGGTTTCACGACAAAGGAGTCCGTGGTGAAGGCCAGCCGCTGGCCGTTGACATTCACAATGGCTTGGTCGTCAAGGCGCGAAAGAACTGGATTATTGAGCGCGGGCAGAAAGACGGCGCGAATGAGTTCCGCGCTCAGCTTGCCGCCGCTGCCATGGCCAAGCAGCACCGTGTCATTCGCGCGAAGCGGCGTAGGGCAACTCAGTTCCACAATGGTGTGTACTCTTTCCGCCATTTCCCATTGCTCCTAGCTCGCAACCGCGCGCCGCCGATAACGGTAGTAGGCCGCACACGCCCCCTCGGATGAAACCATGGGAGCGCCCATGGGACTCTCCGGCGTGCAGCGTGTGCCAAATGCGGAACAGTCGGTCGGCTTCTTCAGTCCCTGCAAAACTTGCGCGCTGATGCATTCCGCAGGCTCTTCCACGCTGATGTCATGAAGGCTGAAAACGCGCGTAGCGTCGTAGGCGGCGAACTCTTCCCGCAGCCGCAGCCCGCTGCCTGGAATGGAACCGAGACCACGCCACTTCTGATCCGCAACCTCGAACACCTGCGCCATAACTTGTTGTGCGGGCAAGTTTCCCTGGTAGCTCACCGAACGCACATATTGGTTCTCCAGCTTGGCTTCTCCCGCCTCCAATTGCTTTACCAGCATGAGTACGGCTTGCAGCAGATCGATAGGCTCGAATCCGCCGACCACAATGGGCACATTGAAGTCACGCACCAGAGCTTCATATTCGGCGCAGCCCATGATCGTACAGACATGGCCGGGAGCGATGAACGCTTGCACGCGGTTCGCAGGTGAGGCCAGCAAGCCGCGGATCGCCGGCGGAACCAGCACGTGCGAGACGAGTAAAGAGAAGTTCGTCAGACCCTCTTGCTTTGCTTGCCACGCCGCCATGGCGTTGGCGGGAGCGGTGGTTTCAAACCCAATGGCCAGAAACACCACCTTGCGGCTGGGGTGCTCCCTGGCAATCTTGAGCGCTTCCATCGGCGAGTACACTACGCGAACCTCAGCCCCTTGCGCCTTGGCGCGAAACAGATCGGAACGCGACCCGGGAACGCGGAGCATGTCTCCGTAGGAAACCAGAATCACCTCGGGCCGCAACGCCAGTTCTATGGCGGCGTCAATGGTTTCAAGAGGTGTAACGCAGACCGGGCATCCCGGCCCATGCACGAGTTCAAGGCCAGGCGGCAACAGCTCATCCAGCCCATAGCGCATGATGGTGTGGGTCTGGCCGCCGCAAATCTCCATCAGCACCCAGGGAGAAGTTGTCCGCTCGGCGATTTCCGCCGCCAGCGCGCGCGCAATCCGCTCATCCCGATATTCGCTCAGGTATTTCATGGCAGGCTAGCCAGTCGAATCCCCGGTGCCACCCTCAGGATCGGTGGCCAATTCCTCTTGTAACGCGCCCATTTCCTCTAGCAGCTTGTAGGTGCGCTCCGCCTCGTCAGCGGCGACACGGCTGATGGCGAAGCCCACGTGCACCATTACGTAGTCGTCGACCACGGCCTCGGGCACAAAATCGAGCGAGACCACGCGCACAATCCCGCCGAACTGCACCCGGCCCTGGCGCATGCCGCCCACTTCCTGGCACTCGAGTATCTTCCCGGGAATTGCAAGGCACATATTCAGCCTAGGGTGAAAGGAGTTTCGCCTCAATGTGGCGCATCCGCCGCCGCAATTTCATCGACACTAAACATTGTAGGCGCTTTCCCCGGCCGCAGCTAATCTGCGGCCAAGAACGCCCGCAACCTACTAATTCGATGACACTTAGGCTCTCCTTTCCCAAAAGAGTGGGGTCAGGGAGAAGACACTTGGGTGTCCTCCTCTTCTGCAGTAGACACTCTCCAATTCAGCTTGAATGTGCAGAACTGCACGCGAAAGTGTGATTTCAATCACACGGGCCGATGCCGGGTAGAGTTGACCCTAGGTGGTAGTGTGCGGTCTAGCGAGGGTCTAGACGAAGCTCGGGGACAAGACTCGGCCAGCCGAGCGGCTGCGCTCACTAATCTCTTTTGTCGTGTCGTAGAGAATGGCCGCCTCCATCTTGCCGTTGCGGATGAAATCGCTGATCGAGAGCATTCCCAGAAGTTGCATCTGTCCGTCGACCACGGGAAGCCGTCGAACTCGCTTTTCCCGCATCAGTCGCAATGCGATTTCGGCATCGTCTTCGGGATGGCAGAAAGCTGGATGCGCCGTCATGCACTCACTGGCCGACGTATGCGCCGGATACTTTCCCTGGGCAACCACTCGCAGGCAAAGATCACGGTCGGTGATGACTCCGACCAGCTTACGATGAAGCAACTCTTCCACCACCGGCACAATCCCGGTGCCCGCGTGGTCCATGAGGGCGGCGACGGCCTCGACGGTCCAGTAGGGCGTGCAATAACTTGGCTTCACGCTCATTACGTCTTTTACCTGCATGGCGAGCCTCCTAAGAGCTCTGATTTGCACTGATTCTGCGTTTCTAAACCTTCTCTGCGCGCGTGTAGACCACCAAGTCGCCTTCCAGACGAAGATCGCTTGGGTGGTAGCGCGGGATGGGAAATTCCAACTGCTTGAATTCAACCGGCGATGTCTTCTTATCGATCAGGCCGAGAGCGACAGCCACGCCGTAAATGATGGCTTCGGGCCGGGGTGGACAGCCAGGAATGTAGTAGTTAACCGGAACGATCTTCTCCACCGGCCCCATGACGGAATACGAATCGAACCATATCCCGCCTCCGCACGCGCAGGACCCAATCGCGAAGACCAGCTTTGGCGCCGGCATGGCTTCGTAGGCGCGCTTTAGCGCGACTGCCGTGGAGCGCATGGCCGGGCCCTGGCAAAGCATCACATCGGCATGGCGTGGCGAACCGACCAGCTTGATACCAAACCGCTCGACGTCATAGTAAGGAGTGAGGACATTTAACACTTCAATGTCGCAGCCGTTACAACCGCCGCTGTTGGCGTGATAGACCCACAATGACCGGCCGAACATTTTTTGGCACAAATTCTTCAGCATGATAGTCAGTCCAGTTCGATTGCGATGTCATCGGCTACGGCGTCGCCTTCCAGATAAGCCTTGGAGCGATAGATCCAGCGCTCGTTTTGCAAATCGTCGAAGCGATAGCCTTTCATCTTCAATTCTTCCAGCGCCGAAGCTGGTTTGAAACACCGCCCGCAGCGCTGGCATGTGCTCATGAACAGATCCAGCTGCTGTCCCAGGTCGCCAATAGTGTTGGTCCCATTCTCAAACTCATGGCTCATGGTGATGGCTTTTTCAGGGCAGACATCGGCGCACCGTCCGCAATAAGTACAGCGGCGGCCCAGGTACTTCAAGATGCGAACTTCCTGGCAGACGTCGAACACCAGGATCTCGCGCGCGGGACAATTGTTGGCGCAGCCTCCGCAGCCAATGCACTTTGCGGCATCGAAAATTGGCCGTCCGCGGAACTTCTCCGGCACAGTTTGGGACTGCGCGGGGTACGGCAGGGTGACGCGTCCCGCCTTCAGGCAGGCTAACGTTTCCTCGAGTTTGCTCAACACCGACATTAACTTCCCTTCTCAGTAGCCATAACTCGCCAAGGCTAGGCCTACTGCCGCCACGGCCAGCAAGACCGCGAAATAGCGAATTGCTTGGTCAATGCGGTAACGCGCATGGGTTGCGGCGACCAACGTAACCACCAGCACCAAGGCAAGCACCTTTATCCAAAACAGCAACCAGCCAATCGGAAATACAAGATGCGAGCCCCAAGGCAGGAACAGGGACGCAAATATCGCGCTGTAGATGATTAGTTTCGCCATCTGCGCGTACTTGAACAGCGCCAGTTTCGGCCCTGAGTACTCCATCAATGGGCCCTCCATCAGTTCGGTCTCAGCTTCGGAAATATCGAAGGGGACGCGTTGCACGAAAGCCTGGAACGCCAAAAGCATCACGCCCAACAGAATCAATCCCGACCATGGAATGCCCGCGGTCGCATACAAAGATCCGCTCAACACCGAATCGAGCCGCAGAGAGTGAACATGGAGAGCGGCGGTAATCAGCACGACGACCAGCAAGGGCTCCAGCGTGATCATGCTCATCATTTCGCGGCTGATGCCCAACAGGGAGTAGGTGGAACCAGCGGCCAGCCCCGCCAGCAGCGTGCAGATTCCCGATACGGTCAGAAGATAAATCAACAGGATTACGTCTCCCGCGCCGTTCATTGGGACCGCGAGCCCCATGGGTACGAGACACGCCAGCGCCAGCACGGTGGCCAGCGAAAGATACGCCGCGAAACGTTGCATGGGAGGCGTCTCGCCCGATTCAATGTCTTCCTTACCCAGCAACTTCAGCAGATCGAAGTAGGGCTGCCAGATCGGAGGTCCTTGACGTGACTGGATGCGGGCCGTGATTTTGCGCAGAATGCCCTGAAACAGCGGCGCCAGCAACAGAACTGTCGCCACGTTCAGCACGCCACTCAAGATCGTCCATGCCATTCCGCGGTTCATATCTCTTCTCTAGGCCTTCCTGCCCTGCGTCAGTTTCAGCAATTCTTGTTGTGACCAGACGCGCACTGCCCCCGAACGCAGGTCAATCGTCTCCATGCGATCGGTGCATGAGAAACACGGATCAATGCTGCCCAGCGAAATCGTCATGTCCGCAATCTGCTGGTCTTTGATCATCGCTGGCACACCCTGCAGGTTCTGATAGGTTGGCGCACGAACTCGCCAGCGGCGCGGACGGTTGTTCTCTCCGGTGATGACGAAGTGATGGCTTTCTCCGCGCGGAGCCTCAATCGACGAAAGTCCGATCCGTCCGATTGGCAATTCGTCCTTGATTTCCAGTTGCAGCGGCCCGTCTTCCATTTTGTCGAGGCATTGGCGGATGATTCGAATCGACTCGAAGACTTCCTGCATTCGCACGAGCAATCGCGACCACACATCACCATCTTTAGCGGTGATCACGTTGAACTCCACGCGGTCGTAGGCGGCGTAAGGATGATCACGGCGGCAATCCATATCCACGCCGGCGGCCCGTGCTACCGGACCAACCAGGCCGACATTCTTCACCAGTTTCTTGTCCGCAACACCGACGCCCCGAGTACGTTTCTGGATGTTCTTGTCGCCGCTGACCGCGGCCACGATCGGACGCCATTCAGCTTCCAGCTTGTCGAGCGTCTGGCGCAGCTCCACTTTCACTTCTGGAGTGAAGTCCCAGCGCACGCCGCCGATCTGGCAAAGAGCGTAAGTCTTGCGGTTGCCGCTGATTTTCTCCGCGATCCACATGATGGGCTCGCGAATGCGGAAGCTTTGCATGAACAGCGTGTCGAATCCCAGAATGTGGCAGGCCAAGCCGGTCCAAAGCAAATGACTGTGCAGCCGCTCGATCTCCAGCATGATGGTACGGATGTACTCAGCCCGGGGCGGCGGCTTTAGGGCCACGGCGGACTCAACCGCCTGCGTATAAGCCACGCTGTGCACGCAGCCGCAAATGCCGCAGATGCGCTCGGCCAGCATGGGAATATCGTTGTAACTGATCACCGACTCGGCCAGCTTCTCGATTCCTCGATGTGCCATGAACCCGCGGTACTCGCAGCCGCGCACCATTTCTCCTTCGACATAAAGGCGAAAATGCGCCGGCTCATCCAGCGTGGGATGGAAAGGCCCGAAGGGCACGACCATGCAGCCTTCCGGGGGATCGTCGAAGGTGAGCTCGCGGTCTTCGCTGAAATCGGCGGGAATCGCATCCCAGCGCGCGTCTTTCCGCAAAGGATGCACGCCTTCCGGCCAGCCATCCGGGAGCACTAGCCGCTTGAGATACTTATGCCCAATCGGCTCGATGCCGACCAGGTCTCGCATCTCGCGCTCGGCCCAGCTTGCCGCCGGCACCACGTCGGAAATGCTCTCGATGCTTGGTTGGTCCGGCGAAAGTTCGAACCAACACGCTACAGAGCAGATGGTCGGGATCGAAAGCGAAGTTGTGGGCGACCAGGAAATGACTGGAATACGGCCGGTCATCGACGCCAATGCTGATCACGTAACGGGCATCGAGATCGCGAAAAATATACTGGCACATGCTCTTCACGGCCGCCGGTTCGACGTGAACAAACAAGCGGTTGTCAGCGGGGAAATCGGCACGCTGAATGGCTGCGCCGAATTTCAGCCGCAACTGCTCAAGGCGGTCGCGCGCAATCATTTCAGCCTCCTCGCGGCGCTCTCCGGCACATGCGGAGCGCCGCCCAGCCAGCCAAAATACCGCTTAATCTCTCCGTAAAAGTTGTGGGCGACGTAGCGATTACACTCCGCCTCGCGCGCATAACCGCACAACCAGGGCACTGCTACACGACGTTGGGCACCTCCCAGTTTGGAGATTCCGTAAGCCACCACAAACATCAGGCCCAAGACCAAAGCGAGCGCCGCCGGCATGAAGACCGCTGCTGAGTTGAGCGCCCCAACTCCGGTGAGAGGACTGGTTCTCACGCTCATGGTATTCGCCAAGGCTATGCCGTAGCCTTGCTGGCTTGCCTGCAACACCTGCCGCACCAATCCGAAACCAATCGCCGGCACGACACCGAGGAGGATGCAAAGCGCGGCAAGGGTCACTTGCGGAAGCTGCATCATCCAGGGGACTTCCAGCGGCTTCATGGCGGCGCGCGCTTTTACCAGCGCGCTGGTCCGGGAAAGAAAACTGACGCCAAAGAATTTCACGAACGAAGCCAGCGTAAGCACGCTCGTCAATATCGCAATCACGGCGCAGAGCACCAGATATCGGGCCGAGCTGCTTCCCTGGATGGTGGCGACATAAATCGCCCACTTGCTCACGAATCCGTTGAACAACGGCACACCGGAAATCGAGAACGATGCGATCAGGGCGGTGACTCCGGTCAAGGGCATGAACTTCATGAGGCCGCCCATCTGGTTTAGATCCTGCGTGCCTGTGGCATGCAACATGGACCCGGCATTCAGGAACAGCAGGCCTTTGAATATGCCGTGATTCAACACATGCAGCAGGGCGCCGAAGAAAGCGATCGCCGCCAGCGCGGCCGCCGCCGGGCCGCATGAGAGCAGCGCCATACATGCTCCCGTACCCAGCAGGATGTAGCCGATCTGCCCAATACTGTGGAAAGCAAGCAGGCGTTTCGTTTGCTCCTGCTTGAGCGCCTGCATGGTGCCGGTAAAAAGTGTGACTGTGCCCAGGACGGCGATGACCATCCCCCACCTGGCCAGCGGGTAGACTTTGATAGCGCTGATCGGCACCAGCCACAAGAAGTACCGCATCAAGCCGTAAACTCCGGTCTTAATCATCACACCGGATAACATGGCGCTCACCGGGGAAGGCGCGGCGGGGTGCGCATCCGGCAGCCACACCTGGCCGAATGGCCACATGCCCATCTTGATTCCAAATCCAACCAGGAATAAGGCAAACGCCAGCGTGGTCGCAATCGGCCTCGTACTCAGGAGAATCGGGAGATTCGCGCTGACCGTATCGAAGTCATATTTCAGATGCGCGCTGCCCTGCGCGGCCGCGCCAGTCACCGCGAGCAGTTCTGCCCCAACCATAGTGGCCGCACAGGCAATCTGCATCATGAGTAGATATTTGTTGGCGGCGCGGATATTTCCTGGCCTTTTGTTTTCGTAGCAGATGAGCGCATATCCCGGCAAAGTCATCATCTGCCAGAAGATGAAGAAGAACCACATCATGTCGGTGGTACTGAGCAATCCATACATCGCGGCCAGGAACAGCAAAAAATACGGGTAGTAGCGGGCGACTCCGTATTCCTGGTAGTGCCGCATATAAAGAATGGAGTAGAACGACGCTGGCACCGCGATGATGACAGCCAAGAGGAGAAAAACGGCGGTCAGGCCGTCCACATGAATGCGCAAGGCGAAGCCGATCGCCGGCAGTGCCCAAAACGCGGCGGGATGCGCCGATGGCCCCGAGAACAAAACCTGCACGACCGCGAAACAGATCAGGACGGCGGTCGTTGCGGTCACAAAAAACGTGAACCAGCCGGCAACCAGCTTGTGGTGCGAAACGGCAAGCACCAACACGGCACCGCCGATGCAGATGAGGATCGACGCCAGCACGGCTTGTTCGGGGCTCAGCATACGTACTCTTCCATTTTCCGTCCTGGCCCCGCTGCTTCCAGGATGGCCGCGCCAGACTCACCATGCAGAATCAGCTCTTTAACGATTTCCAAAGTCGCCCGCACCACGGAAGTCACGGGCTTGTCTTGCCGGATCGATTCGGGTTGCACACCCACGAGCCAAACCTTGGTTCGTCCATTCGCCTGCACCATTTCCGCCAGAACCGAAAGTGAGATCTTGTGAGTCGAAATCTGCGGGAAACGCACCTGGATCTGGCGGGCGCCCATAACGACCAGCGATCCAGGCGGCGCCGCAAAATCAACCGCGTCGAGGAATACCACGTAGTCGAAGTCCTGTGCCGCGATCTTCCCCAGACGCTGCTCTGGGACAGCGCCGCCGATCACCACTTCTGGAATGCCAGCTTTTGTGAGTTCATCGGCCAGTTGCACGCCGAAGCCATCGTCACCGTAGTCCGGGTTTCCGAGTCCCATGAAGCAGGTGCGGCCCGCGCGCCACTGGTGGAAAAGATTGCCGAGTGGAGTCATCAGATATCCTCTCCCAGCCTCTTGATCTGCTGATAGGTGAACACCGGCCCATCGACACAGACATAAGCCATGCCAATGCAGCAATGCCCGCATTTGCCCACGCCGCATTTCATATAGCGTTCGAGCGTCGAAACGATGTTCTGCTCCTCGAAGCCCATGGCCATCAGATCCTTGATCACAAAACGGAACATGATGGGTGGGCCACAAACGAATGCGACCGTGTTGTCCACGGGAACCTGGACGCCGGGTTTCTTGAACAAGCTGCCGACCACGCCCACGTTGCCCGACCAGCCATCTTGCGCGCGATCCACGGTCAGGTAGCACTCGATGCCCGGGGATTCGGACCACTCCTGCAGGTTGGGGACGTACATCAGCTCCTTTGGAGTTTTGGCGCCATGAAAAATCTGGATCTGCTGATACTTGCTCCGGTGTTTGATCGCATACACGATGCACGAGCGCAGAGGAATCAGTCCGATGCCGCCGGCGACAAAGACGAGGTTCTTCCCGTAGTACTGTTCCATGGGGAAGCCGTTTCCGTAAGGCCCGCGCACGGCAAACTTCTCCCCAGGCTTGAGATGGTGCAAGGCGGAGGTACAACTGCCAACCTGCCGCACGGTGAAGAAGGTCTCGGGCTCCGTGGGACTGGGAGGCAGCGAAGTAGGGAATTCGCCCACGCCAAATAACGACACTTCGGCGAACTGGCCGGGCCGGAAGTGTTGGAACGCCTGCTGCTCGGCGCGGTCTTCGAAATGCCAATAGAAGGTCTTCACCTCGGGGATCTCGCAGACGATCCGATCGAGCACCGCCGTCTTCGGCAAATAGACGTTCTCAGTGGCTGACGGATTCATTTTTCTCCAATTCCGTAGTGGCGCGGCGAATCATCTCCACCACGCTCGGCATTCCGATATCGCCATGGCAAACTTGCACGCAGCGCCCGCAACCCACACACGCCATGGAAAGCTCCCGCTGTATGAAGTAGTGAGCCAATTTGCGGAAAAAACGCCGGTTGCGCCGGTCGTGTACGGCACGGCGAGGATTGAAGCCACCTGCCATGCGAGTAAATCCGTCCAGCGCGCAGGAATCCCATACGCGAACGCGCTCGATCTCGTTTGGCCCGACTTGCCGGTCACTGACCGTGAAGCATGTACAGGCCGGGCAGACGTAGGTGCAGCCTCCACACTCCAGGCAACGGTTGCCGACTTCTTCCCAGGTTTTCTCCAGGACCTTTCCCTGCGAGATGTAGCGAACGGTGGCCGAGAACCAGCTCGTGGTCTGCTTGAAACGCTTGCGAACGTCGTTCAGAATGGCGCGCCGCTTGGCCACATCCGCCTCGCTGCCTTTGCGGAAGATTGCATCCCCAAAGAGGGCCTCGCCGGCTGCGGTGCCCGCGACCGCCATAAATTCATCGCCCAGGTCCATGAGCTGCAAGTCGAAGTGGTCGTGCGCGGCTGGTCCTGTGTCCGCGCACACGCAGAAACAATCGTCGCTGATGTCACGATCCGGATCGGTGCAGACGAAATTCACCAGAAACAAGTTTGCCCTGCGCTTCTCGTAGTAAATGTCGCGATGGTCCCGCCCGAGATAAAAGCGGTCCAAGTGATAGATTCCAGCAACATCGCACGAGCGGATCCCGAAAATGGCCCGCTTTGCTTCCTGGTAGGTCGGCTCTATCTGAACGTCTCCGTTCTGCCGATGCACCTTCAGCAGATGCTCGATGGGAGGAAACACAAAGCGCTTAGGCGGGATGTGCTGGCGGCCAACGGGCGCGTACGCCCAGACGTGGTAATCGTTAACGGGAAGGAAGAACGCCATTCCGAAGGCGCGTATTACATCAGTTGGTATGAGGGCAAGAAGCTTGTCAGGAAAAGTGTGGGCAAGGAAGCGCAGGATGCGGCATTCCAGCAGTCACGTAAGGAGGCCGAACTCAATGCGGCCAACCATGGAGTAGCGGTTACCGAACAGCAGGACGGTTCCGGCAATGTTCGTCGTTCGCTCGCAGCAGCGGTTACCGAATACCTTGCCGACATTAAGCTGAACAAGAACACAAGACCCACTCGGCGTACTCAACCGCTCTTGAATACTTCCTCGAATCCTGCAACAAGCCTTATCTGGAAGACATCAACCGCAGAGACCTGTTGGATTTCTCGGCATTCTTGCGAGACAAGAAGAAGAACCAAGCTCCTAGGTCCGTCCACAACAAATTTTGAAGCATATCGGCTTTCTGCGGTCGCAGATACTGAAAAAATCGTCAAGAAGGAAGATTGGCCGCAGTACACCGAGGAGGAAACCGAGGTCTACGAGCAGGCCGAACTGGATACGCTGTTCGCGCGGCCTGCGATGCGTCTGTGACTTAGTTCTTCCTGATGACTGGGATGCGCGAGCAGGAAGTAATGTATTGCTGTTGGAAAGATGTGAATCTGGTAGCTGCCACGGTGCGAGTGTCACACAAGCCGGAATACCTATGGACGCCGAAGGCTTACGCGAGCGAACGATTCCTGTGCCTGAGACGCTAGTCGATAGCTTAAGGGCATGGAAGGCAAAGGCGACCAAGGGATGTCCGCTGATTTTTCCCGACTGCTGGCTGCCGACCCAAGTTGGATTTTCTCGATTGCTTGAAAGCATGCGCCGACCGTGCGGAACTGGAGCAAGATGATTTCTGGCTTCACAAATTCCGAGCGACATTCGCCACGTGGCATCTCTGGGCAGGCATTGATTTGAGCACGGTTCAGCTCTCTGGCTCGGTCACAAAGACTTGGCAAGCACAATGCGCTACCTGAAGCCGTCACGGAGCCAAGCAACTCGGGACAAAGTGAACGCTACGTTCGACAGTCGCACCAACGGAGACGCGCAATGA
>CAVZMC010000080.1:0-61367 GCA_963776125.1 uncultured Acidobacteriaceae bacterium | reverse complement strand
GGTCAGGCGAGGCGGGTGACCTCCACGGTCACGTCGAGCGCGCTGGTCGGGGCGCCGTGGTAGATGCCCTTGAGCGGCGGGATGTCAGCGTAGTCCCGGCCCCTGGCCACCACCACGTGCCGCTCCCGCACCGGCGCGCCGCTGGTCGGATCGCTGCCCTCGCCCAGGAACCGGCCCAGTACTCCACCCAGGCGTGGCTCTCGCGATCGCGGTCTGCCCGGGCTCGGCCGCCGGGTCGGCGTGCAGGTACCCGGAGACGTACCTGGCGGGCAGGCCTGCCGCGCGGAGCAGCGCCACCGTGAGATGGCGCTATGTCCTGGCACAGGCCCTGGCCCTGATCCCAGGCCTCCTGGGCGTCGGTTCGCACCCCGGTGGCGCCTGGCGATCAGCCGACCTGCGACCGGACGCGCGGCGATCTCCTCCGCCGCCTGCGCCGGGTCCGCGTCGTGCACGGCGTCCAGGACGGTGGCCGCGACGGCCGGTGTTTACGGCTGGTCAGCGGGGTGGTCAGCAGGAGCTCCAGCAGCCTGACCCGCCTGCGCCCGCAGTTCCTCCCAGGGCAGCACCGGGGGTGGGTCGCCGAGCGCCTGGCCGGTCTCGACCGTGGCCTGGGCCCGGACCGCTAGGCTCTCGTGCGGCTCGGTGATATCGAATACGCTGACAAACGTTCCCCAGTAGTCACAGTAGGTCCAGACCGGAACCCCCGGGCCCGCGGAGACCCGGCTCTCCAGGGTGACCTGCGTGGGCAGCGTCAGCGGGGTCATCCGGACCTCGTTGAACGAGGCCCGGACCGGCGCGGTGTAGCTGACCTGGGTGGTGTGCACCACCCGCAGCCGCCAGCCCACGCTGAGCCGTCCCGTTCCCAGGCGACCTGCGCCTCGTACTGGAAGTACCGCCCGGTGATCACCTCGCATGCCTCCACGCAGGCCTGCTGCAGCTGACCGAGCAGCTCGGGAAGCTGTTCGGTCAGCTGCCCGGTGTCGGCGTACTCCAGCCTGGTCCGCAGCTGGCCGACCGGGCGCCGGGCCGGGTCGTCCATGCCCATCCGGACCGGGCCTGGGTTCAGAGCGACCAGGCAGTCCTCGGCGGCCACCAGCGAATACAGCACCGACCGCGGGAACAGCCGGTCGCGCAGCAGGAACTCGGCCACCAGGGTCGGCTCCGCGGCCCAGCCGTGCGTCCGGATGAACGACTCGTAGGCACCGCACGCGTGCAGCAGCAGCGGCCCGCTCTCCTCCGGCGGCCCCGGCATGCGCGCGAGCAGCAGCCGGGCCGTCATGTCGGCCCGTTCCAGCGACCGGCCGAGCACGAGGAACCGCCAGGCGGCATCGTGGCTCATGGTCGAGTCGGCCAGGCCGAAGAACAGCGCCGCCCGTTCCCTGATGAACCGGAGGAACACGTGCGGCCCCAGCCGGTCCGCGGCGCGGCGCTGGCCGGTCAGCCCGTGACCGGCCACGTTCAGGCACTCCCACATCTCGCTCGAGATCACCTCGCGGATGCCGCGGGCACCGGCCCGGGCCGCGAGCACCGCGCCGGCGATGGCGCTCGGGCTCTTGGAGTCGTAGGCCAGCCGGAACAACGCGGCCCCGACGTCGGGTTGGGCGTCCGGACCGGGCTCGACCCCGAGGATCCCGAACAGCGGACCGCAGTCCGCACCGGATCCTGCCGCCGCATCGCCGAGCAGCCGGTGGACGTAGACGTCGACGAGCCGCGCCGTGTCATCCGCCCGCTCTATGTAGCGGCCGGTCCAGAACAGGGTCTCGGCCATCCGGCTGAGAAGTTCATCGTTCATGTTCCGGGCCGCGTCCGGCCTACCGTCGTCCTGGCCGCGGCCGACTGGGCGGCCAGCAGTGAAAACGGCACGGCAGGCGGCTCCGGGGTGGCTGACTTGGCCCGGCCAGCACCCAGGTATCCTTCGATCCGCCGCCCTGGCTGGAGTTGACCACCAGCTCGCCTTCCGGCAGCGCCACCCGGGTCAGGCCGCCGGGCACCAGCCACACGTCCTCGCCGTCGTTGACGGCGAAGGGCCGCAGGTCGATGTGCCGCGGCGCGAGGGCCTCGCCGATGAGCACCGGTGAGGTGGAGAGGGCGACCGGCCGCTGGGCCATCCAGCCGCGCGGGTCCGCCAGCAGCCGCTCGCGCAGCACCGCCAGCTCCGCCGCCGACGCCTTCGGGCCGATGACGATGCCGGCCTCGCCCGCCCCGTCCACCGGCTTCACCACCAGCTCGTCGAGTGAGTCGAGGGCCCAGGTGAGTATCTCCGGGTCGTCGAGCCGGTAGGACTCGACGTTGTCGAGGATCGGCTCCTCGCTCAGGTAGTACCGGATGAGGTCGGGGACATAGGTGTAGACGAGCTTGTCGTCGGCCACCCCGTTGCCGACCGCGTTGGCGATGGTGACGTGGCCCGCCCGCGCCGCGTTGATCATGCCCGGGCAGCCGATCACCGAGTCGGGCCGGAACTGCAGCGGGTCGAGGAATTCGTCGTCGACCCGGCGGTAGATGACGTCGACCGGGCGCCGGCCCCGGGTGGTGTGCACGTAGACCCGGTTGCGGGCGCAGAACAGGTCCCGTCCCTCCACCAGCTCCACGCCCATCAGCCGGGCGAGCAGCGTGTGCTCGAAGTAGGCGGCGGTGTGCCCGCCCGGAGTCAGGACGACCACGCACGGGTCCGGTGTCCCGCGCGGCGCGGCGGCGTGCAGCGCGGCCAGCAGCCGGGACGGGTAATCGTCCACCCGGTGCACGCTCTGTTCGGCGAACAGCGCGGGGAACGTCCGCGTCATGGCCAGCCGGTTCTCGATCACGTAGCTCACGCCGGACGGCACCCGAACGTTGTCCTCAGGACCCGGAACCGCCCCTGCTCGTCGCGGATGAGGTCGATGCCCGCCACGTCAACCCGGACACCGTTCGGCGGCGCGAAGTCGGCTACCTCCCTACGGAAGCGCGGCGAGGTGTAGATGAGCCGCCACGGCACCACCCCGTCGTCGAAGACGCGCCCGGCGCCGTAGACGTCCGCCAGGAAGGCCTCGAGCCGCGCGGACCCGCTGCCGCACGCCCCGGGACACCAGGTCCCATTCCACCGCGTCGATGACCCGCGGGATCAGGTCGAGCGGGAAGGGGCGCTCCTCCCCCGCGAAGTCGTAGGTGACCCCCCGGTCGGTGAACACGCGCGCCAGCTGGTCGGCGCCGGACCCGCAGTTCGGCCGGATCCATCGGCTGCAGCACGGAGACCAGCGCGTCATAGGGCGCGCGGGGCCTACCGGGTGCCGCGAACATCTCATCCCAGGCCTCGGCAAGCCGGTAGCCATCGAAAATGTTCCCGCCACAACCGAAGCGTACGCTGGGCACGTTTACCGTGCATCACAGCCATGTTTCCGTTTGTTTCGCATGGGCCAGGGGGTATGGGGGCATGGCATCCCCCCGATCGGGGGGTTTCGGGGGGTCGTCCCCCCGGCCCAGCACCGCCTTAGGCGAAGCGGGCGATCTGCCGCATCTTGTTCGTCGCGTCCAGCGCGGCGACCTTGTAGGCCTCGGCCAGGGTCGGGTAGTTGAAGACGGCATCCACGAGGTAGTCGACCGTGCCGCCGCAGCCCATGACGGCCTGGCCGATGTGGATCAGTTCGGTGGCACCGGTGCCGAACACGTGCACACCGAGCAGCGTCCCGGTGTCCAGCGACACCAGGAGCTTCAGGACCCCGTAGGAATCGCCGATAATCTGCCCGCGGGCCAGTTCCCGGTAGCGCGAGACGCCGACCTCGAACGGCACGTTGCCCTGGGTGAGCTGCTCTTCGGTCCGCCCCACGAAGCTGATCTCGGGGATGCTGTAGATGCCGATCGGATGCAGGTCGCTGACCTTGTGCAACGGCTCCCCGCAGGCGTATGCGCCGCGATCCGGCCCTGTTCGGCGGAGGTGGCCGCCAGGGCGGGGAACCGATAATGTTCACCGACCGCGTAGATGTGCGGCACCGCGGTCCTGAAGCACTCGTCCACCACGATCCGGCCGCGCTTGTCGGCGTTCAGGCCGGCGGCGTCAAGCAGAGGGCGTCGCTGGCCCCCTGCTGGTGGTAGCCCAGTACATGACGGTGTCGGCGGGAATCTTCTTCCCGCTCAGCAGCGTGGCGATGGCGCCCTCGGGCCGCGCCTCGACCAGGACACGGTTCCCCCGAACCGGAGGCCAGCGAGATCGCGCAGGTGGTACTTGAGCGCCTCGACCACCTCGACGTCACAGAACTCGAGGATCCGGTCGCGCTGCTCCACGACCGTGACCTTGGTGCCGAGGGCGGCGAACATGGACGCGTACTCGATCCCGATCACGCCGGCGCCGGCGACCACCATCGAGCGCGGGACCGCCTGCAGGTGGACGATCCCGTCGGAGTCGATGACGGTGCGCTCGTCGAACTCGACGCTGAGGCAAGGAAGTAATGGCTTGCGAAGGATCGGCGTTGAAAGCCTGGCGCGGATATTTCTGGCCCTGCAGGTAGGCAATGGTTCCGTGATTGAGGAAAAGGTTGGCGGTGGCGATACCCTCCGGCTCCTCGCCCTCGGCGCAGTTGCGCAGGTCAAGAATCAGCTTCTTGGCACCGGACTTTTGCAAATCTTTGATCTTGGCCGCGATCTCCTGCGTCTTGCCTTTGGTGAATGCGTCCACCTGAAGATAGCCAATGCCGTTGTCCAGCATCTTGTCGGCAACCGGCGGAATGGCGACCATGTCGCGCGTGATCACTATCTTCTCAGGCTCGGCGCGGCGCGCGCGCACCACCGAAACCGTCAGCGTCGAACCCGGCTGTCCAGCCAACAGGCTATGAATCTCGGCTAGCGACAAGTCATGCGTGCTGCGGCTCACGCCATTGTTCTCGATGGCTTCCAGGATGTCGGTAGCCTGCAATCCCGCCTTGTCGGCCGGGCCGCCTGGGATGATGGAGACAACCGTGGCATAGCCAAAACGTTTCGAAACCATGGCGCCAATCTCGCCCTTGGCTTCCGTCTTGTGCGCCTTGTATTCCTTGTATTCCGCCGCCGTCAGGTAACTGGAGTCGGCATCGAGCGAATCGAGCAAGCCGTGCAGAGCGCCGTCGGTCACCGAATCGATGTTGGGCTCCTCCACATATTCGCTGCGCACCCGCGAAAGCACTTCGCTGTAAACCTGCAACTGACGGTACGCGCCCTCATTGCCGGAGGCGCGGACGGCGTTTACCCCACCGGCAACCACGAACAGCAGCAGGGCGGACGAACAACTCAAAATGATTGCCTTAGTCTTCATCGACATCGGATTTGTCTTCTTCTCGACAGGACAAGGTTACTTCCCAAGGAAGTTGGCTAACAGTATAAACCTTTAGATGCGGATTCTCCGCACACCGCATCCCGGAAAGAACGCTCTTCGGTAACTAGGCCGGCGGCGTAGACGTTTCCCAAGGACCGCAGCCGAAGCCTAGTCTGTTTTCAGCGACTTACGGTATAGCCTCGCAATCGGCGGCTGAAAACCTGCCCTTCATGACTCCGGATTGGCAAAGTGGGACGGCTGGTTTTTAGGAAGTCCTGAACGCTCGCGCCCTCCTCGCGGAGGGCTGAGTTCATCAGGCGCTGGCGGGCGGCTGCTCGGTCTTTTTTAGCTCCTCCATCACGCTTTGAATCAGTTCCTTCGCGTCGGCGAGCTGCTTCATGATGATCTGGATATCCATCACCGGCTTGCCCGGCCAGCGTTGGCTTTGGCAATAGACGCCGTGCTGGCCAATTAGCGCCATAGCGTCGGTGATTGCGTCCATGGTCACCGCCAGGCGGCCGCGAGACACGCCCAACATGGTCTCGTAATGTTCCAGTTCCTCGCGCTTTTCTTTGAAAACAGGCATGACAAGATTGTACTTTGTGGGCGCCCAGGTTTTCCGCGAATGCTCGTCGCAAAACTGCGTTCGCGGCGCGAAGTTGAGGAATCGATCCTGGACTATCGGGTAGGGTCGAAGGTGACGTTGACGCGGATATTTGTGGTCGCGGGGCCAGGAGAGTACTTCCACTGCTTAACCGCTTTCACGGCGGCATCGGCGAGGATGGGATTCCCGCCGGCTACTTGGACGTAGTCCACTGTGCCGCGGGCCGTTACGACGATGTTCAGGCGCACCACTCCGCCGATCAAGGCGCGCTTGAGATCTGGCGGATACTCGGCTTCCACCTGCGACACCAGCTTTCTGGTGGCGGCTGTCTTGTCGGTCTTTTGCGCGTGTAAGCTGATGACAAATAATGGAGTTAGAAGAAACAAGCCCGCCAGCGCCAGGCAGAAGCTCGGGCGGGCCGCGACCTTGCCGGGGGCCGAGGCTTCACAGCGTTTTGCCCACACGGGGCGAGATGGTTCCCTTCTCTGCACGCAACTCCGGTGCGGGCAGGGTTCCTTGAGCCCAATTTCTCGACCCTGCGCGCCAAGAACAAACAATAGGCAGGAGTTTTGGGCTCGGCAAGATCACGGAGGTAACGGGTCCAACTTTCAGAAAGGAGGGTGGCAAGAACTAGAGCCCGATGAAAGCGTCCTTGCTGCCAAAGCCAGTGCCGTCCCGGGCAGGGTGCGGTGACCCTTCCCGGGTACGAATCAAGTTTGTCAAAGTGGGATGACTGCTTGCCGGGAAGTCCCGAACAGAAAGTAGTGTCCCCTGAATTTGACGAAAAAGCCGGAGGCCGAAACATCGCTATTGTCAGTTGGTGTCCACGCGCAGGTTGATGTTCAGCTGTTGGCGATCGTCAAACTGGCTGACCGTCTTGGTGTCACTCTTGTGCCCTTTGTACTCGGCATACACTTCATAGTCGACGTTCGGGGAAAGCGCGGGAAATCGGTAGATGCCATTGGCGCCCACAATGAAAGTCTTGACCGCGCGGGTGCGGGTGTCGGAGAGGTAGACCACGGAGTCGGCCAGCGGGCTATCCTGCTTGTCCGTTACCTTGCCGGTCAGCAGGCGGCCCGGTTCAGGCTTATCCTTTGCGTAAGCAGAGCGCGGTGCAGCGGACAGAATCGCCAGAAGTAGCAGGGGAAGGGCAATCCGATATTTTTTCATGAGGTCCGTTTCCACAGCCAATCGCCCCTCTATTGCGTTAAATGTAATCCGATATCTTCCCGTTCTTCGCCATCGATGTGGACCTTAACTTCCTGATCCAAGTGCAGGGGCGCGCCGGGATACTTGAAGCCTTTCAAGTCGGGCCACACTACGTAGTCGGCCGGACCCGGCGGCACGCGAAGGGCGAACTCGCCCCGGTGGTCGGAATGCAGTTCCCAGCGGGCCCTCTTCTGATCGGCGCGCCGGATTTCGACCGGAACACCGTAGAGAGGACGGTTGTCTGGACCCCAGACCGTCCCGTAGATGAGAGCGTAGGGCTTTTCCGCCTTCTTGTCCGGCATGGCGCTGCCGGGAACGGCTGTGGCCGGATTGAAGCAGAGAAATGCAGCCAACAACCCCAGGGTCAGGGATGGAAAACTAAAACGTGAGATACGCGCTTTTGCAAGCCGCATCGAAAATGAACCCATGATCGAGCTCGGCCTAGGAATAGTCACCGTCTTCGGCTTCCTCCTCGCCAGCATCGTCGATGATGGTTTCTTCCACCGGCTTCAGTTCCAACGGGCTTACGGTGACGACTTCGAAGTCGGTGCCGCATTCCGGGCAGGAAACGATTTCGCCTTCGTCGACCTCGTCTTCCTCAACGTCGAGATTGGTTTCGCATTCCGGACAATAAACCATGATTGCCTCCGTTCGGCCGGGAACCCAGTCTTATCAAAAAAGCCCGCCATTAATATTTAGATTCTTCCCGGCCCGCGGTCAAGGGCTTCGGGTTTCCCACCCTCGCCTTTGTCCATAGTAGTCCGGTTAGGCTCCGCATGCATGAGGGAAGCAATGGGTTGAGAAACCGCGCAAGCTTCGCGGCCTGAGTGCCAAAGTCCAGAACGGGAACACGGATGGGCGCGGAGCGAATAACCGCTGGCACGTTTCTTTGCATGCCAGGATACTATGAACTTTGCGGACGCGCCGCCGGCGGCACGCCGAGTGTTGCGCTGGTCCCAAGCGGTTGGACCCTCGTTGGATATGACACCTGCTAAGATTGTTGCAGCACATTGAATTCATGTATCGCAACCGCACTTTTTCGCTGAGTTTTCCGCCCTTCACCAAAGCGGTGAAGTGGCTGATCCTGACCAATGCGGCAGTGTTTTTGCTGCTTACGCTGCTGAAGGCGTTCACCCCCAGCTTCGGCGGCGTAACGGAATACGTTTTATCGCTCATACCGCACTGGGTGATGCTTGGCGCGGTTTGGCAACTGATCACCTATTCTTTTCTCCATGTTTCCATCTTTCACATTCTGTTCAACATGCTGGCGCTGTGGATGTTTGGATCTCAACTGGAGAGCGATTGGGGCGCGAGCAGATTTCTGGAGTTCTACTTTTTCTGTGTGGTGGGGGCCGCGCTGACCACCATTGCCGTTTCCTACACCGGCTTGGCGGGCGTGAACCCAATGGTCCGAACGGAGGGCGCATCGGGCGGCGTGCTGGGCATTCTCATGGCCTTCGGGCTGCTCTATGGCAACCAGGAGATCATGCTTTTCCCCATTCCATTCTCGATCAAGGCCAAATACTTCGTCGCCGGTATCGCGTTCATCGAGCTGATCAGCGCTATCAACGCCGCCGGCCCGGGGCACGGCCAGAGCGTCGCTTACGTCGCTCACCTCGGCGGATTGTTGTTCGGTTTTATCTACGTGAAATTGCTTCCCCGGCGCGGGGTAAAGCACGGCGTTTCCGAGCGCTACTTCGGCGTGCTCAATTCCTATTACCGCTGGAAGCGGCGCCGCGCCGCGCGCAAGTTCGAAGTCTACATGCGGCACCACAATCGCACGGTTTCTTTCGACGAGCACGGCAACTACATTCCGCCCGACGATTCGGACAAGAAGAATGGCGGCTCGAAGTCGGGCTGGGTGAATTAGCGCCGCCCAGTGAAAGTTGGTGCAGACGGGAGCCTGCATCTTTGCTGGCTGGCTACGGCTCGAATCAGCGGGCTAATCGGCCCGAAAACCTATCTCAGCGTGCCTATCCGGCGCGGCGCTTCTCTTCCAGCACCTCATCCAAAGCATTGGCCAGACGATGCGCCCGTTTCAAATACTCCACCGCGCCGCCGTCCTGGTTCCGCTTCAATAGATGATATTCATCGGCAATGTTCAGCGCCGCCAACACCGCCAGCCGCGCCGTGTCCACGGTGTGCGTCTGCTCCGCCACCGCCCGCATCTTGGCGTCCACATATTCCGCCAGCTTCAGGATGTATTCCGCATCCGACCCGCGCAGGTTGTACCCCTGATCGAAAATCTCCACGCGGACGCTGTTGTTGCTGGCATCGGTGACCGGCTGATGTTTTGAGGCGGTTGCCATGGTTGTTGCTGCTCCTCTCCCGCGGCCGGAAGCGGTGGTTTGCTTCTAGCTCGCGGCCTGCTCTTCAGCCAGAGTCTCGATCTGCGCCAGCATCTTCTCCACCCGCCCGCGAATTTCTTCGCGTTCCTTGCGCAGGCGAACCATTTCCCGGCGCATGCTTTCCACTTCTTCTTCGCGCTCTTCCAATTGCTCGCGCAGGCGCTTCACATCCCGCTCAGCCACGCCGCGCGCCTCGCGCGCCGACTTGTATAACTCAATGGTGCGATAAACTTTCTCTTCCAGCGCCTGAAAATCGTCAGCCGGAACCTGCTCCGATACCTCTTCCGCCAATTTGAGAGACATGAGGGCACTTCCCAAGGAGAAATTCGAACTTTACCGCAGTATACCCCACATCTTTGTGAATAATCGTGGTCGCGCTCGATCTCGAGTCCCCGACTTCGCCCAAAGATTACGCCGCGAGCCTCCCCACCGCCGCCTCGTATTTCTGCGAGACTTCTTCCGCCCGCGCGATGCTAATCCCCAAATCGCGCAACAGCCCATCGTCAATCGCGTAAATCCAGCCATGGACGCTGACTTTCTGCTGTCGCACCCACGCCTCCTGCAAAATGCCGGTCTCGGAAACGTTCCTTACCTGCTCGACCACATTCAGCTCGCACAACCGGTTCCAGCGCAGGGTTTTCTTGAGCGCGCTCAACTGATCGGCATGCTTATCCCGCACCGCGCGCACATATTTCAGCCATTGATCACTCAGCCCGAGGCTGCGATCCTCCAAAGCCGCCTCCACGCCGCCACATCCGAAATGCCCGCAAACAATAATGTGCCGCACCTGCAGCACATCCACTGCATACTGAATCACGGAAAGACAGTTGGGATCGTCCAGCGCCACCACGTTCGAAACGTTGCGGTGCACGAAGAGTTCTCCGGGCAACAATCCGACAATTTCATTCGCCGGCACCCGGCTATCCGCACAGCCAATCCACAAATATTGCGGCTTCTGCTGGCGCGAAAGCCGCTGAAAAAACCCCGGATCGCGCGCCGTCATCCGCGCCACCCACTGCCGGTTGTTTTCGAAGAGATGATTCAGTGAGTCCATCGACCTGAAATCTTATCAGCCTACCCGCAATCTTCGCGATCTTGACGAACCGAGGAAGGGCACGACTTCCCGTCGTGTCGCACGGCAGCAGAAAAGGAAAAACAATTTGGAACAAGTCGCGTGGGGACAGCCGCCCCCGGCTGTCCAGGCCGGGTGAAACTCGGTCGGCCCTAAGCTTGCACAACTTAAGACCTCAATTTCCCGCCTAAACCTTCGAGTGCCCGAACGATCCCCGCAGACCACTCTGCCACTTCATCCTCGCGCAGCGTGCGCTCTTTGGACTGAAACGTAGCCCGCAGCAACAGCGAATACTTCCCCGCGGGAACATTCCCGCCGCGAAAAATCTCCACCGGAACAAAGCTTCGCAACGCCATCAACCCCAGTCCCGCCACCGCTTGCGAAATCTTTTGGAACACAACCGACTCCGCAAACACAAACGAAAAATCCCGCTCCACTGCCGGATACCGTGGCAACGCCACGTACCGCCCCTGCTGCAAACCATGTTTGTACAACCGGTCCAGGTAAAGTTCCGCGACGAAAACCTCCTGCCGCAGCTTGCGCCCCGCCGCAATCTCGGGATGAATCTGCCCAAACTGCGCGACGGTTGCCCCATCCATGACCGCCCGCGCCGCATGACCGGGACGGTAGTATTCAGCCACATGAGCGTCGAAGTAGAGCGCGTCACTTTGAAACAGATGCAGCAAGCTCTCGACATCCCCTTTCAAATCAAAAAACGAAAACGCCCGCGCCGCTTGGTTCGCTCCCGGCGACATCGCGTTTCCTGTCGCCCCGAGGCACACGCGCTTTAGCTCCAAAGCTTTTTCTCCCGAGCGCTCAAAAACATTGCCGCTCTCAAACAGCCGGACATCGTCGCTGCCACGGTTTAGGTTGTACGCCAGCATGCCAAGCATCCCGGGCACCATCGAGCTCCGCATCACGGACGCTTCTTCGCTCAGCGGATTCGCCAGCTCCAGCACCGGTGCCGTCGAGAACTGTTCCACGTCTTCATGCGAGATAAAACTCAGCGAAATCGCTTCGTTGTATCCCAAAGCGAGCAAAGTCGGCCGCAGCCGCTCGTCTTTTTTCGCATCCGGCAACTCCACCACCGCCCCGGCATACGGTGGCAGGGTATTGGCAAATTTGTCGTAGCCATGCAGCCGCGCGATTTCCTCGATCAAATCAATCTCGCGTTCCACATCCAGCCGCCAACTCGGAATCTGCACCGCAAAGGCAGGTTCCTCGCCCGTTTCCGGCATCAAGTCAAACCCCAGCCGGCGCAGAATGCGCAACACCTGAGCCGTGCGCAAGGATTCGCCCAGCACGCGGCGTACCTCGGAAAGATGCAGAATGATCGGTGCCTGATCCAGCTTCCGCGCCACCACGTCGATCGCGCCGCCTTCGAGCCGCCCACCGCCGCTGTCCAGAATTCTCTCCGCCACGCGCGCACAAGCCAGCGGCGTAGCCCCGAAATCCGCCCCCCGCTCGAAGCGATGCGAAGCGTCGGTGTGCAGCCCATGCCGCCTCGAGGTCTTGCGAACCGCCACCGGATCGAACCACGCCGACTCGATCAGTATGTTCTTCGTTCTGTCCGTGATCATGGTGTCGAAGCCGCCCATCACCCCGGCCAGCGCCACCGGCTTGCGTGCATCCGCTATCACCAGGTCTTCGGGAGAAAGCTTGCGCTCCACGCCGTCCAGCGTCTTCAGGGTTTCGCCCGTGAACGCGCGGCGCACGACGATTCTTCCGCCTTCGAGCAGATCGAGATCGAACGCATGCGTGGGATGGCCCATCTCCCACAATGTGTAATTTGAAGCGTCAGCAGCGTTGTTGATCGGCCGCTGGTCCACGCTAAGCAACCGCTTGGCAATGGGCTCAGGCGACGCCTTGATTGCTACCCCGCGCAGAACGCGCGCCGTGTAGCGCGCGCAACCATCCTTATGGATAATTTCGATCGTGAAAGGCGCAGCCGGGAAGGGCACGGCTTCAGCCGTGCCGCTACGATCTCTAGCTGATGCGGCTTTAGCCGCTGAGGTTAAGAACGGCTCCAGCGGTTTCAGCGGTAAGTCATACAACGCCGAAATCTCCCGCGCCACGCCGTAATGATTCATGGCGTCGGGCCGGTTGGTGGTGATCTCCATTTCGAAGACGGTGCTCTCACCCTCGCCGGAAACCGACTCCACGGCTACACCCGCCAATGTCAGGTCGTCGGCGAGCTGATGATAGTTCACCGAGAAATCAGTGAACTCGCGAAGCCATGTGGGAGAAAGTTTCATGAAAAGCTTCTATCCAAACTGCTGCAAAAACCGCACATCCCCATTGAAAAACAACTGAATGTCATCCACGCCATACTTCAAAATCGCGATGCGCTCGACGCCCATGCCGAAGGCGAACCCGCTGACTTTCTTGGCATCGTAATCGACGAACCCGTACACATTCGGGTCCACCATGCCGCAGCCCAGCAGCTCAATCCACCCGCTGGCTTTGCAGTTCGGGCAGCGCCCGCCATCGCGATATCCCGTACCTCCGCAGAAAATGCAACTGATCTGAACGTCCGCGCTAGGCTCGGTAAAAGGAAAGAACGATGGATAAAACCGCGTCTTCACACTCGACCCAAACAGCGCCTTCATGGCGTAGTCGAGCGTGCCCTTCAGATCGCAAAACGTGATGTTCGTATCCACTGCCAGCCCTTCGACCTGATGAAAAATCGGCGAGTGCGTGGCGTCCGGCGCGTCATTGCGATGCACCTTCCCCGGACAAACCACGCGCAGCGGCGGCTTTCTCTTCTGCATGCTGCGAATCTGCACCGGAGAAGTGTGCGTCCGCAGCAACAGCCGGTCGCGCGGCGGCTTGCTTTCCTGGTTGGCGATGAACAACGTGTCTTGCGTGTCCCGCGCCGGATGGTTGGGCGGAAAATTCAGCGCCTCAAAATTGTAGTAATCGGTCTCAATCTCCGGCCCTTCTTCGACCGAATACCCAAGATTGCGAAACACCCCGACAATCTCATTCATCGTCTTGATGATCAGATGTTCCGCGCCCAGCGGCCGCCGGATGCCGGGGAGGGTGATGTCGAGAGATTGCGCGGTCGCCACCGCTTGTATGGCTCTGTTGACGGCTTTAGCCACAGGTTCGCTTAGAATCGCGATAGCCTCATGGCGCTCCTGCGCCTCCGCTACCGCGACCTTGATCTGTTGACTAAGGTCATTAAAGCGCACTCCGACCCTTGGTTTTGCTTCCTTCGGCGCGGCCTTCAACCACAGATCGTTGATCTGCGTCGAAATGCCATTCGTCCGCGCCATCCAGCGGTCACGAAAGGCCCTCCATTCTGCTTCGTTGCTGATTGCCTGGCTCTCTTCACGAAGTGCGGAGAGCAGTTTGTCAGACGCCTTATCCAGTGTCTTAGCGGAGAAATCCTTCAGCTTCGGCACGGCATATTCGGTTTTCTTTTTCGGAGGCATGGGTAACAAATGTTGCCGCTTGGAACATTTCCCGCGGCGCAACCGGCAATCATAAGCGGGAATCGCGCCCGCGCTGCAAAAGCCACGCCGGCGAGGAACCTGGTCAGTCAATTCTTTTGCTGAATGCTGATGGCTGAGAGCTAAGAGCCGAGAACAGAGAACTGCCTCTACGCCGCCCCGCCGAGTGCGCCCTTCGCCTGCTCGGCGAGGCTCTTAAACGCACCCGGATCCTTGACCGCCAAATCCGCCAGGATTTTCCGGTCCAGCTCCACGCCGCCCTTCTTGAGCCCATGGACGAACTGGCTGTAGCTCAGCCCGTGCAGCTTGGCCGCCGCCCCAATGCGCACAATCCACAGCGAGCGAAACTGCCGCTTGCGTTGCTTGCGCCCGGAAAAGGCGAACTTTAGTCCGCGGTCGACGGCCTCTTTGGCCGCCCGGTGCAGTTTTGATTTGGTGAGGAAATATCCGCTGGCGCGCTCCAATATCTTCTTCCGCTTGGCGCGGCGTTTGGTACCACGTTTTACACGAGGCATTGCTGGCTCCTTTAAATTGCTGTTTAAGGCGGCTGGAGGTAGGAGACTTCTCAGTCCATAACCTCTTCACTCGCCGGCGCAGGAATCTTCTCCCGCAGATCTCATTCACAGGCAAGAATCTAGTACGGAATCATGCGCTTGATTCGGCGCATATCGGCGTCGCTCACAATCACCGACTGCCCCAATTTCCGCTTCCGCTTCTTGGTCTTGGAGGTCAGAATGTGACGCAAATGCGAATGCCCGCGCTTCACCTTCCCCGTCCCCGTCTTCTTAAAGCGCTTGGCAGCGCCCTTGTGCGTCTTCAATTTCGGCATGTAGCTTCTAGCTCCTAAGCTTCTTAGCTCCTAGCTAGCGGCTCGCCGCTAGAAGCTGATTTTCTACGCCTGGCTCGCGCGCTTTTGCTGTGGCGCCGCCGCCGGCGGTTTCTGCCCCGCGTCTTTCTTCGGCGCCAGGATCGCGTGCAGCGTATTGCCTTCCTGCCGCGGCCTGAACTCCACGATGCTCTTATCCTCGACGTCTTTAATCAGCCGTTCCAGAATCTGCCGCCCCAGCCCGGTGCGCGTCATCTCGCGCCCGCGGAAAAAGATGGTGGCCTTGACCTTGTCGCCCTCGTCCAGAAAGCGCAGCACGTGGTTCTTCTTGGTCTCGTAATCGTGATCATCCACGTTGATGCGGAACTTCACTTCCTTGACCGTAATCGTCTTCTGATGCTTTTTCGCCTCGCGCTCTTTCTTCTCCTGCTGATATAAGAATTTGCCGTAGTCCATGATGCGGCAAACTGGGGGAACGGCGCTTGGCGAGATCTCGACCAGGTCCAGGTTTTTTTCGCGGGCCATTTTGAGCGCTTCAAACGGAGGCAGAATACCAATCTGAGTGCCTTCGTCATCAATTACGCGAATTTCGCGGGCCCGAATACGATCATTCGTGCGGATAAACCGTTTATCGATACCATCCTCCGTCAGCGAGCAAGGCGAATAAGATGCAAAATTATAGCATGGGGTGCGTTGCCTAAAGGCAACGGCGGAGCCGCTTTTCCGCCGGGCGAACGTCGCCCGCCAGGACAGAAATCGGGTGTGATCTCTTACCCTTCAGGCTGCGGCGCCCTGTTAACTGGCTTTTCTTGCCTTACCTTCTGTTCGGCCACGCGCATCTACAGCGCGTTCGTAGCCTACAGCAGCGGCGTGGATGGCACGATCAAAGAACTGGTCGAGCAACCGCAGCAATTCCTGTTGCCCAAAGATTTCCACGGGACGGTCCGGGCAGGCTTCGTCCAGGATGAACTCCCAGAGGTTATCTTTGGTCAAAATGATGGCCCAGATCAGCTGGCTCAGCGGCACATCCTGCAGCGCGCGGCGCAAGCCGATTTCCATGTAACGCCGCTCAACCTCAGCCTCGCTCTTGTCCAGCAGCCATTCGCCCAGATGGCGATAGATTTCATAGACTCGCTGCTTAAGTTCCTCGGGCGGAACGTTCGTGTAGGCGGCTGTGTGTTCGGACCGCTGGACTTTGTGCAGAAGACCGTTGGCCAAGGCGTCGGAGTGGTCTTCAGTGAGGCGAACAAACTTATAGGTCACCATCATGACCGCCTCCTTCCCTGTCAGGGTTATTGTCGGCCTTCGACCGGGTCGTTGCTGTGACAACGATCACAACGGCATTCGCTTATTGCTCCGGCGGACGCTTTTTGTCATACTCAGCGGCTATGAAAGGCAATCCGAAAGTCCTCGCCGAACTCAACAAAGCCCTGCGCGAAGAACTCACCGCCATTAACCAATATTTTTTGCACGCCGAAATGTGTGAGAATTGGGGCTACCATCTGCTTTCCGATTTCATCAAGAAGCAGTCCATCGGCGAGATGAAGCATGCCGAAGTGCTGATCGAGCGCATCCTGTTTCTCGACGGCTCGCCCAACATGCAGCCGTTGCAGCTCACCGTGGGCGCATCGGTCAAGCAAATGATCGAGAGCGACCTGGCGCTTGAGGTTGGCGCGGTCAAGCAATACAACGACGCGGTGAAGATCGCGACTGAACACGGCGACAACGGATCGCGCGACCTGTTCGTGCAACTGCTCAAAGACGAAGAAGGCCACGTGGATTTCCTCGAAGCCCAGGTTCATTTGATCAAGGAATTGGGCTACGAGCGCTACCTTACGCAGCAGATGGGCGAGCACGAAGAAGAGTGATTCTGGGTCGCTTCATCATGCGCTTGGCCGCAAAATGCGATGGATGGAATCCCGCAGCGGCTAAAGCCAGCCTGTCTGAAGGTCTGAATCGCAGCGCTGAAAGCGCTGCGCCACCCGAAGGCACAGGAAGCGCTCCGCGCTCCGAAGTGGCCAAAACGGGCCAATCTCGTTTTGAGACAATTCTTGTCAAGGGGTGAAACGCCCGCGAAATCGCTTATGTTGCTGTAAATACGGCAAATATAAAGTTGAAAACCATGTCTCATTTACCCCCTCCAATTTGCTAAGCTGGACATATAGGGTAATCACGCGACGCCGCCTTTCCGGGCGGCGTTTTTTATTGGCAGCTGAGTAAGTTGTTGTTGACAGATAGCACAAATCAAACGCACACTATATAGACACACAATGAGCACACGACGCGCCCACATTTTCTTGCCTGAGGACTTGCTGCGGGAGATCGATGCCCTGGTCGGCCCGCGGGGAAGGAGTGCTTTTCTGGTGGAAACTGCGCGCAGCGAGGTTCGTCGGCAAAAGCTGCTCCGGTTTCTGGAGAGCCCTCTCGGGTGGAACGATGAAGGGCATCCGGAACTGGCCGGGGGCGCGGTCGCGTGGGTGCGTAAACTGCGCGCTGAAAGTGACGCGCGCGGATTGGCGAGGCGCAGCCAGAAGCGCCGTTCGCGCCGGGAGTGATGCGTCTCCTACTCGATAGCTCCGTGCTGATCGATGTGCTTCGCCGTCGACGCGGGCGTCGTGAATTGTTAGCCGAACTGGCGCGCGCGGGGCATATTTTAGCTACCACGTCGTTGAATGTTGCCGAGGTCTATGCTGGGATGCGTCCTGGCGAGGAGCCGCAAACGGAGGCTTTTCTCGACGGCTTGGATTGCTACGACCTAACTCGGAGCGCGGGGCAGTTGGCCGGAAAGCTCAAGAACGATTGGAGCGGAAAGGGACGAACGCTTACGCTCGCGGACACAATTGTGGCGGCTATTGCGCTCCAGCAGCATTGCACTCTCATGACAGATAACCGAAAGGATTTTCCGATGGGCGATCTGGATTGCTACCCACTGCCCGAAGGCTAGGCGGCTCGGGTGCCGGCCCACCCCGGCCAAGGTGTGCGTTGCATCACAGTGCGATCCGCGCGGAAAGGTGTACAAGGGGATCGCTGGAGCGGGGAGGCGGTTATGCCGGTTTACGATTACATCTGCAACGATTGCCACAAGACGTTCGAGGAAGTGTTGACTTTTACAGAACACGACAACGAGAAGACGAAATGCCCGCACTGCGGCAGCGTGAATGTGGAGCAGGAGGCGGTTCCGTTTTTCGCGGTTACGGGGAAGAAAAGCTAGAAACGAACGCCGTCTTGGATTTCCTCAGGCGCTAAAGCGCGGATGCAGTTCAAAGGCTCAGCGGCACGAGTTGGAACTCGTGCCCTTCCCGATCAGCGAGGTATGGTCGTTTTTCCGCAACGTCAAAGGCCGAGCCTTTCCCCAAAACAATTCCCACGAGCGCGTCGTCTTCGACTCGCTCAACCTTCGCGGTTAGCCAGCGATTCGGTTCGTGGCGGCCTTGCAGGCGAAGCTTCAGATAATTGTCGGTGAGGGCTTCGGTGAGATCGCGGGGCGAAACAGCAGGTCCCTCCACTGCGCGGCATGACTCGACTGGCGAGCCATGCGGCTCCGGTTGGGATGACACTGAGTTGAGGGTGATGGCCTCGATGGTCCGGCCCACGAAACTTCGCATGAAAGCTTGCTTTTTCGTGGCGGCTAGGTCGCGCAGGATGCGGTTGCGCTCGCGGGCAACGTGGACCGGAACTTGATTGGGCATCGCGGCCGAGGGCGTGCCGGGGCGCGACGAGTAAGTGAAGACGTGCAGATAGGTGAAGGGCAGGTCTTCAATCATGCGGCGCGTGGCTTCGAAGTCGGCTTCGATTTCGCCGGGGAATCCGGCCATGACGTCGGCACCGATGGCGGCGGTGGGCATGGCGGCGCGAATCTGCTCGATCTTTTGGCGGTAGTGCCAGGGGCGGTACTTGCGGTGCATGCGGCGCAAGATGCGGTCGCTGCCGGACTGCATGGGGACGTGCGCGTGCTTGGCGATGCGGGGAGACTCGGCCATTAGGCGGATTAGATCTTCGCTCCAGTCCATGGGCTCGACGCTGCTGAGGCGCAGTTTTTCGAGCGCAGTGTCGGAGAGGATGGCGCGGACCAGGTCTTCGAAACGCGGCGTCTTGTTTGTCATCCCGAGCGTAGCGAGGTACCTGCTGTTTGCCGGGCGATGAGAAACAGCGGATTCCTCGTCGCTGGCGCTTCGCGGAATGACAAGCGGGGAGGGGGCGGGGTGCAAGTCGCGGCCCCATCTTCCTAGATTGATGCCGGAGATCACGACCTCGCGGTAGCCGGATTCGACGAGGGCGCTCACTTCGCGAATCACCTGGGCTAACGGAAGCGAACGGCTTTGGCCGCGGACGGAGGGGATGACACAGAAGGAGCAACGATTGTCGCAGCCGTCCTGCACTTTGAGGTTGGGACGAGTGCGGGCGTGGTCCGTCGCTTCACCCTCGAAGACCGGCGCGGCCAGGAGTTCGGTATGGGCGAAGATGTCGGAGACGTAGATCTGCCGTTGGCCTTCGTCAGTTGCGAATGGATCCGTAGCTAGGGTCGAAAGCGGGACGAAGGCGGCTGGGGCATCGCCGCGCGCGCGCAGCACAATCTCTCGCAGTTGGTGCTTGTGGGAATTGCCGATAACCTGGGTGACGCCGGGCAGGGCGGCGATTTCTTCGGGGGCGCGCTGGGCGTAGCATCCGGTGACTACGATTTGGCAGCTGGGATTTTCGCGGTGGATGCGGCGGATGGCGGCGCGTGCGTCCTGATCAGCGGATGCGGTTACGGTGCAGGTGTTTAGAACCACTACTTCGGCGCGGTTAGAGTCGGATGCGCGGTCCAGCCCCTGGTTGCGAAACTGGCGGGCGATGGCGGCGCCGTCGGCTTGGGTAGCGCGGCATCCGAAATTTTCTATGTAGAAGGTGGGCACGGATTCAATGATAGCGGAATAGCTGGGAAACTGGCTGGCGGAGGCGAACGAATCTCGCGCTCCGCTTTCCCAGGGTGGCGGAGAGAAGACGTTCAGCTAATCGAGCGTAAGCCCTACGCGGTAGCGGCCGGCCGTTTCTGCGAAAAGCATTCGCGGCAAAAGACCGGGCGTCCCTGCGTGGGGCGGAAGGGCACGGTGGTGTCCTTACCACATTGCGAGCAGGTGGTGCGCGTCTCGACGCGGCTGGAGTTCTGTCCTGCGGGCGCGGCCCCGAGTACGGATACCCGCTTCGCCTTGCAAGTCTTGCAGCGCTTGGGCTCGTTCTTGAACTGCTTGTCGTAGAAGAACAGCTGTTCCCCGGCCGTGAAAACAAAGTCCGTCCCACAATCGATGCACTTCAACATCTTGTCCTGAAATTCCATTGAGAGAGCTCCCTTCAACCCGGACCCTGCCCTTCGCCAGAAAATCAGTCTGGCGCATGCAAAGCGCAGGTACTGCTGTCCCCCCTCAATCGCCTTGGAAACTGCCCCTGGACTCGGCCCGCCATGCCCCGGATGGGGAATGGAGAATTGCTTATACACGAAAAAGCGCGGCGCGCGCTCACGTTTTGTGACGCGTTCGTAAAACCGAACGCCGTCAAAATGAAACGGGCCACCGCTTGGGAGCGGCGGCCCCTACGACTAATTTACTCCTGCTCTTTCCGGGCCTTTTTCCGGCTACGCTTGCGCGCCAAGGCTTCCTTCACGCGCTTTTTTTCGCCCGGTTTCAGGTAAAAGGAGTGCCGCTTGACCTCCTTGATGATGTCTTCCTGCTGTACCTTGCGCTTGAACCGGCGCAGAGCATTTTCTAAAGATTCTCCTTCTTGGAGTCTAACTTCGGCCAACGGACAAACACCTCCAAACTGGTCCAGCCTGGACGGGATAGTTATTGCAAGGTTCCGCGGGTAAGTCAAGTGATATGTGTCGTTTTGAGGCCGGGAAGGAATGCGGGCCGCGGCGTGCATGGGCGAGTTTTTCATCAATAACTCAGCTTCAAGGCCAATTGGAGCTGGCGGGGAGCGTAGGCATTGGTGGGTTTCAGGGGGTTTGCAGTCAATCGATACTGCGCTGGGAAGTAATTGAAATTAATGTGGTTATCCACGAAAACGAATTGGCCTAGAGTGTTCTGGAAGCCGTCCGCCGTGGTTTGGACCATGGGATTGTCGTGGTTGAAGAGGTTGAACGATTCCGCGGTCAGGGCGATTTTCAGGCGATCGCCGGCGTGCAGGGAGCGGGTCAGGCGCAGGTCGGTGGTGGCATAGCCGGGACCGACCAGCGAATTGCGTCCCAGGCCGGGGAGGCGGTCATTGCTGCTGTTGCCGTCCTGGTTGGCGTCACCGATGACGCGGGCGTCCACGGGACGGCCGCTGCCGACCGTGATGACGCTGGCAAGCTTCCAATCGTTGAACAGGGTGCTCAGCAGCGGCTGGTCGCGCGCGAAGGGGCGTGGGTCGGCAGTCCAGGCAACGACCAAGCGGTGGCGCTGATCGGTGACGCTGTTGCCTTTCTCGGCGTTGGGCGCGTAGGCGTTCTGCACGGTGGGAGGTTGACCGGCCACGAGGGCGTCCTGGTCGTTGTCCTCCGCGTGGGCGTAGGTGTAAGCCAGGCGAAAATATAGGCCGTGACGGGCGCGGCGATTCAGAGAGATGGTTGCTCCATGGTAGAAGCTGGAAGCGGCGCTCTGGTATTCGTCGATTGAGCCAAGCTGGGGGATGGGACGGGCGAGGGGATTGATGCAGGGAGGATACGGGCAGGTGAGCGAAGAGGTCATCTGCCAAGTGGAAAAGGACGCGACGGTGTCGTAGCCGAGCAGATTCGTGCCGCTGCTGTCATACACCGGATAGGTCTCATTAACCGGCGGCGGCAGGTTGGCGTCGAGGGCGCGAATTAAGTCTTGTCCGCGGACGAAGGTGTAGGAGATCTCGCCGGTCCAATGATTTCCCAAGTCGCGCTCCAGGCTCAGGCTGGCTTGGTGGACTTCCGGCGTGCGGAAATTGTGCGAGAACGCGGAGACATCCGCTTGCACGAACTGTTGCAGGTTCGCGGGTGCTTGGCAGGAAGGCGCCGTGGGCGCGCAGTTCACGATGGGATTGGGGTATTGGGGGAAGACCTGGTGGTCGTAGTAGTCGGTGTTATTGAGGAAGAGGTAGTCTCCGGTAAGTCCGTTTTGACTCTCAACCGTCGAATTGTAGATTTGCGGAATGCGGGTGTAGAAGAGGCCGTAGCCGGCGCGCACCACCAGCGGGTGATCGTTTCCAATTGAATACGACAGGCCAACGCGCGGCGCGAAGTTATAAGGCTCGAAAGGGACCTTGCCGGAATCCGGCCAGAGCGGGTTGGAGACCAAGTGCTTGGTGGAAAAAGTCTGCAGATCGTAACGCCCGCCTAGGCTGAGTCCCAGATGATTGGTTATGCGGATGGTGTCTTGAATGAAGGCGGCGTACTCGTTGCTATCGGGATGGGTGACTGCGGGGCCAAAATCCTGGACATAGTAGTGCGGAACAGCGTGGGCGTAGGCGCGGAGCGGCGTCAGTTCCAACGCGCCAACTTGCGGGGCGAAGGTGAACGGGTTCACCTTGATGGGGTCGTAAATGTATTCTCCGCCGGAAAGCGAAGGGAAGAAGTCGTAGATCGTGGTGAGCAGGGCGTCACCGCCGAACTTCCACGAGTTGCGGCCGTGTTCGAAGCTTAAGGTCTCGGCCAGGTGCAAGCGATGCTCGTTGGTCTGGCGGGGCAGGATGGACGAACGACCGAAGCCGTCGATGGTGTTGGTGATCTTGGTGAGCGGCGCGTCGGTGTTGCTGCTCGACTGTTGCAGGTCGTGGGAGAACTGGGCGCGGAGGTGGTTCACGAGATGTGCCGACAACCCGCTGGTCAGCGAAAGCGCGGCGGTCTCAGTGGCGACTTGCTCTTCTCCATTGTCGCCGATGCCATACGTGGTGAGCGGGCTGGAGGGGTCGAGAAAAACGTTGTTTTGTCCCGCATAGCGCGAGGTGTTGACTCGCAGCGAAAGATTGTTGCGCGGTGAGATGGCGAAATCCAGTTTAAAGAAGCCGGCGTTGCCCACCAGTTTCGAGGGAAACTCTCCGGCTTGCTGCGAGAGCTGTGCTGCGCTGGCGAAGACCAGAGCCTGATCGCTGGCTTCGTAGTCGCCTGGAGTTTCGGGACCGGTGCCCGGTTCCGGGGTTACCACCGAGCTGCCGTTATCGAATTGCACGACCGTGGGCACGTGGAAAATGTGCTGGTCGAATCCTGCGAAAAAGAATACGCGGTTGCGTTTGACGGGTCCGCCGAAAGTGAATCCGAACTGATTTTGCATGGAGCTTGGCTTGGTATCCATCAAGGCCTGGCGGGCGTCGAGGGCGCTGTTTCGTCCGAAATAGAAAACCGAGCCGTGGAATTGGTTGGAGCCGGACTTGGTGATGACGTTGACCACTGCGCCGCCAGAGCGTCCGCTTTCGGGCCCGGAGGTGCTGCGCGAGACCAGAAATTCCTGCACCACCTCATTCGAGAACTGGTAGGGCGCGCGGTAGCGGCCGGTGGCCTGCGCGAAGAAGGCGTTGTTGTCGTCGTTGCCGTCGACCAGGTAGCTGGTCTGGAAGCCGCGGATGCCGCCGAATGCTAGATCGCCGTTCGAGCCGGACAACAGGCCCCTTGGATCTTGAGTGACTCCTGGTGTAAGCAGCGCGAGATCGGTGAAGCGGCGGCCATTCAAGGGAAATTCCTGGATGGCGCGCTCGTCGATGACCGAGGAGACTTCGCTAGGCTCGGTCTGCACTTTTTGCGGCTCGCTGGTCACGCTGATGAGTTCCTTCACGCTGGCGACGGCGAGTTTGAATTCCACTTCACTGGTGCCGCCGAGATCGAGATGCAGGCCGGGCGTGATTTGCGGGGACATGCCCGCTGCTTCAGCGCGGGCCAAGTAGTCGCCGGGCGGGAGCAAAGCGAGGGCGAAGCGGCCTTCCGAGTCAGCGGTAGCGAAGTAGCGGATGCCGGTGGCGACATTCACCAGTGCGACGGTTGCGTTGGGGATGCGGGCGCTGGCGGCGTCGCTGACGGTGCCACGAATCGTGCCCGTGGAGGCGTCTTGGGCCGCGGCGGAAGCGAGCAGTAAGAGACAGAGAACGGCGAGTCGCGACATGGGACTTTCACCCTATTGAAAGGTGGAGTCCAGTCTTGACGGAGACTTGTTCTATATATCAGCACCGTGGGGAAAAGTCTGTGACGGAGAGGAGTTTATTGGAGATTTGTCCCGATGTGGAAAAGGACGCGCCTTCACCGGCCCGCCCTTGAGGGTTCTTCCTCCAACTTCTTGGTTAGCGCCTCTTGGAGCACGATCTTGATGTAGGTTTGATAAACCAAACTCTTTGCGCCGTCAACGGGCGCGCCATTTGTGGGTCTTCCTTGGAGATGCCGGATACGGACAAGGAAGCGTGGGCAGATCCTTCTAGCCCAGCTTTGCGCGGACCAGCTTCTCCACTTTCCGCAGGACCTCATCTTCCGACAAGTTCGAGGAGTCGATGATCACGGCGTCTGAGGCTGGGGCCAGCGGCGATACTGCGCGTGTACGGTCGCGGTGGTCGCGGTCACGCAGCTCGGCGGCCAGGGCTTGCGCGGACGCGCCTTTGCCCTTGTTTTGTTCCAGGCGGCGGCGTTCGCGGACTACCGGGTCGGCCTCGAGAAATATCTTCACGTCGGCATGGGGGAAGACCTTGGTGCCGATGTCGCGGCCTTCCATTACTATGCCGCCGCCGGCGCCCAGCTCGCGCTGGCGCGCGACCATCCATTCGCGGACTTTGGGGTGAACCGAGACGCGCGATGCGGCCTCGGTGACGTCGGTTTCGCGCACCCGCAGGGTGACATCGCGGCCGTCGAGTTGCACGCGATTGCCGCCCACGCTGGGCTCGAGATGAATGCGGGAATTCTGCGCCAGCTTGACCAGCGCCGGTTCGTCGTCGAAAGAGATGTCCCACTCAATGGCCTTGAGCGCCAGGGCGCGGTACATGGCGCCGCTTTCCAGATTTATGTAGCCAAGTTCGCGGGCTAAGCGCGCGGCGAGGGTACTTTTGCCCACGCCCGCCGGGCCGTCGATGGCGATGATGAGCTTGCGCGGGGGAGTAGAGGGCATGAGGAAGTTCGAATCGATTTTACACAACGAAAAGGGGGACGGGGCAGACTCCCAGAAGGGCGCTAATCTGATTTCGCGCCAATGGTAATTAGCCTCCCGCAGAGTGCGAGGACCAGGCCAAGAAAATCAAAAAAGCCAATAGCAAAAGGCCTAGCAATAGAAGGCTTACCCTTTGGCGGCGCATAGCTCGCCTTTGGAGGTCAATGGCCTCTTGCTGGTTTTTTAGCGCGTCTTTGTAATTCTCCACGTGCAATTTCTGTAGGTCTCTAATCTCCTCCAAGAGCTTAATCACCTGTTCTTCAGCCACGGTTCTCCTCCAGACGGTTTCACTCGGCCAGGAAGTCCGGCATCGTCCACATATTGCCAGTAATCCCAGCGGCCATGGTCGGCGTCATCTTACCACCGGAAGTATCGCTTGGGCAGAAACGCTATTTGATACTACAATCGCGGTCGGTTTTTGGCTTGCGGCTTTTCACGAACCAACGGACTCCCATGAACCTTGCCACCGGCGTGCTTTGGCCACAACCACTCGATCCTCTTAATTCCGTCGCGCTTTCAGCTTTAGTCGCCGTAATTCCGCTCGCCGTGGTTCTGGTGTTGATGGGAATACTGCGCAAGAGTGGGCTCTTGGCTTCGGCCTGCGGCTTGGTTACCGCGGCGGTGCTCGCTCTTTTCGTCTGGGGCATGCCGGCGAAGCTGGCGATGTGGAGCGTAGCTTACGGAGGCGTGTACGCGCTGTGGCCGATTCTCTGGATCGTGTTCACGGCCTTGTGGCTCTATAACATGTGCTGCGATACCGGCAAGATCGATTTGCTGCGCCGCTGGATGGCGCACCACGCTTCGGGAGATCCCTGCATTCAGGCCATTCTCGTTGCCTTTTGCCTGGGGGCGCTGCTCGAAGGGACGGCCGGCTTCGGCGCTCCGGTCGCCATGACTTCTTTCCTCCTGGTTGGATTGGGCTTTCGCCCGCTGCGCGCCGTGATTGTGTCCTTGATTGCAAATACGGCACCGGTGGCCTTCGGAGCGCTAGGAACTCCAATCGTCGCGTTGGCGGGAGTCACCGGGCTCGATACTCTTAAATTGGCGAGCATGGTGGGCCGGCAACTTCCGTTCATGTCGCTGATCCTGCCGGCTTATCTCGCCTTGGTGGTGGGCGGTTGGCAAGCGCTGCGCCGCTGCTGGCCAGCGGCGCTGGTGGCAGGCGTCAGTTTCAGCGTGGCGCAGTTTCTAGTGTCGAATTTGTGGGGACCCTATGCCGCGGACATTATCGCAGCGCTGACTGCGATTGCAGCCATGGCGGGGTTCTTGCGGGTTTGGCGGTCGAAGACTCGCGTTACCGCGGGCGAGAGGTTTCCCGGCTCAACGGCGAATGCTTCACGGCCGATTCTGGAGCGCGGAGTTGGCTTCGGCGGCTGGTTGCCTTGGGTGCTGCTCTCTGGCGTGATGGTGCTGTGGTCGTATCTCAAATTTTTTCAAAAGGGACAGATCGCAATTGCGATTCCGCACCTGCATAACGGAGTTTTGATCACGCTCTATCAGAAGCCTTACGCCGCGCTCTATACGTTTCAGCCCCTGACCGCCGGGACCGCGGCGCTGGCTGCGACGGTGCTGACGGCGCTCTGTTTCCGGGTGCGGCCGAGGGTGTTTGCTAACTCCGGCATGAAAACTTTTCGCCAGCTTCTGCTGCCGGGGCTGACGGTTGTCCTGATTGTGAGCCTGGCATATCTTTACAACTATTCCGGCATGGCCTATACCTTGGGCGCTGCGGTCGCCCATGCGGGCAGAGGATTCCCGCTGGTGAGCAGCTACCTGGGATGGGTGGCGTGCTTTCTCACCGGGAGCGACACCGCCAGCAATTTGATCTTCGGAAATCTGCAGGTGGCGGCGGCGCATCAGCTTCATCTCAACCCGTTGCTGCTGGCCGCGACCAACTGCTCGGGCGCGGTGACCGGTAAAATGATTTCGCCGCAGAACATCGCGATCGGCGTGACCACGGTGGGTTTGATCGGCCAAGAGGGCACTGCGTTGCGCGGAACCTTCTGGCACAGTGTGTTGCTGGCCGCGATGCTGAGCGTGATCGCCTATGCGCAGGCGTTTTGGGTGCCCTGGATGGTGCCAAAGTAAAGAGAATGGCCGCGAGTAACCCCGTCATCCGCTCGCAATACACGAATGCCGCTTCAACGGGAGTGAGCCGATCACCCGCAAAGCCACTAGCAAATCCGTGCTTCTCTTGATACAGACAACATATCCTTGGACGGAATTGTCGTCACCGGAGGGAACTTGATGGGTCTCCGTCAACTACTAGCGATCGGTGCATTATCAACATTCGTATCCTTTCCTTTCCTCCAGTGCCATGGTCAGATTGGCCAGATTTATCCTCAGCGAAACAGCATCGTTACTGGAGACTGCCAAGCTGATCTGAAACCCGCAACCGCCGTTATCTCAGGCGGAGTGGCGGCCTCCGCGCTCAAACCAACCGAAGCGGCCGAGCAACTCGACAAACAACTTGCGCTCATTCGCACCTACATCCAACAGAACCAGGGCACATTGAAAGAGCTTGAGCGGGAGCGCATGATTCATACGGAAGGCTCGGTCAATGGCCAGCCGCGCGATCCCAGTTTTCAAGTCGCGCAAAGGCTGCGAGCGGAATTTCCCGCGGACGCACCGGTGGACCGTATTCTCGAGCGTTTGATGGAACTCGGTATGGATCGCTTTGGCGAGAACATGTCACTGCCGGAATACCGGACATCCATTGTGGTGGTTCATTACGAAATCGCAAATTTCGAGGCGCAGCTCAAGCAAATTCGCGAGCACTGCATTGCGGAAGCATGGAAACAATGGTGCGGTTCGCCGACCACGGAGAAGCCGGAGTGCAAAGCCTCGGCTCCGCCCGAATCCTTACAGATACAAAGTTTCAACTTGCGTTCCACCGATAAGCTGATGCGTGCCGACGGAGCGTCGGATTATTTTCGACTGGCAATCTATCCTTCGCAACCGCCGGCCATGCCGCCGGAATTGCTGGGAAATGTGTCGATTCATCTGGTGGGGAGCATCGTCCTCAATAATCCCGTACCGAACAAACCGTGAATTGGCTTACCACTACGGCGGTGCTGCTTCTGCTCTCGTGCCCTTGGGCCAGTGCGGCGGATGCCACCCAGCGGCGGCTGCTGCGCACGGTGCAGATTGGTGTTCCGCAAGGCATCACTGTCGAACAGATCAGCGCCCTGGTGCAGGATCCCAACACAACTTACCTGAATCAAATGCTGGCACGGTCGGCGCTGCTGGTACTGCAAAGCGACAATCCGCAATCGGAAAGTTTCGCGAATCTGCTCTCCTCTGCCCTCAACACAACGCTCACTAGCGGTAATGAATATCCCGAGCCCGCGGATTTGCAAGCGGGATTCGGGGGCAAGGAACTGGTGTTCACCATGGTCTATGCCCTGGTGATGGCGGGCCAACAGGAACGCGCCGTGGATGTCCTGGAACAACATCTTTGGCTGGGAAGCCGATTCAACCAGGCGGTCGTCCTGCAGGCTTTGCGGAATATCGGCACGCAGCGCGCCATGGGTCTGATCCAGAACTACCAGGAAAAAGACGACTATCACAATCTGGCGGAGAACACGCTGGTGGACCAGGATCTCCCGGTGCTTTTCGAAATCCATGATCGTTGGAACCTGGTGCCGCCGGCGGCGCGGACGCGAGGCAGTCTGCTAAGGATTGTGCAGGGCGGCTGTGGTGAGCGCGAAGCCATGGCCGCATACTGGCTGGGATTTTTCCCGCCTGACCCCGATAGCGCCCAGGAGCAAGCGGAGTTATCCGCGTTGAAGGGCCTATACCAGAACGGCGCTCCGCAGTGCGATTTTATGGCCCGGCTTATCGCCATCAAGTCGTTAGGCCTGCGGTCGGGTGAAAGCGTGAGTTATTGGGCCGATCTCCTGCGCAAGGAACCGGAAGTACAGCTGCGGCATCAGATTCTGATCAATGCATTTGCGCACTATGGCCGCCAGTTTGCGCCCGATGCACTCCGTCTGCTTTCGACCGAACCCTCGCAGTACATTCAGTGGCAACTGATGCAAGGAAACATCGAGGGCCGCCAGGGCCAGCGTTTCCGCAGCTACTGGGATATGTGGATTCCGGTGACGTTGCAATTTCTGTTGGTCTTTCCCGATCCAGGTCATAAGGAGAAAATGAGTGCGGCCGATCAGAACCAGTTGTTGGGCTGGTTCGAGAGCGGTGGCCGCCCGAAGGATCGGGTGGTCCTCAACCACATGATTTATTGCCTGCTATCGCAGACTACCGGCCGAAATACGCGAAGGCTGTTGACGGTCTTTAATCGCTTGCCCGACCGTAACAAGAACTGGTGGATACTGATGCCGCTCGAAGATGCGTCGGCGCTGCCGTTGCTGAACTACTATGCGACTCTGCCTGCCCCGAAAGACCAACAGCAGGAGCTAGTTGGAATTATCGAGAGATTGCAGCGGATTGGGAACGCGCCGGAAAAGAGCGCCACGTGTTGTGACCCGAGTGAGGCGTGTCTGCGAAGCATGCTCGGCGAGGACCCGAGCCAGAAGGTGGAAATTCGCTCCGAGCAGAGTGCGCGGGCCTGGTTGAGAGGCACGCTCGTTACAAAACCAGCCTACCAAGTCAGTTTCGCGGGTCCGCTCCAGCGTAAGGCAACGGTTCACCGGCCGGGGAATCTCGATCAACATTGGGAATATCTCTATGATTGCTGGCACAGGACCGATGCCGCCCCGCCGCAGTCCTCGCCATCGAGCAAATAGAAGGCTGTTTCGCAAGGCTGCCTGCGCGTTCCACGACTATGCGCCGTCCAATCCACAACGATTCTGGGTGCAAAGCCGGCCATTCGAAAAATGATCTAGCGCCCGCAAATCAGTCACTTCCTGGTGGGCCGTACTACGCTCGGCGGTAACGCGAAGAAGCAAGCCAGGGCGACGTTCGCGGCGAGACTGAGGCGGACGCTGATCCAGGTTAATCCAAAGCACACCAGATAGAGCAAGGGGCCGAAGGAATACTGCCGGGTGATCTGATCGGCGGCTTGCTCGTCCACGTCGTGGGACAGAAGCCTCCGGTTGCCGGACGCGGCATATCTCCACAGCAAATTGAAGGCGATGGCGATGAAGACGTAGGTTCCGTTGAAGAACAGCGCCGCCGTGCGCTGGCCGGGCTGACCGAGATGAGCCGCCAGCACCGCGGTAGGAAACGGCACGAACGTGACGCCGAGCAACAATAGCAGGTTGAAGATCATCAGGCCATTGTCCGACCGCTTGATGTGCGTGAACATGCGGTGGTGGTTGATCCACATGATGCCGATGAAGGCGAAGCTGATGAGAAAGGAAACGTACGAGGGCCATTGCCGCAGGAGTTGGGTGGAAAGTGGAACTGCGCCGGGCTGCGGGATTTTGATTTCGAGGATGAGCAGGGTGATAGCGATGGCGTAAACGCCATCGGAGAAGGCCTCGATGCGAGCGGTTTCGGTGGTCATGTTCTTCCCAGTTTCGCTTCTTCCAAGCGCAGAACGGATTTGACCTCGGGAATCGCCTTGCCTTTCCAGTGGCGGTTGAACTCTTCGATGCTCATCAGGCTGCGGGTGTGCATGCGATCGACGTAGAGCGTCCCGCGCAAATGGTCGATCTCATGTTGCAGGATTCGCGCATACCAACCGGCGGCTTCAATGAGCCTGGTCTCGCCGTGCTCGTCGAGACATTCCACGCGCACGTTCCTAGCGCGCGGCACAATCGCCACCAATCCCGCGAGACTGAGACAGCCTTCGAAAAACTCCACCGGAGACGACGCGGGAGGATCGCAATCCAGGATCACCGGGTTGATGATCACATGGAATGGCACCGGTGCGCGCCCGCGTTCGGCGAGTTGCTCGGGAGAGTAGCTGCCCAGCGTCAGAGGCCCGTCTTCGATGACCGCAATTTGTAACGACTGTCCGACTTGCGGCGCGGCCAAACCCACGCCGGGCGCGTCGTGCATGGTTTCTTTCATGGACTCGATCAGCAGTTGAACGGGCTCGCTCAAAATCTCGTTGCGGGAAAGCGCCCTGGCCGCTTGCCTAAGAACAGGGTTGCCGGCTTGTGCGAGTTTGAGAATCACGAGACGTCCGCCTAGCGCCCGGGTTTGGATCGCGAGGGGCGCGGGAAACCCGAAACTTTTTTCGCCGGCCTGGGCTTGGCCGGCGGCGCTGGCCGGGTCCGCGCGACGGGCGCAGCCTTCGGCGGAGTGATCTGAATCAGAGAGTGCTTGCCCACGCGGACAAATTCCACCTCACGTGCCGCTTGCAGGGCATTCAGCGCGTCCTTGACCCGCGACCGCGATACGAAATTGCCAAACATCGTTTCCAGCTCATGTTGATCGGCAGCCACTACGCAATCGAGATACTTCGATACCAACGCGGAGAGCGCTTCGCCGACCGAGAGTTCAATGCCCTCGCGCACCGCATCCGGCGCCCAGCGATAGAGCACATCCCAAAACGATCCTTCCGACGCGTTGTAGTCGACGCGAGTGATGCGCAGTTTCGCGCCCAGTTCGCCAAGCGCATGGTCGAGCGCTCCGTACGACACGCTGCCGCCCAACGTTTCCTGAAGCTTTTGTTTGGAAATGGGCCCTCCGCGCTGAATGGCGGCAAAGGCATCGCAGGCCAGATTCGAATATTCCGATCGCGGCCCGGACTGCGGGGCTTGCTTGGGATTGCGTTCGCCGGCCAAGGCATAGAAATAAGGGAATATCGATCCGGCGACCAGGAAAGCGTTATTCTCGCCAAACAGGTTCGCTTCATAAGCGGAGTGATCGCGCAGCAGGCGAACCATCAGTTCGGTCGCTTGCTGGGCGCGGGAATCCTCGAAGGCATGCTGCCAGGAGGGCAGACGCTCGTTCGATCCCACCCACGCCCCAATGAACGTCGGCGCCAGCACCGCCGGACGCTGCGGATACATCAGGCAGAATCCGGCGGACTCGATGAACGCGCGCGCGTCATCGAGCGTCCGCACCGGGCGGCCGTCGAGATGCCACTTGGCGCGGCGGAGTTCCTGGAGTTCCGGGTCGGTCATAAAGGGCCGCTAGCTCCTAGCTGCTAGCTGAGAACGCTTCGATCCGAGGTTTAGCTAGCAGCTAGTAGCTAGCTTCAAATTCTCTTAAACGCCTTCTGAATATCCTTCAACGAGTATCGCAGAACCACCGGCCGTCCGTGCGGGCAAGACATTGGACATTCGGTTTTTGACAATTCGGCCAGCAGCCACTCCATTTTATTTTGCTCGAGCGGCATGTTGACCTTGATCGCGGCATGGCAAGCGATGGAAGCGGCGATGCGAGCGCGAATCTTCTCCAGGTTCAGGCTCTGGTCTTCATGGGCGAATTGCTCAAGCAGTTCGTGCAGCATGCGTTCGATTTGCGGAGCATCGATTCCCGCCGGGGCGACTTTCACCGCGATGCTGCGGGCGCCGAAGGGCTCGGCTTCGAAACCGTTGAGATTTAGTTCGTCGGAAATCTCTGCAAAAATGGCTTGCTGGGCGGGAGTTAGTTCTAGCACCAGCGGCATCAGCAGGCGCTGGCTTTCCACGCTTTTTGCGGCACGCTGTTTCAGAATTTTCTCGAACAGCACACGCTCGTGGGCAACGTGCTGATCGACGATCCAAAGACCTTCTCCATTCACTGCGAGGATGAAGGACTCACGAATCTGTCCCAGCGGCTTGAGAGATGCCAACGACGGCGCGAGATCGCTCATCACTTCCGGCTCATCCGGGATGGGAGGTGCGCAGCCGTCCCCGGCGATGACTTGCTGGGGCATTCGGGCGACGGGGAAAGCCGCATTGGCTTCGACTGCGATTCCATCCACGCCAAAGTGGAAGCGCTCATTGATCGGCGGAGGAATGGGAGCTTGCAGAGTGAAACCCTGCGCGTTCAAATCCTGCCCGGCTACGGGCGCATAGGCGGAGCGCCATCCCGAGGCTCCGAGCATGGCGGCGGCGCGCGCGCCAGGCGTGAGCATGGGGCTGGCGGTGGGGTGGGCATCGATTTCGGTGGTGAATTGCGGCACTGGGCGGGCCTTCATCAGCGCGGCGCGGATGGAGTCGCGCACAAAATCATGCAGCACGCTCTGCTGGCGGAAACGCACCTCGGTTTTCGAAGGATGCACGTTCACATCCACTTCGCCGCTGGGCAATTCCAGAAACAGCAGCACCACCGGGAAAACGGTAGGTGGCAGAATGTTGCGGTAAGCCTCGGTGATGGCGTGCTGAATCAGGCGGTCGCGAATCAGGCGGCGATTCACAAAGACGTAAATCGAATTGCGGTTCAGCTTTTGGATTTCGGGCTTGGAGACGAAGCCGTGGACGCGTAGCTCACCGGGAGCTTGCGGAGCGGGTCCGGTATCGACTTCTTCCGCTTTGCGTTTCCAGGGAGGTGGCTGCGGCAAGCCGATTCGGTCCAGAGGCTGCGCGGCGGCTAGAGGAATTAGCTGGTCGAGGACCTCCTGGCCGAAAACCTGATACACCCGCTCGCTCGTCCCCGCAACCGGCGGCGCGACCAGCATGGCATTGGTCGCGGAGTGCAGCTCGAAATGCTTATCGGGATGCGCCAGCGCGTAGTGCGTGACCAGCGAGGCAATATGCGAAAGCTCGGTGGATTCGGCTTTCAGAAATTTCTTGCGCGCCGGCGTATTGAAAAACAAATCGCGGACCGTGATTGAGGTTCCTGGGGGCAATCCCGCTTCTTCCACTTTGAAAATCTTGCCGCCGTTGATTTCGACGATGGTCCCCGAAACCTCGTCTGGAGCGCGTGTTTCCAGGCGCAGACGGCAGACCGAAGCAATCGAGGGCAAGGCTTCGCCGCGAAATCCCAAAGTCGCAACGCTGAGCAGGTCTTCCGCGTCCTTGAGCTTCGAGGTGGCGTGGCGCTCGAAGGCGAGCATGGCGTCGTCGCGCACCATGCCGCAGCCGTCGTCGGTAATATGGATCAGTTTCTTGCCGCCGGCCTCGACCTGAATCTTGATGCGCGTGGAGCCGGCGTCCAGCGCGTTTTCCAGCAGTTCTTTCACCACGGAAGCAGGACGCTCCACCACCTCGCCGGCGGCGATCTTGTTGGCAACGTGCTCGGAGAGGACGTGAATGCGGCCCATAGGGTCTCGGAGGTCAGTGGCCAGTTTCGCAGATGAACCGGATGAACGCAAAGGCTGCGCTAGGGATGTAGCTGGCTACGTCTGAACGAAATGTGACATCCCAATTTAGATCGGTGGCACTTCGGTAACTGGTTTCCGCTTCCTGCCACGTCGTAGCATGGACGCAATGAAGTCCGGTATCCAACGTTATCCACGCACGAAAATGGTTTTGCCGTTGCGCGTGTGGGTGGGCGAGCCGGCCGACGATTCGGCCCAGCAATTGGCTCATACCATCGACATCAGCCCGGCTGGCGGACGGCTGGGAGGGCTGCGCAACGAGCTTCTTCCCGGGCAGATGATCACGCTGCAACGCGGGCAGCAAAAAACTCCTTTCCGCGTGATTTGGAATAACTGTTTGGCGCCCGGCGAGAATCAAGCGGGCATCGAGGCGCTGGCCCAATCGGAAAACATTTGGGGCGTGGAGCTTCCGCAAACGCCTGCGGGTAGCGTTTCTGGCGAGGGATCGGGGGTCACGAATTCCATTCCGGTGGAGGATTCCCTCGTGTCCCCGGCCCTGCGCTCGAACTCGGCGTTTCGGCTGCCTGCAATTTTGCAGGACAGGCGCGTGCAATGGAGCCTATGCCTGGGGCTTTTCGTTCTCGGTGGCTTGCTGAGCCTGGTTGCCTATCGGGACATTTTTAGCGCCACTGCTCTTGCGATTCATTTGCCTTCGCCATTGCCACCGACGGCCGCGGAACTCGCCAAGCTGACGCCCAAGCCGTGGCAAGCGCCGCTGGCGGATGAAGTGACGACCTGGCACGCCGCGCCGGTGCCGCGCATCAATGTTGCGGAGGCGCCGACCGAACACATGGTCTATCCCGTGTCTCCCAATGTTGGCCTCAGTGGGAAAGTGGATCTGAACCTGGTCATCGCAACCGACGGGCGAGTCAAAGAAGTGCGGGCGTTGAGCGGCAAGCCACCGTTGGTGGAAGCGGCAGAGCAAGCCGCCCGCCAATGGCGCTATAGTCCTTACGCCGTCAAGGGCCAGCCCGCCGAGGGTGAGGCCAACGTGGTCGTTGCTTTTCGCGGCGCGGACACCGTGTCTTTGGAGTTTCCTTCCGCCGGAACTCAGGCCAGCAAGAACTAGCGTCTGACGTGAATGCTCTTGGGAAGGGCACGGCTTTCAGCCGTGCCGCTGTATGCGGATGCGAACCACAGCGGCTAAAGCCAGACTGTGTCACCGATTCACGGCACGACTCAAAGTCGTGTCCTTCCCGCGGCCCACCCTTGTCGAAGCCTGCCCCAACCAATCTCACTCGATGTGCTTCTTCACTTGAATCCCCAAGTCCCTCAACTGCGCGTCGCTGACTGGCGTGGGCGCGTCCACCATCAAGTCCACGGCCCGCGCGGTTTTGGGGAAGGGGATGACTTCGCGCAGGCTTTCCGCGCCGGCGAGAATCATCACAATGCGGTCGAGGCCGAGCGCAATGCCGCCGTGCGGAGGGGTGCCATATTCGAGTGCCTCCAGAAAGAAGCCGAAGCGGGCGCGGGCTTCTTCGTCACTCATGCCGAGAGCCTGGAAGATCTTGCGCTGAATATCCCGGCGATGAATACGGATGGAGCCCGAACCCAGCTCGGTACCGTTGAGCACCACGTCATAAGCCAGGGCGCGAATCTCTCCCAGCGGAGATTTCGGATCGAAGACGGAGTCGATGTGGGCCTCCAGCTTCGCCATGTCTTCCTCGTGCAGCGAGGTGAAGGGATGGTGCGCAGGGTTCCAGCGCTTTTCCGTTTTGTCCCACTCGAACATGGGGAAGTCGCTGACCCAGAGAAAACGAAAGTCTTTTTCCGGGTCGCCGGTCTTTTTGAACGCTCCGTGCTTTTCGGCATACTTCTGCGCCAGGTCGAGGCGCAGGAAGCCGCACTTTTCGCAGAAGTGTTGCAGGCTTTGCTCGGCAACCGCGGCAACGTCGGAGTTCAGCGCTCCGGCCAACAGCCACAAATCGCCGGCCTCAACCTTTCCGAGCTTCAGAATCTTTTCGGACAGCGCCGGATAGTCTCTTGCGAAGCGCTTGGGGTCTGTCATTAATTGAACGAACGACGGGCCCTGCACATGCTGATACGCGCCGTAGGTGCCGATAGTGCGGCGCTCGGTGCCGGAGATGTCGCCGGCCTTGGGGATGCGAATCAGCTGCAGCGGCAGCTCCTTGCGAATGCGGAATTTCGTGGTGACTTCTTCCAGCTCTTCCGGCGTAAGCGCCGCGCGGACGTCCACCATCGCGGGCAGGCGCATATCTGGCTTGTCGTTGCCGTAGCGGCGGATGGCCTCGTCGTAGGTCATGCGCAGGAACGGAGGCTTGATCGCATGTCCGGCGGCTTTGAACGCGGCAGTTAGAAATCCCTCGACTACGCCATAGACGGTGTCGAGCTGCGGGTAGGTCATCTCCAGATCGATCTGGGTAAATTCTGCCTGGCGGTCGGCGCGAAAATCCTCGTCGCGGAAGCAGCGCACAATCTGAAAATACTTGTCGAAGCCGGCGATCATCAAAATCTGCTTGAACATCTGTGGCGACTGCGGCAGGGCGTAGAAACTGCCGGGCTGGACGCGGCTAGGAACAAGGTAATCACGCGCGCCTTCGGGCGTGGAGCGCGTCATGTAGGGCGTTTCAATGTCGAAAAAGCCTTGTCCGCAAAGATAGTCGCGAATCGCCTTCGAGACTTTGTGCCGCATCTCGATGTTGAACTGCATGGCATCGCGCCGCAGATCGATGTAACGGTACTTGAGGCGCATTTCTTCGTTCGGCAGAACCGTTTCTCCGGGAAGAAATGGCGGCTGCTTGGAGTCGTTGAGGATGCGCAGCTCGTCAACCAACAACTCGACTTCGCCAGTGGGGATGTTCTTGTTGAAAGTCGCCGGATCGCGCCGCTTGACCGTGCCCACCACGGCGATGACGTACTCGTTGCGCAAGGCTTCGGTTTTCTTGTGTGCAGCGGGGTTGAGTTCCTGATTCACGACCACTTGCGTGACGCCGCTACGATCGCGCAGGTCAATGAAGATGAGGCTGCCCAGGTCGCGGCGGCGGTTGACCCATCCCATAAGCACGGCCTTGTTGCCGGCATCGGAGGGACGCAGCGCGCCACACATGTGGGTACGACGTAAATCGCCTAGAAAATCGAGCAAGTCGGAGCCTTTCGTGGAAAAATGCGGCTGCAAGCCAAACCAAGGATTATAAACGCTGCGCAGCGGGGCGGCGGCTCGGGATTGCCGGCCGGCGGCTTCGGCGGCGTGATAGGATGTGGCCCCGGATGGTGGACGCAACGGCAGTGGGGCGTCAGGAATCCCAAATTTCCCATTCATTCCAAGGAGCGATCATGATTGCACGCGTCGGTCTGGCGGTGTTGTCGGCAATTCTTTCGGCAGTTCCTATGGTAGGCCAGTCGGTTCCGCTGCTCGAGAAGAAAGTCATCAGCCTGGCGGCGGCCAAGAAAATGGTGGCGGTGGCGGAGGAGGAAGCCATCAAGAACAACTTGAAACTCTCCTTTACCGTGGTGGACGACTCGGGTAACCTGATTTATTTCGAGCACATGGACGGTGCGTCGCTGTCGACGATTGATTATTCGCAAGGCAAAGCGCGCACGGCCGCACGCAACAATTCGCCCAGCGGAAATTTTGAAGACAAATTGAACGACGGGAAGTTAATCGGGCTGGCTTTCCCCGGAGTAACCGCTCTGCGCGGCGGTTTGCCGATTGTGGTGGACGGCAAAGTCGTGGGAGCGATCGCCGCCAGTGGCGCGAGAACCGGAGATCAGGATCAAGCCTGCGTGCAGGCGGGGATTGATGCGCTGATGAAGCCGTAGGAGCTCCGATCCGCGAAGTTCTAACCCGCCGAGAGCTCATCGAAGAGATCGCGAAACGCCGCCAACACCACGGCGGGCAATTCTTCCCGCCGTGATCTTCCTTTGAATCCCAGATCATGCCCCGCATTCTCGACTGGAAGCAGCAGAGTTTTCTTCGGGATCAGCTTCAGTGCGGATTTCATTTCTTCCATCGAACCGAACGGGTCGCGGGTGCCATGCACGAAGAGCGCGCGGGTTTGCAGTTTGGGAAAATGCTGAGTGCGAAGCTGCTCCGGCTGGCGCGGCGGGTGCAAAGGATAGGAGAGCAGGAGCAACCCTTCGGCAAGGTCCGGTTCCTCCGAGGCGAGCATGGAGGCCTGCCGGCCTCCATAGGAGTGACCGCCCAGAAAGACGCGGCCGGGCGCCGTTTTGCGCAGAAAATCCACGGCTTGCCGCAAACCTTCGCGGTCACGGCCGGCGTCGGCCGGGCCCGGCGGGCCGAACGGACGGTGCTGGCGAAACGGCAGGTCGCAGCGCAGGACGGCGAAACCGGCGCCGGCAAAGGCCTCCGCTACAGCTACCAGCAAGGGAGAGCGGCTATTTGAGCCCGCGCCGTGCGTGAGCACCAGGCCGTCGCCCATGGGCGTGTCAGGCCGATGCAGGATGCCGCGCAGTGGCGGATCAAGCGACGAATCGGCGAACGACTCGGGAGGCTGCATATCGCGTGAGAAGGTAAAACCAGGCAGCACTGAAGCGCTGCCCTGATACGAATCGTGTCGCTGTACGGCGCGGCTGAAGCCGCGCCCTTTCAACGCCGGACTACTTCCGCCCTTTTCGCTTTGGATGCGCGTGCGGAGCTTTCCGCGCCGCCTCCTGGGTGACCATGTGCAGGCGCATGAAATTGGTGGAACCGGAGGCCATCTGCGTGCCGGCTACGACCGCCAGAACGTCGCCGGCGTTCAGCCGGCCCTGCCGCACCAGTTCGGATTCCGCCGCGCGCAGCATGTCTTCCGCGCTGCGGGCCCGCTCCCGCAGCAGCGGATGCACGCCCCAAAAAAGATTCATGCGATTGCACACCGGCAGAACGGAGCTGAAGGCGTAAATCTGCGCCTGCGGACGGTATTTGGAGATCAGGCGGCCGGTGTTGCCCGTCTCCGTGAAAATGGCGATCGCGCCCATCTGCAAATCCTGGGCGGCGTGAGCCACGGACTCGCAAATGGACTCCGCGATGGAAAGCCGGCGATGGCTGCGCCGGCGGTAACTGAATTCCGCCATGTTGCTTTCCGCCTCGACCACAATCTTGGCCATCATGGCGACGGCTTCGCGCGGATAGCGGCCGCTGGCGGTTTCCCCCGAAAGCATGACCGCATCGGTGCCGTCAAAAACGGCGTTGGCTACGTCGCTGGCTTCGGCCCGGGTGGGGCGCGGGTTTTCGACCATCGATTCCAGCATTTGGGTCGCCGTGATCACCGGCTTGCGCCAGTCAGCCGCCCGGTGGATTACGCTCTTTTGGATGACCGGAACCTTTTCCGGCGCCATCTCGACTCCCAAGTCGCCGCGCGCGACCATCACGCCGTCCGAAATCTCCAGGATTTCGTCCAGATGTTCCAGCGCCTGCGGCTTTTCCAGCTTGGCGATGACGGGAACGTCGCTGTTGTGAGCGCGAATCAATCTCTTCACCTGGCGCACATCGGCGGCGGTGCGGACGAACGACAGAGCTACCATGTCCACGCCTTGCTCCAGGCCAAACTTCAGGTCTTCGCGGTCCTTGGGGGTCAGGGCGGGAATGGAGAGCGCGATCCCGGGCAGATTGATGCCTTGATGCTCGCCCAGCACGCCGCCGTTGACCACCTCACACAGCACCTCGTCCTCGTGTGTTCCCAGCACACGCAGCTCAATCAAGCCGTCGGAGAGCAGCACCCGCACCCCCGGCCGGACTTCGCGCGCCATACGCTTGAAGGTGGTGGAAATCAAATCCGCCGTTCCCGGAAGGTCGCGGGGAGTAATGGTCACTCGCGATCCCGCTTTGAGAGTGACGGGAGCGTGGTGCAGCAGGTGCCCGGTGCGAATTTTCGGGCCCTGCAAATCTTGCAGAATGCAAATGGTGCGGTTCGCCTGCGTGGCCACACGGCGAAGGCGTTGAATGTTGCGGGCGTGTTCCGCATGCGTGCCGTGGGAAAAATTCAGGCGGGCCACGTCCATGCCAAGACGCATCAGGTCACGCAGTTCATCTTCGGATTCGCAGGACGGGCCGATGGTGCAGATGATTTTGGCGCGGCGGAGCGGTGGCGCGGGGTCGGAAGGGCGTGGAATAGGGTTTTCCCCGGCACTGCGGCTTGTGCTGCCTGGTTTCAAACGGATCTCCGAGGTGCTCGAGTAGGTAGAACTATTCTACCCGGCGGGAAAGATTTGGTAATTGTGAAATCGGGTGATTGGATAATTTGAAATCCGATCCAGCGTTCTCACCGGGTTAAATCACTAAATTACCCGATACACAATTACCCAATTCCCGGCCCGCTATCTGGGCGTGAGATTTCGCGCTTTCTCTACGCTCGTCGGGACGTGCATTTCCGTGAGTTCGCGCCCCAAGCGGGTGCGCGGAAACAACATGGCGTTGAACTCGGCCCCGATCAGGATGGTCAGCGAAATCAAGTACATCCACACTAGCAAGGCGATGGCCACGCCGAGGGAGCCATAGAGAATGCTGTAGTCGGCATAGCGCTGCAAGTAGAAGCCGAAAAGCATGGTAACCATGATCCACATGCCGGTGGCCAAAGCCGCGCCCGGCAGCACGCTCGGCCAGGGTTGCGTGCGCGGTACGGCGTTGTGGTAAATCAGCGCGATCACGGCGATGCTGGTGAGGATCGCGATCACCCAGCGCACCGCGGTCCACATCAGCAGCACGTAGAAGCCGAACTCCCGGTCGAGATGAAACAGAATATTGGTCTCGATGCGGCTGCCGAACGCCACCAGCACGGTGGAGAAAGTGAGGGGAATGCCAGCTAGGATGACCAGCGAGATGGCGATGACCCGCTCTTTGAACAGGCCCCAGGTTTTGGGGAGGTCATAAGCGTGCCGAAAGCCTTCCATCCAGGAAACCATGACGCCGGAAGCCAGCCACACGGTAAGCAACGAGGTGGTGAACAGCAAACCAACCGAGCGCTCGGTGGTTCCTCGCAAATAGGCCAGGGCGGCGGCGCTGCCGGCGGGCAGGATCCTGCCCACGGCGTAGGAGATTTCGCGCAAATAGACTTGCGTGCTGTGCGACGAAGCCAAGGAGGCGCCCACCACCAGCAGCAAAGGAAAAAACGTCAATATGGCGGAATACGCCGAAGCCTTGGCGATGGCGAAGGCGTCATGCTGAAATGCGCGCCAAAAGGCAAGCCGCAGCAGCTTGAAGAAACGCAGTATCAACATGGTTAGGGTATTGCGGGCGGGCATGGCGTGCAACGGGGAAGTGCTGCCACGTGCCTGATCGTGCAATCGCTGGGGGTTAGCGTGCATAGGATCGCCAAAACGAAGGGGCGGATTGCGCTGCCCCTTGGGAATTCCGCAATTACTCCGCTGTCAGTTCCTCGGTCTCGCCTTCGGTACGCATCAGCTCGAGCGCGCGCTCGGCTTCCTCGTAGGCGGCGGAGACTTCCTCCTGCACCTTGGCGGCGGCTTCTTCCATCTCTGGCGAGAGCCGCACGTTGCGGTAGTACTCCATGCCGGTGCCGGCCGGGATGAGGCGTCCCACGATCACGTTCTCCTTCAGGCCGCGCAGGTGGTCCACGGCGCCCTGGATGGACGCTTCCGTGAGCACGCGCGTGGTCTCCTGGAACGATGCCGCGGAGATGAACGAGTCGGTCGAGAGCGAAGCCTTGGTGATTCCCAAGAGCAGCGGCCGGCCGGTTGCCGGGCGCCCGCCGTTGGCAATCGCATGCTCGTTCTCTTCCGCGAAGCGGAACTTATCGACTTGCTGTTCCAGCAGGAACTGGGTGTCGCCGACGTCTTCCACTTTGCGCCAGCGCATCATCTGGCGGACGATCACCTCGATGTGCTTGTCGCTGATGTTGACGCCCTGCAAGCGGTAGACTTCCTGGATTTCGTTCACCAGGTAAGACTGCAGCTCTTTTTCTCCCAGCACGGCAAGAATGTCGTGCGGATTGAGCGGACCGTCCATCAGTGGCTCGCCCGCCTTGACGCGCTCGCCTTCCTGCACGTTGATGTGCACGCCGCGCGGTACCGAGTATTCTTTTTCGGTTCCGTTGTCGGCGACCACATACATCTTGCGCTGGCCTTTCGAAACCTCGCCGAACTTGACCGTGCCATCGATTTCGCTGATGACCGCGGTTTCGCGCGGCTTGCGAGCCTCGAAGAGTTCGACCACACGCGGCAGACCGCCGGTGATGTCCTTGGTCTTCGTGGTTTCGCGCGGAATCTTGGCGAGCACGTCGCCGGGATGAGCGGTGTCGCCATCCTGCACCATCAAGTGAGCGCGGGAAGGCATGAGGTAGCGTTTGCTGGCCTTGCCTTTGATCACGATGGCCGGCTGCCGTTTCTCGTCAGGCGAATCCGCCACCACGTGACGCGACAGGCCGGTGACTTCGTCCACCTCTTCGTGCAGCGTGACCCCTTCCTGCAAGTCCTTGAACTGCACCGTGCCGCCGATTTCGGTGAGGATCGAGAACGTGTAAGGATCCCACTCGACCATCACCCGGCCCTGCTCGACCTGGTCGCCTTCGCTGACCTTGAGCTTGGCGCCGTAAACCACCGAATAGCGCTCGCGCTCGCGGCCCTTTTCGTCGATCACCGCGATCGAGCCCTGGCGGTTCATCACCACCAGATCGCCCGACTTCGCTTTGACCGTCTGCAGTCCGACAAAGCGGACGATGCCGGAGTTCTTCGCTTCGAGCCGCGACTGCTCGGACACTCGCGAGGCCGTACCGCCGATGTGGAAGGTGCGCATGGTGAGCTGCGTTCCCGGTTCGCCGATGGACTGTGCCGCGATCACGCCCGTAGCTTCGCCCAATTCGACCAGGCGGCCGGAAGCCAGGTTGCGCCCATAGCACATGACGCAAACGCCGCGTTTCGACTCGCAGGTCAGCACCGAGCGGATTTTTACCCGCTCAATTCCCGCGGCCTGGATCGCGCCCGCGACTTCTTCGGTGATTTCCTGGTTCAGGTCCACGACCACCTTGCCGTCGTAGTCCTTGAGTTTTTCGAGCGACACGCGGCCGACGATGCGGTCGCGCAGCGGCTCGATGATTTCGCCGGCTTCCACGATGCCCTGCACGTAGATGCCGTCCACCGTGCCGCAATCGTATTCGCTGATGATGACGTCCTGCGCCACGTCGACCAGGCGGCGGGTCAGGTAGCCGGAATCGGCAGTCTTGAGCGCCGTATCCGCCAAGCCCTTGCGCGCGCCGTGCGTCGAAATGAAGTACTGCAGCACGGTGAGCCCCTCGCGGAAGTTGGCCGTGATGGGCGTCTCGATGATTTCGCCGGAAGGCTTGGCCATCAGGCCGCGCATGCCGGAGAGCTGGCGAATCTGCTGTTTCGATCCGCGAGCGCCGGAATCCGCCATCACGTAAATCGGGTTGATGGCGCCTTCCTTGTCGCGCTGCTGCATCTGGCCGAACATTTCGTCGGCGACTTTTTCCGTGATCGCCGACCAGATTTCGATGACCTTGTTGTAGCGCTCGCCGTTGGTGATGGCGCCGTCGAGGTATTGCTGCTGCACGTTGACCACTTGCTTTTCGGCGTCGCGGACAAGCGTCTTCTTGTTGTCCGGGATGACCATGTCGTCGATGCCGATCGACAATCCCGCGCGCGTGGCGAAGCGGAAGCCGAGAGACTTCACTTCGTCCAGCATCTTGACCGTGACTTCAAGGCCATAGCGCAGGTAGCAATAGCTGACCAGTTGGCCAATGCCTTTCTTCTTGAGCAGGCCGTTGATATAGGGCATGCCTTCGGGGAGATGGTCGTTCAGAATGGCACGGCCCACCGTGGTGTTGATGAACGCACGCTCATAGCTCACCGGATCGGTATGCGTGACTTCCTGATCGTCGTAAGCAGTGGTCAAATCGATCACGTCGCCGGTGTGGCGCAGACGAATCGGCGTCAGCGTTTCGACCGCTCCGGCTTCGAGCGCCATCAGCACTTCTTCGATGTTGGCGAAAGCGCGTCCCTCTCCCTTGGCGCCGGGCTTGGACTTGGTTAGGTAGTAAAGACCAAGAACCATGTCCTGCGTAGGCACGGTGATGGGCTGGCCGGAGGCCGGCGACAGAATGTTGTGCGAAGACAGCATCAGCACACTGGCTTCGACCTGCGCCTCCGGAGACAATGGAATGTGAACCGCCATCTGGTCGCCGTCAAAGTCGGCGTTGAATGCGGTGCAGACCAGCGGGTGAATCTTGATCGCTTTGCCTTCCACCAGCACCGGCTCGAATGCTTGGATGCCCAGCCGGTGAAGCGTGGGCGCGCGATTCAACATTACCGGGTGATCTTTGATGACCTCTTCGAGGATGTCCCAGACGATGGGCTCCTGTTGTTCCACCATTTCCTTGGCTTGCTTAATGGTGGTGCAGTGCCCGGTCTGTTCCAGGCGATGATAAATGAACGGCTTGAACAGCTCGAGCGCCATCTTCTTAGGCAGACCGCACTGGTGCAGCTTGAGCTCGGGGCCGACCACAATCACCGAGCGGCCGGAGTAATCCACGCGCTTGCCCAGCAGGTTCTGGCGGAAGCGTCCCTGCTTGCCTTTCAGCGTGTCGGACAAAGACTTCAGCGGGCGATTATTGGCTCCACGCAGCACCCGGCCACGGCGTCCGTTGTCGAACAGCGCATCGACCGCTTCCTGCAACATGCGCTTCTCGTTGCGCACGATCACTTCCGGCGCGTGCAGGTCCATGAGCTTCTTCAACCGGTTGTTGCGGTTGATGACGCGGCGGTACAGGTCGTTCAAATCGGATGTCGCGAAACGTCCGCCGTCTAGTGGAACCAGGGGACGCAGCTCCGGCGGAATGACCGGAACCACGTCGAGAATCATCCAGTTCGGCTTGTTGCCGCTCTTGCGGAAGGCTTCGACCACTTTCAGGCGCTTGGCGTACTTGAGCCGCTTCTGCAGCGAGCTCTCATTCTTCATCTTCTCGCGCAGTTCGACGGACAAGCCTTCGATGTCCACGCGCTTGAGCAGTTCTTTGATGGCTTCCGCGCCCATCATGGCCTTGAAGCCGGCGGGCCGGAATTGCTGGTCGAGTTCGCGGTACTTGGTTTCGTCCTTGATGACTTCGTGATCTTTCACCGGCGCATCGCCCGGCTCGACCACCACGTAGGCCTCGAAGTAGAGAACCGACTCAAGGTCGCGCAGGGAAATATCGAGCAGGTGCCCGATGCGGCTGGGCAATCCCTTGAAGAACCATACGTGCGAGCAGGGCGAAGCCAGCTCAATGTGGCCCAGGCGCTCGCGCCGGACCTTCGACAAAGTAACTTCCACACCGCACTTGTCGCAGATCACTCCGCGGTGCTTCATGCGTTTGTATTTGCCGCAGAGACACTCCCAATCCGTCACTGGGCCAAAGATGCGGGCACAGAACAGGCCGTCACGTTCCGGTTTAAAAGTGCGGTAATTAATGGTCTCGGGTTTGGTCACCTCGCCATGCGACCAGCTGCGGATCTTCTCGGGAGAAGCCAGGCTGATACGGATGGCATCGAAATCGGCGATCGGGTTGGCCATTTCAAAGGGGCTCGAACGGTACAAGGTGATCCTCCACTTCCTGCGGCGATTCGCTGCCGCGGGCGGCTCGTACAACAGTGGTCAGCGGATCGTGACCACTTCTATTGGCCGGATGGCGCCAGAGCAAAGCCTCCGGTCGGTTTTTCAAAATCTTCAGTTCGTCGAAATTCTTCGTCCTGTAGAGACGTTGCTTGCAACGTCTCTGCCTGTAATGCCGCGTGTGCCGGCCTCCAAAAAGACGTAGCAAGCTACGTCTCTACAGGGCCTCAATCCGCCGCGCTGCTCAGCACCGGTTTTTTCTCGTTGGCCTTGATCAACTCCACATCCAGGCACAACGATTGCAATTCGCGAATCAGCACGTTGAACGATTCCGGCACGCCCGGCTCCATGGCGGCTTCGCCCTTGACGATGGCCTCGTAAATCTTGGTGCGGCCGTATACGTCGTCGGACTTCGCCGTCAGCAGCTCTTGCAGAATGAACGCCGCGCCGTAGGCTTCGAGCGCCCAGACTTCCATTTCGCCGAAGCGCTGGCCGCCGAATTGCGCTTTGCCGCCCAGCGGCTGCTGGGTGATCAGCGAATACGGCCCAATGGAGCGCGCGTGAATCTTGTCATCCACCAAGTGCGAAAGTTTCAGCATGTAGATGTAGCCAACCGTGACCGGCTGTTCGAACTGGTCGCCGGTCATGCCGTCGTGCAGGTAAGTCTTGCCCGAGGTGGGCAGCCCGGCGTGCTCGAGCAGCGCCTTGATTTCGCCCTCGCGCGCGCCGTCGAACACGGGCGATCCCGTGAACACGCCGCGCGTCAGGCTCTCCGCCACCGCCGGCAATTCCTCGTCGCTGATCTCGCCGATGATGTCCGCTAGCTGGGAGTCCTTGAACAGCGCCTTCAACTCGCGCCGGATCATTTCTTCCTTGGAGTTCTCGGCCAGTATTTTGCTGACCTTCTCCCCCAGCTTCCATCCCGCCCAGCCGAGGTGGGTTTCAAGAATCTGTCCCACGTTCATACGGGAAGGAACGCCGAGCGGGTTGAGCACGATTTCGACCGGCGTGCCGTCGTTCAAGTACGGCATGTCTTCATCCGGCAGAATGCGCGCGATCACGCCCTTGTTGCCGTGGCGGCCGGCCATCTTGTCGCCCACACTCAGCTTGCGCTTCATGGCGACGTAGACCTTCACCAGCTTGATGACGCCGGGCGGCAATTCGTCGCCCTTGGTCAGCTTGTCCTTGCGCTCGTTGACGATCTTCTTGAGCACATCGATTTGCCGCGAGGTCATTTCCTCGATCTCGTCAATCTGCTCATTCACCCGCGGGTCTTTGTCGGCATATTTAATGCGCTTCAGATTGCGGGTAGAAATGCGCTCGATGGTGTCGCGATCGAGAATGGTGTCCTTAGTCAACAGGCGCTTGTTGGTGCGCTCGTCGTGCAGGTCGGCGAGCACTTCCTTGCCACCCAGAATGTTCTCCAGACGCTTGAGGCGCTCGTCGGTGAGAATGCGAATTTCGTCGGAGAGGTTCTTCTCCAGCTTGGCCACCTGCGTGGCTTCAATCGCCTTCGCGCGTTCGTCTTTCTCTTGTCCTTTGCGGGAGAAGATCTTGACGTCCACGATCACGCCCTCGATGCCCGGCGGACAGTAGAGCGAAGCGTCGCGCACGTCGCCGGCTTTTTCACCGAAGATCGCGCGCAGCAGCTTCTCTTCCGGCGTGAGCTGGGTCTCGCCCTTGGGCGTGACTTTGCCAACCAGAATGTCGCCCTGCTTGATGGTGGCGCCAATGCGAATGACGCCCGCTTCATCCAGATTGCGCAGCATGGATTCGCTAACGTTCGGAATGTCGCGCGTGACTTCTTCCGGGCCAAGTTTCGTGTCGCGCGACTCGAGTTCAAACTCTTCAATGTGAACCGAGGTGTAGTAATCCTCTTTCACCAGCTTCTCGGAAACCAGAATCGCGTCCTCGAAGTTGTAACCGCGCCAGGGCATGAAGGCGACCAGCACGTTGCGACCAAGCGCCAGTTCGCCGTGATCGGTGCAGGGGCCGTCCGCGATGACCTCACCCTTCACCACGCGCTGATTCTTCTTCACGATCGGCTTTTGGTTAATGCAAGTGTTCTGGTTCGAGCGCTTGAACTTGGTGAGCTGGTAAATATCGCTGCCCACTTCGCGCGAAAGCTGACCGGGATGGTGCTCGCCCTCGACGCGAACAATGATGCGCTCGGAGTCCACGGAATCGATCAGGCCGTTGCGGCGGGCCAGAATGACCGCGCCGGAATCGCGCGCGGTGACGCCTTCCATGCCGGTGCCGACGATCGGAGCCTCGGCACGCAGCAGCGGAACCGACTGGCGCTGCATGTTCGCGCCCATCAAGGCTCGGTTGGCGTCGTCGTGCTCGAGGAAAGGCACGAGCGAGGCCGCCACCGAAACCAACTGCTTGGGGCTGACGTCGATGTAATCCACGTCATCGCGCGTCACCAGCACGAAGTTGCCGGCCTTGCGGGCGTTGATCAAATCGCCCACAATTCGGCCCTTGTCGTCCAGTTCCACGTTGGCCTGCGCGATCACGTGCTTGTCCTCTTCCCACGCGGAAAGATAGAACGAGAACGGCTCGAACTCGACCGCGCGCTTCTTCCGATCTTTTAATTCGGCGTTGATCTTCTCCATCTCGTGTTTTTCGATGTGGTCGCCGACCTTGAGATCGCTGTCGCCCGCGTTCACCACGCTGACGAAGTCGAGCACACGCCCGCCCTTCACCCGCCGATAGGGCGACTCGATGAAGCCGTAGTCGTTGATGCGGGCATAGCAGCTAAGCGACGAAATCAATCCGATATTCGGGCCTTCCGGCGTTTCAATCGGGCAGATGCGTCCGTAGTGCGTGGTGTGAACGTCGCGGACTTCGAATCCGGCGCGTTCCCGCGACAAGCCGCCCGGCCCCAGCGCCGAGAGACGGCGCTTGTGGGTGATTTCCGAAAGCGGATTGGTCTGGTCCATGAACTGCGACAGCTGCGACGAGCCGAAGAACTCGCGAATCGCGGCCATGACCGGCTTGGCGTTGACCAGGTCGTGCGGCATGGCCGTCGACATTTCCTGGTACACGGACATTTTTTCTTTGATCGCCCGTTCCATGCGCACCAGGCCGATGCGGAACTGGTTCTCCATGAGTTCGCCGACCGCGCGCACACGGCGATTGCCCAGGTGATCGATGTCATCGACCGCGCCGATGTTCTTGCGCAGCTTGAGCAGATAGGCGATGGTGGCGTAGAAATCGCCCGGCTCCAGCGTGCGGTTATCCAGGCTGGTGGCGTCGCCTTTTTCGAACAGCTTGATGTTGAACTTCAAGCGGCCCACGCGCGAGAAGTCGTACTTGCGCGGGTCGAAGAACATGCCGTGGAAAAGCGCGGTCGCCGTATCCAGAGTGGGCGGGTCGCCGGGACGCAGCTTGCGGTAGATTTCGATCAGAGCTTCTTGCGGCGTCTTCACCGCATCGCGCTTCAAGGTCTGGCTGAGCACCGTGCCCACGTCATCGCGCTCGGGGAAGAACAGGTTCAGTTCGACCACCCCGGAATCGAGAATCTTCGAAACCTTGTCGGCGGTCAGTTCGGAGTTGGCTTCGAGCAGCACTTCGCCGGTGGTGGTGTCGACCACGTCGCCCGCCACCCATGCGCCTTCGAGGTCTGAGACATCGACTTCGATTTCGGAAATCTTCGCTTTCTGGATGTCCTTCAAGGTCGCGGCGTTGATCTTGCGCCCGGAGTGGGCAATCTCCTCGCCTGACTTGTTCTTGATGCTGTGGGCCAGCTTCATGCCCAACAGATTGGTAGGTTTCTCGCTGGCCGGATCGAGCGTCCAGTAGAGCTTCTTGTCTTTGACCGCCAGACGATCGATCGTGTAGAAGGTGCGCAGAATGTCTTCCCCGGAGCGCAGGCCGAGGGCGCGCAGGAAAATCGTGCCCAGGAATTTGCGTTTGCGGTCGATGCGGACGTAGAGCACATTTTTCTGGTCGTACTCGAACTCCACCCACGAGCCGCGATACGGAATAATCTTGCCCAGGAAGTACGTTCGATTATTGGCGGTCTCAAAGAACACGCCGGGCGAGCGGTGCAACTGGCTGACGATGACGCGCTCGGTGCCGTTGATGATGAACGTGCCGTTCTGGGTCATCAGCGGCACGTCGCCGAAGAAAACTTCCTGCTCCTTGATGTCGCGAATCGAGCGGGTGCCGGTTTCGGCGTCTTTTTCGTAAATCGTCAGCCGCATGGTGACCTTGAGCGGCGCGGAGTACGTCATGCCGCGCTCCTCGCACTCGCTCACGTCGTATTTCAGCTGCAGGCCCACCGGGTCGCCGCACTTGTTGCAGAAATCGGGGGTGTTCGCGTTGTAGGTGCCGCACTTCTGGCAGAGTACTTCGCCGGGATGGAACGGGTCGGTGATCACCGTCGATCCGCAGTTCTTGCAAGTGGTGCGCAGGTGATGCAGGCCCTTCAAGTGGCCGCACTTGCACTCCCAGTTGCCGATGGCGAAATCCACGAACTCCAGCTGCGACACGTTGCGGAAGTCGGTAATCGGGAACACCGACTGAAACACCGCCTGCAAGCCGGAGTCGTCGCGCTCGCTGGGCAGCCGGTCCATTTGCAGGAAGCGGTCATACGAGCGCTTCTGCACTTCGATCAGGTTCGGAATCTGGATGGTGGCTGGAATTTTTGAAAAATCAAAGCGTTTGCGGAAGAGACTGTTCTTCACTGTTGCCATTCGGATACTCCCAACTTTCAAGCGCAGCCTGGGGCTGCGATAAACCGCGAAATTGTGGGGCGCGCCCGCCGCCCGCGACGTTTACCGCCTTGCAAGAAGACTAGATAGAGACCAGAGCTGAAAAGACACAGATACGCCTGTAGGGACATGACTCCCCGCAGGCGCCGTTTCGAGCGCTTAGCCTCTGTTGAAATGTATGTTTCCGCGCCAGTCTCTGAGGCCTGTTCCCGTCCCGCTGTCCGCGGAACAAGTCTGCCAACTTTTCAGCGGCCCTACTCCGCTTCCCCGGGTTCCCGTTGGAGTGGAGAGCCGCCATGAACCCCGGCGAAGCCGGAAGCGGTATTACAATAGATGCTAACACCGTTCCCCCGGATTCACCAGAGCGATTCTTGGGTCTGCGGCAGGATCTTGTGGGGACGGGACTTGTCCCGTCTGCCGGGGCAAAGCCCCGAAGCCCCCATACATCCAGCCGACACGTAGCTTCTATTTCACTTCGACCGTTGCGCCCGCATCGGTGAACTTCTTCTTAATAGTCTCCGCTTCTTCCTTGGAAACGCCTTCTTTCACCGTCTTGGGTGCGCCGTCGACCAGATCCTTGGCTTCCTTCAAGCCCAGGCTGGTGACTTCACGTACGGCCTTGATGACATTGATCTTGTTCGCGCCTACTGCGGTCAAGACGACGGCAAATTCCGTCTTCTCTTCCGCCGGAGCCGCCCCCGCCGCCGCCCCGCCGCCGCCGGCCACCATCACCGGAGCCGCGGCGGCCGCCGAGACGCCTAAACGAGCTTCCAGTTTCTTGACCAGCTCCGCCGCTTCCAGAAGCGACAAGCCGACAATCGATTCTTCCAACTGCGCCAGATCCGCCATTTTTAGTTCTCCAGTCTTGTTTGTAATTTCGCCACCGGCGGCTAAAGTTTCCAGTGCGCCAAGCCCGATTCGCTACGCCAGACAACGCCACGAACCGGAAACCGCGCAACCCTCAGCCGCTGACAACTGAACCCATTGAGTAATTGGGAAATTGAGAAATCGGGTAATTTGAAATCCTCTCACACTGCGGTTTTCAATTACCCAATTACAAAATTGCCCAATTACGAAATCTCCTTAAACTTGCCTTTCTCCACGCCCTGCCCAATCACCACCGCCAAGTCGCGGCTGACGGCATTGACCGTCGTCACCAAACGCTGCGCCGGAGCGCTCAGCAGGAACAGCAGCTTGGAGTAAATCTCTTCCTTCGACGGCATGGTCGCCAGCGCCTCGATCTCCTTGATCGAGATCACGCGGCCTTCGACCACGCCCGCCTTGAAGGTGAACTCCGGATTGTCCTTGGCGTACTTCGACAACACTTTCGCTAGGGCCACGGGGTCGCCCGTGGTGTAGGCAATCGAGGTCACGCCACTGAGGCCCTTGAGCGCCGCTTCGACTTTCGTGCCCTTCGAAGCCCGCTCCGCCAAAGTGTTTTTCACCACCCGGTACTTGGCGCCGGTGCCACGCAGGCTCTTGCGCAGTTCGTAATCCTTGGGCACGGTGAGCTTGCTGTAGGTGGCGACAATCATGCTGGAGACGCTTTTCAGCTCGGCCCCTAACTCTTCGACTTGCTCGATCTTCTTTGCCTTAGAAACCGCCATGTTCAATCCCTCTCAGATTCCGGGCGCTGGCAATTTGGTAATTTTGTAATTGAGTAATTTGGTAATTGAAAAACCGGTTCAAATTGCCAAATTACAAAATTTCCCAATTACCAAATCCAACTACGCCTTGGCCGCCGTCTCGATGGCCGTCGTATCCAGCGCAATCCCCGGCCCCATCGTCGAACTCAAATAGCAACCCTTGATGTATTTGCCCTTAGCCACCGAAGGCTTGGCCTTGATTACGCTGGTGATCAGAACTGTGGCATTTTCGATCAGCTTCTGCGGCGTAAATGAGATTTTGCCCACCGGCACATGCACCAGCGCCGTCTTGTCGGTGCGAAATTCGACTTTGCCGGCCTTGACTTCCTGTACCGCTTTGGCCACGTCAAAGGTTACAGTCCCGGTTTTCGGATTCGGCATCAGCCCCTTGGGACCAAGCACCTTACCCAGCCGCCCGACGGACTTCATTACGTCCGGAGTCGCGATCAGGGCATCGAAGTCGGTCCAGTTTTCTTTGTTGATCTTCTCGACCATCTCTTCGCCGCCCACGAAATCCGCGCCGGCCTGCTCGGCTTCTTTAATCTTGTCGCCACTGGCGATGACTAGAACCCTCTTTGACTTGCCGAGCCCATGCGGCAGCACCACCGTGCCGCGCACCATCTGGTCGGCATGTTTCGGATCGACGCCGAGACGCAGCGTGATTTCTACGGTTTCGTCAAATTTCGCAAATTTGACTTTCTGCAGCAGCGGAACCGCGTCCTGGATGGTGTAGGGACGCTGCTCGACGCTCTCCCGCGCCTTGGTGATGTTCTTTCCGGCTTTTTTCATCGGCTTCCTCGTCTCCCACCGCGCAACGTTGTTCCGATGCACCGTAGTGTTTTCGACCTAACCCTATTGAGTAATTCTGTAATTGAGAAATTGGGTAATTTGAAAACCGGTTTTCAATTACCCAATTACAAAATTCCCCAATTACCAAATTCACGTTACCCCACCACTTCAATCCCCATCGACCGCGCGGTCCCCCGCACGCTCTTCACCGCCGAATCAATCGACGCCGCATTCAAGTCCGGCATCTTCTGCTTGGCAATGTCTTCCACCTGCCGCAGTGTGACCGTGCCGACTTTGTCTTTATTCGGAGCGCCCGATCCCTTGGCGATGCCGGCCGCGCGCTTCAGCAGAATCGAAGCCGGCGGCGTCTTGGTGATAAAGCTGAAAGTGCGATCGCTATAGACCGTCACCACAACCGGAATGATGAGACCTTCCATCTCTTTGGCGCTGGTGCGGGCGTTGAACTGCTTGCAGAACTCCATGATGTTGATCTGCGCCTGCCCGAGTGCCGGCCCGACCGGGGGCGCCGGAGTGGCTTTGCCCGCCGCAATCTGCAGCTTTACGTATCCAGTTTCCTTCTTCGCCATAAAAACCTATCCCTCTGGTTCCTTCGCATTCCCGCCGTAGAGACGTAGCTAGCTACGTCTCTACAGAACGCGCGACCTACGCCGCCACTTTCTCCACTTGGTTGAACTCCAGTTCCACCGGAGTCGAGCGGCCGAAAATCGTCACCATCACCTTCAGCGTCTCGCGGTCTTCATTGACTTCATCCACAATGCCGGTAAAGCTGGCAAACGGGCCTTCGGTGATGCGCACCGTCTCATTCTTCTCGAACTTGACCTTGAGCTTGGGCTTGTCCTTGGACTCGCCCACGCGATAGACGATGTGCTGCACTTCCTCTTCCGAAAGCGGAGTCGGCTGCTGCCCGGTGCCGACAAACCCCGTTACCCGTGGCGTGGCCTTCACTACGTGCCAGACATGATCATTCATGTCCATTTCCACCAGCACATAGCCGGGATAAAACATGCGCTCGGAAGTGTACTTTTTGCCGGCGCGGACTTCGGTGACCGACTCGGTCGGAATCAGCACGCGCCCAATCTTGTCCTGCAGGCCGAAGGCGACGACGCGCGACTCCAGCGACTCCTTCACCTTGCGCTCGAACCCGGAATAGGAGTGGATGATGTACCACTTCATGTTCGGGTTGCGGGGAGGCTCGCTGGCAGCGCCTTCGGGGCTGGCAATGGCTTCCGGGCTGGCGACATCCATGGCCACCGGCGCCTCGGCGCTGGATTCCACCGTGCTGTTTTTTTCTTCGTCCGGCATAGAGTGCTGTAAGACCTCAGCTTCCTTCCCTGACATCAGCGATGCGAAAAATAGCGGAACATCTGATCGAGGCTGCGGGTCAGGATCAAGTCCACGATCCAAAAAAAAGCGGCAAAGAAGAACACGGAGATAATCACTACTACCGTGGTCGACTGCACTTCCTTGAACGACGGCGCCGTGACTTTTTTCATCTCGGTGCGGACATCGTTGTAAAAGGTCTTAACCCGCTCCGGCCAGGCCTTGACCCGCCCGCCAAAGCTATCGTCGTCCGCTGCCGCCGCGATTGACTTCGCCATTTTCTTCGTCTCGATTCCCATCACTGCTCCCGGCCTTCCGCTACTCCGTTCTCCATCCCAAAAAATCTGGCAGGGGCGGAGGGATTCGAACCCCCAAGTTCGGTTTTGGAGACCGACAGTTTAACCGTTGAGCTTACGCCCCTGTGTTCGCGTAGCGCCGACGCCCTCGTCCGCGTTCCACTATTTCGTTTCTTTGTGCGGCGTGTGCTTCCGGCAACGGCGGCAGAATTTCTTCATCTCCAGCCGGTCCGGGGTGGTCTTCCGGTTCTTGGTGGTCGAATAATTCCGCTCTTTGCAATCACCGCACTGCAACGTAATGATCTCTCGGGGCATGAAACAAACTCCTAGCTGCTAGCTCTTAGCCACTAGCTCAAAACCCTTGTCATCCTGAGGCGGCGCTTTCTTGCCGCCGAAGGATCCACGTATTTTCCTGCCGGACTCTGCTTCGCGGCTGGCTTTAGCTAAGAGCTAAAAGCTGGCTGCTAGAAGCTTCTTCCTACTGAATAATCTCGCTAATCGTGCCCGCACCCACCGTGTGTCCGCCTTCGCGGATGGCGAAGCGCAAGCCCTTTTCCATGGCCACCGGCGTGATCAGCTCAATTACCAGCTGCACGTTGTCCCCCGGCATCACCATCTCGGTCGCCGCCGGCAATTCCGCCACCCCGGTCACGTCCGTCGTCCGCAAATAAAACTGCGGCCGATAGCCTTTGAAGAACGGCGTGTGCCGCCCGCCTTCTTCCTTAGTCAGGATGTAAACTTCCGCCTTGAACTTGGTGTGCGGAGTAATCGACCCCGGCTTGGCCAGCACCATGCCGCGCTCGACATCTTCTTTCGCCGTGCCGCGCAGCAACAGGCCCGCATTGTCGCCCGCCAAGCCTTCGTCGAGTTGCTTCTTGAACATCTCGACGCCGGTGACAACAGTTTTGCGGGTCTCGCGGAAGCCGACAATCTCCACTTCCTCGCCGACTTTCACTTTGCCGCGCTCGATGCGGCCGGTCACCACCGTTCCGCGGCCTTGAATCGAGAAAATATCTTCAATCGGCATCAGAAACGGCTTGTCCAGTTCGCGCACCGGCTGCGGCACGGATTTGTCGACCGCCTCCATCAGCGCGTCAATCTGCTTCTCCCACTTGGCCTCGCCGTTCAGCGCGCCTAAAGCCGAAAGCCGCACCACCGGCACATCGTCGCCGGGGAACTGGTACGTCTTCAACAGCTCGCGCACTTCCAGTTCCACCAAGTCGAGCAACTCGGGATCGTCCACCGCGTCGCACTTGTTGAGCGCGACCACGATGTAAGGCACACCGACTTGCCGCGCCAGCAGCACGTGCTCGCGGGTCTGCGGCATGGGACCGTCGGTCGCCGCCACGACCAAGATGGCGCCATCCATCTGCGCCGCGCCCGTGATCATGTTCTTGATGTAATCCGCGTGGCCGGGGCAATCCACGTGCGCGTAGTGCCGGTTCGCCGTCTCGTACTCAACGTGCGCCGTAGCGATGGTGATGCCGCGGGCTTTTTCTTCCGGCGCGTTATCGATCGAGTCGAACGACCGGAACACGATCTTCGGGTTGTGCTTCTGCAGCACCTTCGTGATGGCCGCCGTCAACGTGGTCTTGCCATGGTCGATGTGACCGATGGTCCCAACGTTGCAGTGCGGCTTGGTGCGGTCAAATTTTTCCTTCGCCATTGCTTGTTCTTCCTTCGCTATTCTTTGTAGCTTCGCCTTATGTAGCGCCGGCGTCCCGCCGGCTGTCGTGCGGGCGTCTCGCCCGCACCGCTCTAATCCTAACCTTCATCTCCACTGCGGGCTCCGCCCGCCACCGGGCCGGCGAGACGCCGGCGCTACGCAACTACTTCCCGCCTTGCGCCTTGCCAATAATCTCGTCCGCCACCGAGCGCGGCACTTCTTCATAGCGCGAAAAGTGCATCGAGTACTCGGCGCGGCCTTGCGTGTTCGAACGCATCTGCGTGGCGTAGCCGAACATCTCCGACAGCGGCACCATGGCGCTGATCACCTGCGAACCGGCGCGATGCTCCATCCCTTCGATCCGCCCGCGGCGCGAACTCAGGTCGCCCATAATCACGCCCGCATAATCTTCCGGCGTGACGACTTCCACGGCCATCACCGGCTCCAGCAGCACCGGCGAAGCCTTGCGGGCGGCCTCTTTGAAGGCCATCGAGCCCGCAATCTTAAATGCCATTTCGTTCGAATCGACGTCGTGATAGCTGCCGTCGTAAAGCTCGACCTTCACGTCGACCATGGGATATCCCGCCAGAACGCCGCCCTCGAGCGCTTCCTGAATGCCCTGATCGATCGGCTTGATGAATTCCTTGGGGATCGAACCGCCGACAATCTCATTCAAAAATTCGTAACCCTTGCCAGGCTCGTTCGGCTCCAGGCGAATCTTGGCGTGGCCGTACTGGCCGCGTCCGCCGGTCTGGCGAATGTACTTGCCCTCGGCTTCCGATTTCCTGCGAATCGTCTCGCGGTAGGCCACCTGCGGCTTGCCCACGTTGGCTTCGACTTTGTACTCGCGCATCATGCGGTCGATGATGATTTCCAGATGCAACTCGCCCATGCCGCTGATGATGGTTTGTCCGCTGTCGGGATCGGTGTGAACTTTGAAGGTGGGATCTTCCTGGGCCAAGCGGCCGAGCGCCATGCCCATTTTTTCCTGGTCGGCTTTGGTCTTCGGCTCAACCGCAACCGAGATCACGGGAACCGCAAAGGTAATGGATTCGAGCGCAATGGGATGCTTTTCGTCGCAGATGGTGTCGCCGGTGTTGACGTTCTTCAGGCCAACCGCCGCGCAAATGTCGCCCGCCAGAATCTCGCTGATGTCTTCGCGCTTGTTGGCGTGCATCTTCAGCAGGCGGCCGATGCGCTCGGTGCGCCCGCGCCCAGAGTTGAGCACCGAGTCGCCGGACTTTACGTGTCCTGAATAAACCCGAATGAAAGTCAGCTGCCCGACAAACGGATCGGCCATGATCTTGAACGCCAATGCCGAGAATGGCTCGTTATCCGCGGGCTTGCGCATGATCGTCTCGCCGGTATCGGGGTTCACGCCCTTGGTCTCTTTGGCGTCGAGCGGCGAAGGCAGGAAATCCACCACCGCGTCGAGCAGGGGCTGGATGCCCTTGTTCTTAAAGGCTGTGCCCACCACCACCGGGAAAAGCTTTAAGGCCACAGTGGCCTTGCGCAAAGACGCCCGCAGCTCTGCGGCGGAAATGGTCTCGCCTTCCAGAAATTTGTGCAGCATTTCGTCGTCGTTCTCGGCGACCGCCTCGACCAGCGCGGCGTGAAACGCTTCTGCTTTCTTTTGCAACTCGGCGGGAATTTCTCCGGTCCTGTACTCGGCGCCGATGGGCCATGTCGCATAGTTTCGCGAGCCGCCCGGCGGACCCTCCCGGCCGCCCGAAAGCGAACACACGATCGGTCTCCGCGCAACTTTCATTGCAGCCAGGGAACGCGCCCACGACATCCGTTTTTGGCTCTGTAGGGCCATCTCACAGATGATCTCGAGATTGCACCGCGACAGCTAGCACGCTCCAGGCGGGCGTCCGTCCGAGAGGTCGCATACCTTACGAACACATGTTCGACTCATCGAGAACATCGCCGCTCATGCGGCGCGCCCGCGCCGCCCTCTCCCTGGCCCGCTCGTTCCTGTTGCTCGAGGACGACTACAACGTCAACTGGGAGGTCGACCAGGACGAGCCCCGCCGGGGAGAGCAGCGGGCGGCGTACATCGAGGCGAGCGCCGCGGGCCACCGAGCGCCGCGCCGTCCAAGCGCGGCGGCGCACCCCCACCGCACGCCCCTGCGTCGCAGCGCGACAACACGCGCCGCCCGTCGCGCCGGGCAACCGGCGCCCAAGTCACAGCTGTGCCTATGCCCGGTAGGCTCCAGGAGCCCCGCCGGCAGCTGCGCACGCTCCGCCCTTCCACCGGCGCCGCGCGCCACCGACGGCACGGCCGCGCGCCGTACGGCCTGAAACGGACGTCGTCGTGCGTGTGCACGACTCGTCGGACAGCCTGAGACCCTCGCCGATACCGAGTGCGCACGACTCGCCGCACAGGATGAGCCCCGTGTGGCGAGCTGCGAATGTAGACCGGCGGCGTCCTACTCTCCCAGGCCCTTGCGAGCCAAGTACCATCGGCGCTGAGGGGCTTAACTGCTCTGTTCGGAATGGGAAGAGGTGTTTCCCCCTCGCAAAAGCCACCGGAAAAGCTCGAAAGACCGAGCTTCTCCCGGTCCTTCAAAACTGCACAGCGCCACACCGGGTATCGCGCTCCAGGGTTGCCCCATGAGCGTAGAAAAATCCGTCAAGCCCTCGACCCATTAGTACCGGTCTCCTGCAGGCGTCACCGCCCTTCCAGATCCGGCCTATCAACCTGGTGGTCTACCAGGGGTCTTACTCCCTCGAGGGGATGGGAGAGCTCATCTTGAGGCCGGCTTCCCGCTTAGATGCCTTCAGCGGTTATCCGATCCGCACGTAGCTAGCCTGCTATGCCCTTGGCAGGACAACAGATACACCAGAGGTGCGTTCATCCCGGTCCTCTCGTACTAGGGACAAATCCTCTCAACTCTCCAACGCCCACGGCAGATAGGGACCGACAGTTTTGTTACTCACACGCTCCAACGAGCGTGCGGGCCAGGTCATTTCTGCCTGACTCTGCATGTCGCCATGCAGCTCGGACTGTATCTTCAGAGGGCATCACTCCCCTGTCCGGCGTACAGTCTCTGAGGATTCTGGATTGCTGTCGATGACCTCTCTCCATCGCACACTTCGAAAGCGGCCTCCGCCGTTCATCGACAGAGCACTTTCTAAGAGCCTGGAGAACCCTCCAGGATCGCGATGGCAACCACGCTCCATCGACCGAACAATCGTAGCAAACTTCTCAAAGTCCTCTTGCTTTGAAGACATGAGAGGCGATCGTTCGAAGAAGGGAACCACGTGCCGCAAAAGGTCTATCCGTCGTCTAACGACGTAGACCAAGGCACGGTCTTTCCTTCCGTTGGGCTTGATGTAACCGCTACCGCCGAATCGCTCGCGAATCACCGTCAGCAACTTGAGCTCTGTCACCGTTCTGGCTGACATGAAACTCAGGGACTAGTTGGTAACCACTACGACTCGTCGGGTTGCGATTGATGGAGACTGCAAACGCAGCCCTCGCCATCAGCATAGCCCGAAATATAGCCGTCCAGCCTTTCCTGCTGATTGTCCGCACCCGACACATTGTCACGATACCGCCCGGTGTGGACGGTACTCGTAGTGCGGGATACTCGGAGTTTCCAGCATATAGCCGAATTTATAGACAGCAACGGGTTTACTGTCTCACGACGTTCTGAACCCAGCTCGCGTACCGCTTTAATGGGCGAACAGCCCAACCCTTGGGAGCGACTCCACCCCCAGGATGCGACGAGCCGACATCGAGGTGCCAAACCGGGCCGTCGATGTGGACTCTTGGGCCCGATAAGCCTGTTATCCCCGGAGTACCTTTTATCCGTTGAGCGACGGCACTTCCACTTGCTACCGCCGGATCACTAAGACCTGCTTTCGCACCTGCTCGACTTGTCAGTCTCGCAGTCAAGCTCCCTTGCTACCTTTGCGCTCTACGCACGATTTCCAACCGTGCTGAGGGAACCTTTGCGCGCCTCCGTTACATTTTGGGAGGCGACCGCCCCAGTCAAACTACCCGCCTGGAACTGTCCAGCGCCCGGATTCACGGAACGCTGTTAGAAATCCAATACACCAAGGGTGGTATCTCAAGGTTGGCTCCACGCCAGCCGCAACCAGCGCTTCAAAGCCTCCCACCTATCCTGAGCGAAATGCACCGAATCCCAATACCAAGTTGTAGTAAAGGTTCACGGGGTCTTTCCGTCTAGCCGCGGGTACTCGGCATCTTCACCGAGACTGCAATTTCACCGAGCCCCTCGTTGAGACAGCGCTGAAGTCGTTACGCCATTCGTGCAGGTCGGAACTTCACGTTATCTCTCGTTGTCCGAGAGCGCAGACTATACCTTCACCTCATCCGGAGCCCTTAGGAATTTCCCGCTGCAATCAACCGCCTTGTCGCGGCTGACCGTCGGTCAGCGAGAGCTGCACTCCAATAGGCACCGCTCACTACGATGAGGGCCGGCGTATTGCGCATCACATAGATTTTCGGACTTTCCGAAGCGTGACACGCCTCTCCTTTCGGATCAGTCGTTAGGGGGTCACAAGGACTTCCCTCGGGATTGCCCGCTGCCACTGTGGCAGGGAGGGTTTCCCCGATATGAGCCGGTCTACATGTCGCCTCTCGCGAGACGACGGGGCAAGTTGGTACTCACCCGACAAGGAATTTCGCTACCTTAGGCACTTTTGTTACGTCCAGGACATCGGACGGCTGGGTCGTTTCTGTTCCGCCCAGCTCTCTACGTCGCCGCAGAGGTCGGACCATATCTTCACGCCTTACGGCGCGTTCAGCGTCTGACCTCGAGGATTCTGTCCAGCACCTCATCGATCGAACGCCGACGCTGCTTGCCGTCGTGGTTCATCGCGTAAGCGATTTCGACGATAGTCGCCGCCGCCGGCCGACGATGCAGTCCGCGTTCAAAAAGATACATCGCATCTTCGAACAGCTCCATATCGGAGCGTCGCGATGAGAAGCGCATGTACCGCCTAGTGAATGGCAGAACATGCGCAGAGATCTAGGTCGCGAGTTGATCGCAAACACGAGCACGTCTGGATTTCCTGGCTTCGGCCAGATCCATCCGCACTCAAAAATCTCCTGCTGTGCCATTTCGAGGAGCTGTCTCCGTTTCCGGTGTGATTATACGAAAAACTCCGGTTGCGACGTGGTCGCCGAGGATGTAGTGCGAATGCTTCCTTGATCAAGGCGCCGAGCTTACCCTGCCCGCCCCTCCACGACACCGGCCACGAACCAGTGCGGTACCCTTGAGTACGGCTGGACGATTCTTCTTTCCTGCTGATTGTCAGGCCTTCGTCACATTGTCGCTGTTGCACACGCAGCTCAGACAGAGCGTTGCGGCACTGACGTAGTGCGAGATGC